>NZ_CP054139.1:5741892-6044097 GCF_013283875.1 Mucilaginibacter mali
AGGAAGGAGGGGACGACGTCAAGTCATCATGGCCCTTACGTCCGGGGCTACACACGTGCTACAATGGTCGGTACAGAGGGCTGCTACCTGGCAACAGGATGCCAATCTCTAAAAGCCGGTCACAGTTCGGATCGGGGTCTGCAACTCGACCCCGTGAAGTTGGATTCGCTAGTAATCGCAGATCAGCAATGCTGCGGTGAATACGTTCCCGGGCCTTGTACACACCGCCCGTCAAGCCATGGAAGCTGGGGGTGCCTGAAGTCGGTAACCGTAAGGAGCCGCCTAGGGTAAAACCGGTAACTGGGGCTAAGTCGTAACAAGGTAGCCGTACCGGAAGGTGCGGCTGGAATACCTCCTTTCTGGAGCAAGTCCGTAAGCCTATAGGTTATATAGACAGACCTGCTTTGCCCATGTTTATTTTTGTCGCTTTAATAAAGATAACCCAGGAAAGATGAAGCCATCGGTTGGGCCTGCCAGGGCAGGGACAATAAGTGGCAGTAGCAGTAGTAAGTAGCAGAAATAAAACGCTGCCACTGCAACTAAATACTGCAACTTATAATAAAGTCCCGTAGCTCAGTTTGGTTAGAGCACTACACTGATAATGTAGGGGTCAGCAGTTCAAATCTGCTCGGGACTACAGTGCAGCGAAGCTGCAGGTTAAAAGAGAGCGGTTGAATAAGTTAAGTAGTTAACTACTCACCAATCAACTACTCACTAATCACTATCCTTGGGGGATTAGCTCAGCTGGCTAGAGCACCTGCCTTGCACGCAGGGGGTCAACGGTTCGAATCCGTTATTCTCCACGCTGTTTAGGTAAAAGGCCAAAGGCGAAAGGAAAAAGGTATCAAAACCTTTCACCTTTAAGCTTTCACCTTTCACCTCAAACAAAACGTTCTTTGACATATTGGAAGAAGTAATTGAAAAAAAGAGAAAACAACAGTAGGGACGTTGTTGATCAGAATCAAGAGTACAGAATCAGGGATCAGGACTTGTCTTGACTCTTGGCTCTAAGAATCCTGAATCTGTGAAATGACTCTCAATAAAGCATACGCTGCCGAGCAAAAGCGGCAGATGTAGGAAGAAAGTAAATAAGGGTACACGGGGGATGCCTTGGCTCTCAGAGGCGATGAAGGACGTGATAAGCTGCGATAAGCCGCGGGGATCAGCAAATATGAATTGATCCGCGGATTTCCGAATGGGGAAACCTAACTATCTGAAGGATAGTTGCAATAGCGCGAACCTGCTGAACTGAAACATCTAAGTAAGCAGAGGAAGAGAAAATAATAATGATTTCCAGAGTAGTGGCGAGCGAAATGGAAGAAGCCCAAACCCATAATGTTACGGCATTATGGGGGTTGTAGGACCACGACATTGGATATTAAACTGAACCGGAAGGGGGTGGGAAACCCCGCCATAGAGCATGACAGCTGCGTACGGGTAAGGAATAATAACATAGTGGTATCCTGAGTACCGCGAGGTCGGAGACGCCTTGTGGGAATTTGCCGGCACCATCCGGTAAGGCTAAATACTCCTGAGAGACCGATAGTGAACCAGTACCGTGAGGGAAAGGTGAAAAGAACCCCGAACAGGGGAGTGAAATAGAACCTGAAACCGTGTACTTACAAGCGGTCGGAGCCTGGCAACGGGTGACGGCGTGCCTTTTGCATAATGAGCCTACGAGTTACTCCTCACTGGCAAGGTTAAGTGTTTCAGACACGAAGCCGAAGCGAAAGCGAGTCTGAATAGGGCGTGCAGTCAGTGGGGGTAGACGCGAAACCTTGTGATCTACCCATGGACAGGTTGAAGGTGCCGTAACAGGTACTGGAGGACCGAACCGATAAACGTTGAAAAGTTTCCGGATGATCTGTGGGTAGGGGTGAAAGGCTAATCAAACTGGGAAATAGCTCGTACTCCCCGAAATGTTTTTAGGAACAGCGTCGTGGTAGAGTTAAATAGAGGTAGAGCTACTGATTGGGTGCGGGGGAGTCAAATCCTACCAAATCCAGACAAACTCCGAATGCTATTTAATATACACGGCAGTGAGGCTATGGGTGCTAAGGTCCATGGCCGAGAGGGAAAGAACCCAGACCATCAGCTAAGGTCCCCAAATTATTGCTAAGTTGAACTAACGAGGTCCGATTGCACAGACAGCTAGGATGTTGGCTTGGAAGCAGCCATTCATTTAAAGAGTGCGTAACAGCTCACTAGTCGAGCGATCGGGCATGGATAATAAACGGGCATCAAGCAGTATACCGAAGCTATGGATTTGCAGCAATGCATCTGGTAGGGGAGCATTCTAACGCCGGTGAAGCAGGAGCGACAAGCAACTGTGGAGGTTTTAGAAAAGCAAATGTAGGCATAAGTAACGATAAGGCGGGAGAGAAACCCGCCCACCGAAAGACTAAGGTTTCCTGATCAACGCTAATCGGATCAGGGTTAGTCGGGGCCTAAGGTGAAGCCGAAGGGCGTAGCCGATGGACAACTGGTTAATATTCCAGTACTTTTTATAACTGCGATGCGGTGACGGAGTAGTGAAACTGACGCGAACTGACGGAATAGTTCGTTAAAGGCCGTAGGTATAGGATCTGTAGGTAAGTCCGCAGATCTTGCTGAAAGCCGATAGTACTCGGAACCTTCGGGGGATGGGATAGTTCAGGTAATCAGACTTCCAAGAAAACCCGCTAAGCTTCAGGTTATAAAAACCCGTACCGTAAACCGACACAGGTAGTCGAGGAGAGAATCCTAAGGTGCTCGAGTGAATCATGGCTAAGGAACTCGGCAAAATGGCCCTGTAACTTCGGGAGAAGGGGCGCTGTCAGCAATGGCAGCCGCAGTGAAAAGGCCCAGGCGACTGTTTAACAAAAACACATGGCTTTGCAAAATCGAAAGATGACGTATAAGGCCTGACACCTGCCCGGTGCTGGAAGGTTAAGAGGGGATGTTAGTCGCAAGGCGAAGCATTGAATCGAAGCCCCAGTAAACGGCGGCCGTAACTATAACGGTCCTAAGGTAGCGAAATTCCTTGTCGGGTAAGTTCCGACCTGCACGAATGGTGTAACGATCTGGGCGCTGTCTCAGCCATGAGCTCGGTGAAATTGTGGTATCGGTGAAGACGCCGGTTACCCGCAACGGGACGGAAAGACCCCATGCACCTTCACTACAACTTAACATTGATATCGGATACAGGATGTGTAGGATAGGTGGGAGACTGTGATCCGGCTTCGCCAGGAGTCGGTTAGTCAACGTTGAAATACCACCCTTTCTGTATTTGGTGTCTAACCCTGCAAAGCGGGGGACATTGTTTGGCGGGTAGTTTGACTGGGGTGGTCGCCTCCAAAAAGGTAACGGAGGCTTTCAAAGGTAAGCTCAGTACGCTTGGTAACCGTACGCGGAGTGCAATAGCATAAGCTTGCTTGACAGTGAGACAGACAAGTCGAGCTGGGTCGAAAGACGGATATAGTGATCCGGTGGTTCTGCATGGAAGGGCCATCGCTCAAAGGATAAAAGGTACGCTGGGGATAACAGGCTGATCTCCCCCAAGAGCTCATATCGACGGGGAGGTTTGGCACCTCGATGTCGGCTCGTCACATCCTGGGGCTGGAGAAGGTCCCAAGGGTTGAGCTGTTCGCTCATTAAAGTGGCACGCGAGCTGGGTTCAGAACGTCGCGAGACAGTTCGGTCCCTATCTGTTGTGGGCGTTGGAAGTTTGAGTGGGGCTGACCTTAGTACGAGAGGACCGGGTTGGACTAACCTCTGGTGAATCTGTTATGCCGCCAGGTGTACTGCAGAGTAGCTACGTTGGGAATAGATAAGCGCTGAAAGCATCTAAGTGCGAAACTAGCCACGAGATGAGACTTCCTTATAGGGTCGTAGCAGACTACTACGTTGATAGGTTACAGGTCTAAAGGTAGTGATATCAAAGCCGAGTAATACTAATAGCCCGAAGCTTTCTCATAGCAGGTAATTAAGGGGCCTGAGCTAACGCTCGGCCCCGAACACAAAGCTGTTGTTTTCTCTATATTCAATTCCTTCTTTCAATACTTGTCATAGATTAGCTAAAAGCAAAAAGCGTAAAGCAGAAAGCCGGAAGCCTATCTAATACCGAATTGGCTAAAAAGCTTTATGCTTTCGGCCTTGAGCTTTCAGCTCAAAAGAAATTCAGGTGCCTATATCGGCGGTGTCCACCTCTTCCCATTCCGAACAGAGAAGTTAAGCCCGCCAGAGCCGATGGTACTGCAGTAAAATGTGGGAGAGTAGGTCGGTGCCAAACCTTATCGTCTGACCGACGTTAATGTTAAGCCCCTCATTATTGCGATGAGGGGCTTTTTTTGTGCGCTAAATTCTCTGCGAAGAGCGATATTCCTGAAATAGCGGCTACCGATCATTATAAACCCGATAGCAGCGGAAAACCAGTAGCTTGGGCAGACCGCGTTCGGGCAAGCGAGGCTTTGCAGCGGATAGCGGGACTGAACCGCCGACATTGGCATAATCGTTCATTTTCAAAACAACCTATTTTGCTTTTCATACCGGGCCATTAGGTAGAATTTACTTCGCAACTAATATCAACTTATTGGTGTTGTTTGCTAAATGTGTAATTTACGGTTATGATAATAAAAAGAAAGACCGCCCTTTTTTTCGCAGTTATTAATTTTCTTTTTTGTGCTTACAATGCAGGTAGGTTCTTTTTATTGCATCAAATTATTTTAGAGGATTTTTCACATCTGCCTGTACGAATGACCAATGGGGATGTCGTATTATTTATGGTTATACCTGGCTTGGTAGCAATTATATTATACGTAGGTCTCTTTTGGGTAATGCGAACTTTTAAGGAACAAAAGTGGATGCAATCGGGGCTTATTGTCTTTTTCTTATGCAGATTGCTTTCAATTATCGCACCCTGGATAATTCTTGCTCTAAATTGGAGTGCCCGATATTTCATTGTAGGATCTTACTTAATGAATTTTAGCCTGCTTTATATGGTTTTCACATTTGTGTTTGTCCGCACAAGCAGTATTAGGAAATACTATTGGGCATTTGCAGGGCTCATGTTTTTTTGTTTGGTGCGCATCTATGCTGCGCCTGCTTTATATGGGATGTTTAGGTATCGTTGGCTGTTTATTAATCAAGAGTTGTTGTTTAGCTTGCCATTTTTAGCATCTCTTATGTTGTTTGTTGATGTTTATTATCTATCGTTCAGAACAACTTCCGATAATGAGGCAATGCGTGTAAGGGACAACTACTAATCAGAAAACGCTCTATAGAGTTCATTAATCGCATAGGTTTTATTAAAAGCCAACTCCGATCCTGTAATAAATCGACCATCCACCCCAATAAATCGACATCACATTTTTTCTGCGATATTTTATGGAATAATTTGGCTCTTGTCATCTTAACCTAAAATATCGCTTATGAAAAAGCTTTTACCAGGCTTATTATTCTTCCTTACCTGTACCACATCATGGGCACAAAAGCCGCTTAGCAATAGTATCAATCGCAGTACTTATACCTATCTCTACCGGCTGAATGACGCGGCCGTAAAACTATTCTATACCAACGGCAGGCAAAAGCCCGATGACAAAGTTTTGGGCAGCCCTATCGATTCCTTCCGTACCGGCCATTATAAGGCGTGGCAGGTGTCACCGGGTAATTATATTGAAGTTTACGCGGGTAATAACCAACTCAATTATGAATTGATCGAGCGTCGCTCCGCATACCTGAAACTACTGGATGATAAACGTGAGCTGCATTTTGTACTACTGGATACAAATGACCATGAAATTAGCAATGCTGTTGTATTGGCGGGTAAGCGTCGCATTCCGTACGATACCGACATGCACCTTTATCATGCGGCCCGGCATAAAAAGGATAGCCTGCTGAACGTGAAGTACGCGGGGGTCAGCAACTTTTATAAGGTAAAACCCGATAACGAACTGCGGCCGCGCAGGTATTTCAATAATCAAAACTGGTTGAAGCGATTTTGGGTAAGCGTTAAAACGAGATTCCGAAGGATGTTCGCGCATAAACCTGTTAACAATTTATCGTACCAAAGGCCGAACCCGGGATATACAGTTTTTAATAAACCAAAATTTAAACCTGGTGACACCGTGAAGTTTAAATCATTTCTGCTGGATCCTAAATCGCTGAAACCAATTAGTGATGAGCGCCTGCAGGTCCGCCTGTTGCAAAATACCTATAACGATGCCGGTAAGGTATTGGGCTATGTAAAAGCCTATAATAAGGGTGGATTTGAATACAGCTTTGTTTTAGCCGACAGCCTGAAGCTGCAACTGGACCGTTATTATTATATCAGCCTGGAAACTGCCGATAACCCGTACGACCTGGTTAAGGAAAAAGAGGCTTATATGGCTCATCGCAAGGTATACGAAACCGCCAACTTCTATTACGAAGATTATGAATTGAACGGCACCAAATTTACGGTGCGGGCAGATAAAACCGATCATAGCATTGGTCAGCCGGCTTCTATATATCTCCGTGCTACCGATGCCAATGGGCTGGATATCCCCGACGGGCGTGTAAAGGTGCTTTTACGAACCAGCAGCGTATCGCAATTTACCGGGAAGCACGTTTTTGTACCCGATACCCTTTGGAACTATGAAACACGCTTAGACCCGGTTGGCGAAACCAAACTGGTAATTCCCGACAGTATTTTCCCCAATGCCCGCATCAGGTATATGGCCGATATCACTTTATTGACCAGCAATAACGAGCGCCGGCAGGAAACGCTATACTTTAATTATGATAATGATGCTTTTCAAATAACGCACCGGTTAGACGTGGATACACTGAAGCTGGATTATTTGGTTAAGGGTAAATCGCAAACTAAACAAGCAACACTTTATCGGTTGGATGACTATAACGATACGCTTTATCGCAGCCGGATTATGTTGCCTGCTAAATTAAGGATCGACCCAGCGGTGGCGCAGTACCAGGTGGAGGCAGATAGTGTGGATGAAAACATCAATATGGAAGAAGCGCAATCGCCATTACACGGTACGGCCGAATACAAAGGTGATACCCTGCTCATCAACGTAAACAATCCAGCACGCCTGCATTTTTGGTATAATGTGTTTTATGGGGATAAAGTGATTGATAAGGGTGAGGGCACTGAATTAAATTATAAGAAGCTACAAATGGGCCATGCGGCAACCGTAGTCTTAAATTATGTGTGGGGAGGCAAAATGCGGTCGGATGAGTTGACGGCTTACCTACAGGAAAAGCATTTGCAGATAGATGTAAAACAACCGCCGCTCGTTTACCCCGGCCAGCAGGCTGATATTAAGATACATGTAAGCGATGCCATGGGTAAACCGGTTGCTGGTGCCGATTTGACGGCCTACGCCATCACCACCAAATTCGAAAATTATCATCCACCCATGGTGCCTTATCTTGGCCGTAACTATCCGGGCCGGAAGCCGGGCATTCCGTTGGGAGTTAACCGGCTGCAATCAACCGGGCAGTTTAAACTCAACTGGCAGCGCTGGAGCAGGCAAATGGGTTTGGATACCATCGAATATTATCGCTTCACGCATCCCAATAATATTTACAAAATGTATGAGGCTACGCCCGACAGTACCACCCAGGTGGCGCCTTTTGTAGCTAAGGATGGCGACATTATCCCGGTGCATATCTTATATGTGGATGATGTGCCGGTATACTTTAGTAAAACTACCGATGCGCAGCGCTATAGCTTTATGGTGAAGCCGGGCAGCCATGATTTTCGCTTCCGTACGGCCAATCAAAATATCGTGATGAACGGTGTTTACGTTGAACTAAATCATAAGTTGATCTTATCATTAAATGCCGATACCGTGGCTAACAAGCAGGCCCGGTTTAAAGCCATGCCCGATACGCTGACCACTTATGAAGCCGACCTCATCAACAAATATCTAATAAGCGTTGTCCCCAATTTTGGCGACAGGCTGGCCACCATCAGTCAAAATGGGCGCATCTTTTTGTTGGGAGGGGCAAACCTTAACAACACGGGCACTACACCTTACTACATCACCCGTAATACCACAAATTATGTTGTTGCGGGCCCGGTGGCCGATAATTACCTCACTTATAGCGTAAGGGGCGAAGAGCCGCGCATTTTTATGACCGAACCGGGCTATACATTCCAGTTCGAACCGGGATTGCTTAAGCAAAAATCATTACTGGTAAAATATCCTTTCACTAAAAAACTGTTTAATCAACCAGGGATAACCGATTACCGGCAATATGCCCTTACACAAAAAGGCATAGATACACTTTGGCAAAACTACCTGGATATGCGCAGCCATAACACCGACCTGTTTGGTTATAATTATGATTATAACCGCAGCTTTGCCAACCTTACCATAGGCGTTGGTAAAACCGCCGATGGCAAAACACCGTTTATAAAAAGCATCATCATCTATAAAAATGATGAACCCGATTATGCCAAAATATTTGCCGGTATCCGTACCGATCTCGGTAATTATGCCCCCGGCAAATATCGCCTGATGTACCTGTTAAAAGATAACAGTTACTTTTTGCAGGAGGGAGTTGTCATCAAACCGCATGGACGAAACTATTACCACACGGGTACTATTGTTCCGCACGCTAAGGATTCTACCAGTTTAAAAATAGCGGCCATTATTGATAATTATCAGCCCAACAGCTATAACAAACAGGATATTCAACAAATAAAGGAAACGTTTAACCAGCAATACCTGGATGCGGGCGCGCTAACCGGTGAAATGACAGGCCATATTTATGCAAAAGACGATAAACAGCCGATAATCGGTGCTTCGATAAGGGTACGCGGAATTGCATCGGGGACGATAAGCAACGTTGATGGCTTTTTCAGGTTAAAGGTTCCCGAGACCGGGAGGCTGATCATCACTTCGCTTGGATATACGTCGGAAGAGGTGGTTACACACCCGGGCCAGGATATTAAAATATATATTAATGCGGCTAAGGCTATGCTAAATGAAGTGGTGATTGTGGGCTATGGCACACAAGCCAGGCGTGCACTGACTGGATCTGTATCAACTGTTACTTATAAAATGGATACTGTAGCCTATTCTTCCAGTGCTTATAAAGTGAGGGATATTAGCCAAGCCTTAATGGGGCGGGTGCCAGGGTTACAGGTAAATGATGCCGGCGAATTTATATCTGCTGGCCGGGCGTTAAAAGAAGTAAGGATAAACGGGAAACAGTTTGCAAACGTTAACGGTATGTTGAAAAACCTGCCCGCTGATATCATTGAAAAAGCAGAACTAATTGATGATTACGGCGATCAGGCCAGTTTTACTGGCAGTAAGGGAAAAATACTCAACATTATCCTCAAGTCAGATCCGTCATTAAACGATCCGGCCTTGCTGGCTATGCAATCCATCCGCAAAAACTTCTCAGATTATGCTTACTGGCAGCCTAAGCTTATTACCGACGCGCAGGGTAACGCCAGTTTTAAAACCACCTTCCCCGATGATATTACCGGCTGGCAAACCTTTGTGCTGGGGATGACCGGCAACCGTGAATCGGGGGTTGTGGCGGGTATGGTTAAATCTTACAAACCACTGAGCGCTAACTTCACCGCGCCGCAATTTGCCATCAGGGGCGATGAGTTACATCCTATCGGCAAGGTGATGAATTATACTACCGATACTGTAAAACTGAAGCGCACCTTTAAATTTAACGGCGAATTACAGGGCGAGAAGGATATCGTGCTGAAAAATTCGCTGATAGATACCTTTAAGGTGACTGCCGCCGGAAAGGACAGTTTGAATTTCGAATATACCGTGCGAAAATCGAACGGGTATTTTGATGGCGAACGGCGCTCCATCCCGGTATTCGAGCAGGGATCGCTGGAAACCAAAGGCACTTTTGCCGCGCTGGAAAAGGATACTACGCTTACCATTAAACTCGATCCCAAACTGAAAGAGGGCACTTTCCGTGCCGAGGCATCGGTGCTGCCATCATTGTTAAGTGAGACCGAGCACCTGCGCGATTACGAGTACCTCTGTAATGAGCAACTGGCGTCGAAGCTGATCGCTTTGTTATCCGAAAAAAAGATACGTACCTATTTAGGTGAGCCATTTAAGTACGATAAAAACATTGGCGAGATCATTAAAAAACTACAGGAAGCCCGTGGTGCTAAAGGTACCTGGGGCTGGTGGAAGGATACCGACGAGGAACTTTGGATCAGCCTGCACGTAACCGATGCGTTATTGCAGGCCGAGACACAGGGTTTTAAAACCCAATTGGATAAGCAACGCCTTACCGAATACCTGCTTTACCAGGCCGCGGCCTATCGTGGCGAGGATAAACTGACCGTAATGTTGTTACTACAAAAGCTGGGCGCCAAAGCCGATTACGATGGGTTTATTAAGGAATACCTGAAGCAGCTGGATCCGAAGGTGAAACCATCACATTACGATCAGTTGCGCCTGATGCTGATACGTCAGCAGAGCGGGCAAGCCCTGCAAACCGACAGCCTGATGAAGTGGATGAAGTACACCATGTTTGGTAATGTGTACTGGGGGCAGGATAGCTACAGCTTCTTCAATAATTCGATACAGGAAAGCGTGCTGGCCTACCGGATATTGAAAGCGGACGGTAAACACCCTGAACTGCTAAGCAAGCTGCGTAACTACTTTTTAGAACAGCGCAAGGATGGTTACTGGCGTAATACCTACGAGTCGGCGCAAATCCTGGAAACCATCATGCCCGATCTGCTCATCGGTAATAAAAAGCCTGAACCGTCAGTAATTACCCTAAGCGGCGATAAAAACGAGACTGTTACACAATTCCCTTACACCGGCACATTAACAGGCGGCGGGCAGTTAACGGTTAAAAAAACGGGCACCATGCCGGTATACATTACCGCTTATCAAAAATTCTGGAACTCAACTCCTGAAAAGGTAAGTAAGGACTTTACAGTGGATACCAAATTTGAGAAAAGCAGCAGTACGGTAACAAAAGCTAAAGGCGGCGAAACGATTACCCTGCGGGCCGAAGTTACCGCCCGGGCCGATGCCGATTTTGTAATGATAGAGATCCCCATCCCGGCAGGCTGCTCGTACCAGGATAAAAGCCAGGCTTACGGTAACGGCGAGGTGCACCGCGAGTACTTTAAAAACAAGGTGAGTATATTTTGCCGTAAACTAACACAGGGTAAGCATACGTTCTCGGTTACGTTAACGGCCCGTTACGGTGGCAATTACCACGTAAATCCTGCCAAAGCAGAGATGATGTATTTTCCTGTGTTTTATGGTAGAGAGGGGATGAAGATGTTTGTGATTGAGTAGTTTCTACGTGTTTATCGTCATGCTGAGCGATAGCGAAGCATGATGATGGGGTGAGGAGAGCGCATTTTGGTTTGCAATTTGTATTACTACCTCAACAAATTCAAATAAACTGAAACTATGAACTTAAAACGAACTTTCGGCGCTATACTTACCGTGTTAGGTATCGTCGGTTTGATCTATACAGGGGTTGGTATTGTACAGCATAGCGTACAATCTGTCACCCTGATTGTAGTAGGTATTATCTCGATATTGTTTTTCTTTCAGGGTATTAGCCTGGTGCGTAATACGGCGGATACCGCCAAGTAAATTATTGTATCCCTGCTGCTACGCCTACCTGCTGTGGCAGCGGGGTTATTACGCCATCAAGCGTGATGGTAAGTCCCGAGGCCGGGAAGTCGGCATCGGTAAGTTGTTTGATCTTGTCAATTACCCGAAAGGTACTATCGCGCGTTAGTCCGTCAGCGTGGGTTTGTTTAAAAGGAATGATCCGGGCTGATAGAAATTCGCCCTTTTTATTCAGATAAACTTTTAGCAGGGGCGCAAGACCGGATACGCCCTCAACACTTACGCATTTATAAGTGCAAAAATTACCAAGACTATAGGCAATCAACCGGCCGTTGTACAGTTCTACCGCGCGGTTAACATGCGGGCCATTACCCAGAACCAGGTCGGCGCCGGCGTTAATAGCGGTATGCGCAAACTCATACACATTTCCCCGCCTGGCGCCCATGTAGGTTTCCATCTGCCGGGGCACATGTTCGAATGTTGGCCCCTCGCCGCCGCCGTGAAAGGAAACGATAACGACATCGCAACGGCTTTTCAGGCTACGCACCTCTTGTTTAACAAATTTCAGATCGGTAATGGGTAAGGTTTGCGCATTTGGGGCAAACGAACAAAAGCCATATTTCACGCCACTGATAGTGATCACTGTATCAGGGCGACTGATCTGCCCCGCATAGGCAATGCCTATCGAATCTAATACGCGCATGGTATTGAGCCGCCCCCGGTCGCCAAAATCGCCAATGTGGTTGTTGGCCAGGCTGAGCAGGTTGAACCCCGCATTTTTAAATATCCCACTGTAAACAGATGGCATACGGAACAAGTAGGCAGTGCTTTTTAAATGCATTTTAAAACTCGCGGGCGCGCCGCCATCAAGTAATACGCCCTCCAGGTTGCCAATGGTGATATCGGCTTGCTGCAGGTCGGTTAGCGCGGCATCAAAGCTATGTAAAGCGCTGTCGGGGGGGAGCGTGCTATTATTGGGGTATGATGTACCTAACATGATATCGCCAACGGCAGCTATGCAAAGCGTATCGTGTGTAGTTTTAACTAAGTGTTTTTTTTCAGCGATGAGATTTTTTGACGGCTTTTTAATAGCGGTTGCCATCTCCGGTTGCTGGAAAACGCAGGAGGATAAGGCGAATAAAAAAAGCAGGCCGGCCAGCGGCGCACGAATGTTCATTGCAAAAAAAATCCCTCCGCTTTTACGGAGGGATCAAATATCTTGTTTTTTCTTATTTACTATCCTGTTCTTCCGTTTTGCCCGACATCAGCTCGTCTTTAAACGATGCCAGCATGCGGCCTCCGCGGTAGAAGTAACGGCTGTAATATGAGTCGCCAATATTGTTTATCGCTACCCCGCGCGATGAAGCGTGGGCAAAGCGGCCATCGCCAAGATAAATACCTACGTGCGATATGCTGCGGCTATGGATCTTAAAGAATACCAGGTCGCCCTGTTTCAGGTCGTCTTTAGCAACCGGGGTAACCATGCTGAAAATATCGCGCGAATTGCGTTTAATATCCAGGTTGAAAACCTTTTCGTAAAGCTCTTTAGTAAAGGCCGAGCAATCGATACCTTTTTTTGATGAACCGCCAAAACGGTAAGGGGTACCGATCCAGTCGTAAACAAATTGAAACAATTTCACATTAGAGGTAGCATTTAAGGCCACACCCATAATTTGCGACATGTAATCTTTGGCTAAACTTTCCTGATCGTCCTCTTTTTCAGGAGCTTGTGCTGGAACGGTTTTTGTTTGCGCGTGTGCAGCTAAAATGCTGAGAAATAGCGCAATAACAAGAGAAAATTTCTTCATTAATCCTTAGTTTGTTCGGGTTAACTGTACACAGTGTTTACTAAATAATACACCCCATCTTTAATCGAACACAAAACTATACAAATTATCCGGATTACCAAATGTTGAAAAAAAATTTTTTCGTCGTTAAATTGCTAATATTTTTAAACTATTGTTAATAAAGTTTCTCTAAAGTGTGTGTTTTTGATTGGTGTATTTCTTGTTTATTTGGAATAATATCCTGCAAAGAAAATGACTTTTTAAACATCACTTACAGGCCGGTAATAATTATTAAGCTATGCAATATTAATGTTACAAGATGCTTATTTGTTCAAAATGAAGGGCTTACGCAGTTTGCATTTATTTCCTTTCGATCCGGAAACCCTCCGTGATAGTTTTGCCGCGTAAGGTAAGGGCCGAGTCGGGAAATACGGAACAGGGGATGTTGCAATCGCCTATTTCCCAATGGTCTTCGCCGGGGTTATTATGTACAATATTTATCTTCAGCCCCGACCTTGTGGTAAATATCCCGGGGTTATTTATTTTCGGCACATCGCCTATGGGCTGCATATCTAAATTGCGGTTTTTGTACATAACAGCACAGGCGCAAATAAAGATCACCACGGGCATAGCCTTTAACCACTTGTAGTTAAAACCTGCTATTAAAAATGCCAGCGGGGCCAGTCCCAGCGCCCAAAAGGTAAACGGCGCGAAGCGGATATCGGGCGCCATAAAAAACCAAAACGCCAGCGTAATAAGTACAGGTATCAAAAACAGGTTCAGTTTACGGGTGTTGGTGCGCCTGATCCTAAACCATACAATAAGCCCGATGCATAAACACACAGGCAGCACGGCGCCGAGGGTGCTAAGCATGCGGATAATCCAATCGTGTACCCAGCTATAGTTATGTGCTGCTTCAATAGCCGGCGGCCCATGCAGGTGCGAGCGGGCAAAGCCCTTAATATAATCGGCAAAATTGATTACGTTTCCTTTAAGTATTAGCCAATCTACCGGTAGCGGGAATAGTGTCAACGGGAAGCCAAGGTACCCCGAGGCGATGCCGCCCCTTACTATCCATGGTAGCACTAACAGTGCGTATATGCCAATGGAGGGCCATATTTGCGCGGCCTTCCACCGTTTGGTTTTGATGAGCCAGTAAAGTGCCATGAACAACAATCCGAAGCCAATCCCGGCGAAGCTTAGCTTCATGACCATTCCAAACAAGGCATAAAAGGCCAATAGGAAGATATCCTGGAAGGTAATTTGTTTGGCTTCAATGCAGCGGATCACATCGCACAAAACTTTAAACGTAAACACATTCACAAAAACATCGGGCGTGGGGCTGCTTAGGTTTTGTACCCCCGCGTTAATACAGATAGGCAGGAACAATAACTGGAAGGCCGACAGGAAATCTACCTTTTTCTTGCCACTGAAACAGGCTTTTGTGTTACAAATAATTTCGGTGCAGATGGCGATGGTCAGTAACCCGTTGGATGCGCAGGCGCCGGCGTAATGCCCCCATAAACCATTGAGAAAAGCGGCATATAAAAAGTACGATTGGTTAACGGCAAGGTAAATGTACAGGTTGGCAGCTCCCGGTGTAGATGGATAATGGTTAGCCCAGTTGATACAATAAAAATGATAAACAATGGTATCGTAAATAAAGGAGTTATCCAGGCTCGAGGTGATCAGGAATACGGCGACCAACAGCATCAGCACAACAGTTATCCAGCCGGGAAATTTTACCGAACTGAAGAACCTGGCTTTTATCATTTCCCTTAGTCCATCTAAAGCGATGGGTAAAAGAATAGCCCAACAAAAAAAATTAACAGGCGCGAATAAATTCCATAGCTGAAGAAATAAAATACACTTGCCCAGGCCGTACCAAAAATAATTGAACTTGTTTTCGGTCAGCACCCCGTTTTGCGTGCGGAAGGGAATGCGTGCAAAACCTATGGCGGTAATAAAAGCGAAAGCCAAAAGCCAGAATGCCAGTAAGGTGATGGATTGAAGCAGTAAGTGTGGCATTTTAAAATAATAGGCTTGCTAATTTAACACTACCCCAAATATACTGCATTTGCATTATTGATTTGCGCCCCGTAAACCAGGTGCTTTGTACCAGTAACAAGTAACAAAAAACACATCATCATGAAAAAACTCATTACCTTAATGGCCCTGGCAGTTGCATTTTGCAGCGCCTGCAAAAAAGACAAATCAGAAACAGCATCTGGCGATAATAGCTGGACACTTGCCGGTACTACCTACAAAACCGCCATTACTTATAAAACCACTACATCGGGTGGTACGGCAACCATCCTGTATAACTTTTGGGATGCCACACCATCGGCCACGGTAAAAGTGAACTCGCTGGCTTTAAGCTTTGTGGAAGCGCCGTCGGCAAGCGGTACCTACCAGTTGGTGGCAACCGGGCAGGCCAAAACCGCCAGACAGTTTGAAATATCTGCAGGCACCACTGCGCCTTTGTACTATGCCTATATCGGTACTTCGGTTGATGTGCAGGTTACAGTAAGCAGCGGGAAAATAAAGGTAACCTTACCCGAAGTAAGCCTGAAATGCACCACATCAAGCCCCGACGCTAAGTTGACAGGAACTGTGCAGGAAATGTAGGCCTTTCCCTAACTTCCATCTGATGGAAGGGAGCCTAAATATTAACGCTCTCGCCTTGCCGAATTACGGCAAGGCTTTTCTGTTTATTAGGCAGGATGCCTACCAGTATGGTGTAATTTTGTTGTGCGGCAAATAAATACAAACTTGTAAGCTGATAACATTTGTAAACCATATCGCCGCTAAACGCCTGTCGCGCGGTGTAACCCAGCTTTAATGAAACGCATTTTTACTTTAGCGCTTGTTGCCGCGATGTTTGGCGCAATCCATTTGAAGGCGCAGGATAACAGTCTTAAAAAAGCGATACAGGACCTGGTCGTTGCTGTATGCCAGCAAGGAAGCCAGAAGCTATCGCCCGAACAAAAAACGCAAATGGCCGATTGGCTGAAGGTAAACGGCGAGGCTATTGCCGATGTGCATCCATCCGAATTTAAAGGAGAAGGCCCGACCATGACCGACCCGAAAGCCGCCTATAGCTGGCGCGATGTGCGTTTTGCCGAATCGAAAGACGCGCTATATGTGTTTGTGATGGATGTGCCCCAGGGCGATATGAAGATAAAGGAATTATGTACCCGCATTGGCGGGCGAATCATCGGAACGGTGAAGCTGTTAGGTTCGGACGAGCGTATGTCGTGGGAAATGGAGGAGCGGGAGCTTAACCTGGAGAAGCCGCATGTGCTGCCAAAGGATGGGGTAACGGTATTTAAGATCACCTGGACCGAATACTATAAGGAGCGCCCGGTTGACCCCTCCATTAAAATTTTGAAGCCGTAAACGATATCCCTTACAACCAATTGTCAGATCATTATTTTCTTCGCAACGCATTGTATGAAATTAAAATATACCTTATTAACAGCCCTGATAATATTAACCGCCAACGCCCTGATGGCTCAGCGCATGATGGAAAAACTATCGCGCGGCATCGTCGCCGTACGCAAAAGTACCGATACAGCTTTTGTAAGCTGGCGCATGCTGGGTACCGAACCTGATGCTATAGCCTTTAACCTGTACCGCAGCGCCGATGGGCAAGCGCCGGTAAAGCTGAACGCGCAGCCCATTACCGACGGCACCAATTTTAACGACACCAAAGCCGATCTTTCTAAAACCAATACCTACACCGTAAAGGCGGTGTTGAACGGCAAGGAGCAGGAGGCAGGTAAGCCCTTTGTATTGGCGGCCAACTCGCCGGTGCAGCAATACCTTAATATCCATTTGCGTACGCCGCAGGGTTACCAGCCTAATGATGTTTCGGTGGGCGATTTGGATGGTGATGGCGATTATGAGTTGATCGTCCACATGACTGGCCGTGGCAGGGATACCCCGTCAAACGGTGTTACCGATCCGCCGATATTCCAGGCTTATAAGCTGGACGGCACCTTTTTATGGGAGATAAATTTGGGTAAGAACATTCGCGAGGGTGCGCATTATACGCAATTTATGGTAGCCGATCTGGATGGTGACGGCATAGCCGAGTTTGCCTGCAAAACCGCCGATGGTACTACTGATGCTAAAGGAAAAGTGGTTGGCGATGCCAGTAAAAACTGGGTGAACGATCGTGGCAAAATTGGCGATGGCCCCGAGTATTTCTCGGTGTTCAGTGGCAAGACCGGCGAAGTGCTGGCCACCACCGATTATATCCCAAGCCGTTACCCTACCGGTGGCTGGGGCGGTTGGGGTGGCAATGCCGGTAACGATGATAACCTGAACCGGGTTGACCGATTTTTGGCCTGTGTAGCTTATTTAGATGGCAAACTACCAAGCGTAGTAATGTGCCGGGGATATTACGGTCGCACCGTGTTGGCCGCCTGGGATTTTCGTGGTGGGAAGCTGACCTCGCGCTGGGTGTTTGATAGCAAGGATGGCAAGAATATCTTCTCGGGCCAGGGTTATCATAATTTAAGCGTAGCCGATGTGGACGATGACGGTAAAGACGAGATCATTTACGGATCGATGGTAATAGATGACAACGGCAAAGGCCTTTACTCAACCATGCTGCGCCATGGCGATGCCCTGCACGTTGGCGATCTTGACCCTGATCTGCCCGGACTGGAAGTATTTGGCATCCACGAGAATGAGACGAATAAGACCGGTGCAGGAGCGGCCTTGTACAGTGCAAAGACCGGTAAAATTATTTGGGAGGGATCGATGGGTGAGGATATCGGGCGAGGCGTAGCAGAGAATATAGATCCAACCAGTCGCGGTGCTGAAGTTTGGTGGAGCGGGTCGGGCGGTTTGCGCAATATTAAGGGCGATATCATTGGCCCTATGCCGCCGTCAACCAATTTCCTGATCTGGTGGGAGGGCGATCTTACCCGCGACCTGCTGGACGGTAACCATATCGATCGTTACCGCAAAGGCCGGGTTTTCACCGCCGAGGGCTGTACCTCAAACAACGGTTCCAAATCTACCCCGGCCCTTAGCGCCGATATATTTGGCGACTGGCGCGAGGAACTGATCCTGCGTACTACCGATAACCAAAACCTGCGGATCTACACCACTACCATCCCAACCAAACACCGCTTTTATACACTGATGCACGATCCGCAATACCGAAACTCTATCGCCTGGCAAAATGTGGCCTATAACCAGCCACCGCACGTGGGCTTTTATATTGGCGAGGACATGAAACCGGCGCCGAAACCTAATATTACGACGAGGAAGTAAGGTACGTATATTATTAATTTCTTGTCATTTCGATAGAGCCGGGTGGGAAATTGTGTGGGCGCGAAAGAGAAATCTTGTACGCGCGACAAGTATGTTGTATAAGATTTCTCCTCATACCCACCGTTTCTTCCCCTGCTGATTCGTTCGAAATGGCAAACTTCTTTTAGTATTGCGTGGGACATGAGCATAGCAAACAGCAGGACAAAGCTCCCGCTCAATTCCGCGCATCTTTTTGTATTTTTGCGGCATGGACATGTTTGATAATAAAGAAACAACAGGGATAAACCATTTGGGCGAGTTTGGCCTGATAGATCACCTGACCAAAAATATAGAACTAAAACAGCCTGGCACCTTAAAAGGTATTGGCGATGATGCCGCCGTGTTGGATTTTACCGGCAAAAAAACATTGATTTCTACCGATATGCTGTTAGAGGGTATTCACTTCGATCTGGCCTACACCCCCTTCAAGCACTTAGGCTATAAAGCCATCCAGGTAAACCTGAGCGATGTTTACGCCATGAATGCCACACCGTCGCAGGTAACGGTATCCATAGGTGTATCCAGCAAATTCCCGCTGGAAGCCATTGAAGAATTGTACCAGGGTATTTATGTAGCCTGCGAAAAATACAATGTTGATTTGGTGGGCGGTGATACCTCGGCATCGAAGCAGGGCCTCATTATTAGCGTAACCGTTTTAGGTTATGCCGATGAAGCGGACATTGTTTACCGCAACACCGCGCAGGAAGGCGACCTGATCTGCGTATCCGGCGATCTTGGTGGCGCTTATACCGGTCTGCAACTATTGGAGCGCGAAAAGCTGGTTTATTTGGAAAACCCAAACATTCAACCCGATCTGGAAGGCAAGGATTATATTGTGGAGCGCCAGCTGAAACCGGAAGCACGTAAAGATATAGTTGAACTATTAAAAGCCTGGAGCGTAACACCTACCGCTATGATCGATGTATCAGACGGCCTGGCATCCGAGGTATTGCATATCTGCACTCAAAGCAATAAGGGCTGCAACCTGTACGAAGAGAAGATCCCTATCGACCCGATGACCTACGAGACCGCCCGTGAGTTCAACCTCGATCCAACCATTTGCGCTTTAAGCGGCGGCGAGGATTATGAGTTGCTATTCACCATTAAACAAGCAGATTACGATAAGTTGAAGAATCATCCGGATATCAGCATCATTGGCCACATTACCGAAGCATCGGCCGGGCGTAACCTGATCACTAAAGCAGGTGCGGTACACGAGTTGAAAGCGCAGGGTTGGAACGCGTTTAAAAATTCGCAGGGCTAACAACCGTCATACCGAAACAAGTTCGGCATGACCATTTATTTTGTTCCTTGTAATTTATCAGCCCTATTTACACTCATCCTATCAAATGACTGTTCCGTACGTTAATTTAGCTGAATGTTTAGCCAAATGGCCGAAAAAATAAGCCGGGAAATAATCATCTATTAGCGGTACCAATTTAGTTTACCAACAACAGGTATGATGATCAACTACAAGAAACTGCTCTACGGCGCCCTTGTGCTGTCGGTGGCCGGCTTATGCTTACCCGCCAAAGCTCAAAACACCGGCGATGAAGCCGGCATGCAAAACCAGGCTAAAGCCCGCGACCAAAAACAAATAGACAAGGCTGTGAACGGCTGGTGGACCGCCAGTATGAAAAATCACGATGCCCGAGTAGCGTGGTGGCGCGAAGCCCGTTTCGGCATGTTTATCCACTGGGGTATCTACTCGCTGCCCGGTGGCGAGTGGAAGGGCAAACAGGTAACCGGTTATGCCGAACACCTGATGCGGAAAGAACGCATTCCCCGTGCCGAATACCTGGAGCTGGCCCACAAGTTTAACCCTGTAAAATTTAATGCCGATGAATGGGTGCGCACCGCTAAACGTGCCGGGATGAAGTACATGATCATCACTTCAAAGCATCATGATGGCTTCGCGATGTATAATTCGGGTGTTACGGATTATAACGTAGTAAAACAAACCGCCTGGCACCACGACCCAATGGCCGACCTGAGCGCGGCCTGCAAAAAATACGGCCTGAAGTTTGGCTTCTATTACTCGCACGCCTTTGACTGGGAGCACCCTGATGCGCCGGGCAACGATTGGGAATACGGTAACCCCGGCGGCGATCAGAAACTGTTCGGTGGCGATAACTGGTACGATGTGCACCCCGAGCTATTGCCAAAAGCCATTAAATATGTAAACGAGAAGGCTATCCCCCAGGTGCAGGAGTTGATTCGTTTATATCACCCCGATATCCTTTGGTTTGATACGCCGGGCAAATTGCCTTTCAGTGAGAATTTGCGTGTATTGGAAGCTATTCGCGCTATCGACCCAAATGTGGTAGTGAACGGCAGGCTGGCCCGCAACGGCAGCATGAATTACGGCGATTATCAAAACACCGCCGACCGCCCTGCCGAGTTCTTTCCGGTAGAGGGGGATTGGGAAGCGATACCGACAACTAACGAATCTTACGGGTATTCTAAATACGACCATAGCCATAAACCGGCCAGTCATTTTATCCGCCTGGTGGCTAACTCGGCTTCAAGAGGTGGAAATTTGTTGCTGAATATCGGTCCGAAGGGCGATGGCGAGTTCGATGCTAAAGACCAACAGATCCTGGACAGCATCGGCAAATGGATGGACGTAAATGCAGAAAGCATTTACAAAACCACCAAAACGCCGCTGCCGTTCCAAAATTGGGGTGTATCTACACGTAAAGGCAACCTGCTTTACCTACAGGTATTCAACTGGCCTAAAGATGGTAAACTGGTTATTGGTGGCTTAAAAAGCGATATCAAAAAAGCATATTTATTAAGCGATGCATCCAAAAAACCGCTGGCCATTAAACGTGTCGATCCGATGGATGTCCAACTGAGTGTCCCGGCCAACGCGCCTGACCAGGTAAGCAGCGTCATCGTTGTGGAAACAAGCGGCGATATTGTAACTGACCCGGTACGCGTTTTGGATGCAAAGGACTATGCCAACCGCATGCTGGCGTTCGATTCGGATATGAGGCCGGGCGAGTTCCATTTTGGTGATGGCAAAACCGGTAAGTATTTTATCGACCGCTGGAACAAAAAGGACAAGGTGGTAAAATGGCAGTTCAGGCTGCTGACAGCAGCAAAGTATAAAGTGATCATCAAGTACGCTGCCGATGCGGATAACGCTGGTACTTACGAATTAAGCCTGGGCGATCTGAAGAAGACCGGGACCGTAGCCACTAATGATAAAGGCGATAAGATCATCGACCAAACCATCGGCGAGGTGAGCCTGCAGCCGGGTACGCATACATTGAAGATCACTCCTGTAGAAATTCAAAAGCAGGGATTGATGAAAATATTGGAGGTTGCTTTAGTACCTTTGAAAAAATAGAAATACACAGTCAGCCCCCTCTAAATCTCCCACGGGAGGGGGAGACTTAAGAAAATAGCCCTCCCTACTGGGGGGGGGTGGGGCTTAAATTATGAAGAAAAAATATATACTCCCTATCCTGTTTGTGGCCTTAACCGGCACTACAGCCATGGCGCAGGACCAAACAGCCAAAGGCTTTGCCTTTGCCGCCAAACAAACCGACCTGATGCTGAAAGAAGTGGCCGAAGCAAAGAAAACCGCCAAGCCCGATATGGCATCGCCCCGCTCGCTGGAGAAAGGCGAACTGGTGCTGGTGCCATCAAAGGACTGGTGCAGCGGCTTCTTCCCGGGCGAACTGTGGTTTTTATATCAATACACTGAAGATCCAAAATGGATGACTGAGGCCAAAGCCTATACAGCCAACATCGAACAGGAAAAAACTAACGGCGGCACGCACGATATGGGCTTTAAGGTTTACAGCAGTGTAGGCAACGGCTATAAACTAACCAAAGACCCGCATTATAAAGAGGTATTACTGGAAGCCGCCAAAACCCTGGCCACCCGTTTTAACCCAACGGTAGGCTGTATCAAATCGTGGGATAACCGCAAGAACTGGAAGTTCCCGGTGATCATTGATAATATGCTGAATTTGGAGCTACTGTTTGAGGCCAGTAAACTATCGGGCGATAAAACGTTTTATAACATCGCAGTTAGTCACGCCAATACGACCATGAAAAATCATTTCAGGGAGGATAACTCATCGTTCCATGTGATCGATTATGATCCGGAGACCGGCAAAGTGTTGCACAAGCAAACACACCAGGGCTACGCCGATGGTTCGGCCTGGGCGCGTGGACAAGCCTGGGGTTTGTACGGTTATACCATGTGCTACCGAGAAACCAAAGACAAAGCGTATTTGCAGCAGGCCGAAAAGATCGCCAAATTCATTTTTAGCAATCCTAACTTGCCTAAAGACCTGGTGCCATACTGGGATTATAACGATCCGGCCATTCCAAACGCTCCGCGCGATGCGTCGGCTGCTGCGGTAACTGCTTCGGCTTTGTACGAGTTGAGTACCTACAGCGCAAATGGCGCGACATACAAATCGCTTGCCGATAAAATTGTAAAGAACCTGACCGATAGCTATCAGGCAAAGCCCGGCGAAGCCAAAGGTTATATCCTGCTGCACAGCACCGGCAACAAACCGGCCAATGGCGAAATTGACGCGCCGATAAGCTATGCCGATTACTATTACCTGGAAGCCCTGTTAAGGCAAAAGGGCGGGGTGAAATATCAATAAAGATGACCGATAGTTTGTAACAAAAACACAAATTAAAATCTAATATCTTAGCCGATCATTTTTGGTGCCCCGAATGAACCGTTATTGTTTAATTATTGTATCCGCCTTTATCGCTTGTGTCAGCGCATCTTTTGCACGGACGCGTGGGCATGATCATACCATCCGTTCGGCTGCTGAGTTAGCCGCGCTTAACCTGCAGCCCGGCGACCGCGTGATTTTGCAAGCGGGCGACTGGAACAGTCAGCAATTGGTGTTTAAAGGTAAAGGTACTAAGGAAGCGCCGATCACCTTAATTTCGGCAGAGCCGGGTAAAACCATCCTAAAGGGAAACTCCAACTTACTGATAGACGGCCAGTATCTGATAGTGGACGGCCTGAACTTTACCCAGGGGGCATCGCAAAAAAAGGATGTTATTCTGTTTAGTAAAGAAACCTCCTACTGTCGCCTGACCAACACGGCTATTGTTGATTTCAACACGCCCGATAAAAAACAGGATTACAAATGGGTATCGCTCAACGGCGATCATAACCGGGTAGACCATTGCTATATCAAGGGTAAAACCCACCAGGGTACCACGCTGGTTGTTTGGGTGGCCGATAAACCCAACTATCACCAGATAGACCATAACTTTTTTGATTACCGCCCAGATCTTGGCGTTAACGGCGGCGAAACCATCCGCATAGGCACCAGCCAGGTATCCATGGACGATTCGTACACCACGGTAGAGGATAACATCTTTTACCAGTGCAATGGCGAAATGGAAGTGGTCTCTAACAAATCGGGTCATAATACCATCCGTAATAATTTGTTTTACGAGTGTGTGGGCACCCTCACCCTGCGCGAGGGCAACTTTGCCGATGTGTATGGCAACTATATGGTTGGTAACGGCGTTAAGGGCACAGGTGGCATCCGCATTATTGGCGAGGGGCACCGGGTGCATCATAATTATTTAACCGGGCTGACGGGCACAGGACTAAAAGCAGCTATAAGCGTAATGGATGCCATACCCAATTCGGCATTGAACGGATACATGCAGGTGAAGGGTGCGGTAATCAGGAACAACACCATTGTTAACTGTGCCGAGGCCATTGAAATAGGCGCCGGCAAGCGCGACGACCGTGGCCTTCCGCCCATGAATATCGCTATTATTGGAAACGTTGTTTTGGCGTCGGACCCGATAGTTTATACCGATCAGCCGCAAGGGATCAAAATAAAAAGAAACCTCCTTTATAATATCAAACTGCCCGGAGATCTGCCTGATGGCTTTGACATGAGGGATCCGAAACTGATTCGTGATGGTTTGAATATCTATCAGCCCGAGGATCTCCGTAAGATCGGTGCGCCGGCCTTAAACAACGAGCAGCATCAGTTATTTGATGGTCTGGGCATTGGCCCAACCTGGCATAAGGGCGTTCCGCCGATCAGGGTGAAGTTGTAATTGGCTATTCTTTATCCCTAAATAAGGCGATCAATCCCAGCACCGGGCCAATACCCAGCAGCATATAAATGTATTTCGCGTTAGCATCGGTACGCAGCGCGTTGATCAATTGTATACTGATAATGGTAATGGCAAAGCCGATACAATTTACAATAGTAAGCGACGTGCCTTTGGTTTCGGCGGGGGCAGTGCGGGCTACAATAGTAGAGAACATAGGCGAATCGGCAATGACCGATGTTGCCCAGATAAACATAAAGCCGATAAATACAGCCGTTGCCGGAATGAAAAGCACTAAGGGCGACAGGATGCAGCAAATGCACGATATCGTTAATGCAACAGTCGCCGTTCGCTTTGCACCAATACGCTGCGAGATCCATCCGCTGAAAACACAAGCCAAACTGCCCGATGCGATGATGAAAAAAGCTAACAGCGATACATTAAATCGCGCCGCGGGGTAGTTGATTTTATAAGCCGCTAATATCACCGGCACAAATACCCAAAAGGCATACAACTCCCACATGTGCCCGAAGTAGCCAAATGCCGCGGCGCGGAACCGGCTATTGCGAAAGCCATTTAAAAAACCGGTAAAGTTGAGTTTTTGTCCGGCTTTACGATAGGGGCCGTCGGGTACCAGTAATACCATGGCTACGCCGCCCAATGTAGCTAATGTTGATGTGGCATAGATGACGTATCGCCAGGGTAGGCCAGCGGTCATGCCTTTTAAAAAGTGCGGAAATGCTGTACCCAAAACCAACGCGCCTACCAAAAACCCTAATGATTTACCCAGGCCCTGTTCGTAATGATCTGCTGCTATCTTCATGCCTACGGGATAGATTCCGGCAAGGAAGAAGCCGGTCATGAAGCGGATAGTGATCAGTTCGGACGAGTTGATGGCGCGGGTGCATAAAGCCATGTTGATCAGCGCGGCAATGATGGCGCAAAAAAAGAATACGCGCGAAGGCGAAAACCGGTCGGCGATACTCAATATGGCAAATATGAGCGTACCTGTAATAAAGCCCGATTGCACCGCGCTGGTAAGATGTGCAAGGTAGCCGGGCTCCAGGTTGAATTGTCGGGCAATATCGCCCATAATAGCATTCCCCGCAAACCATAGCGACGTACAGAAAAACTGGGAGATAACAATTACGGGTAATATTCGCTTCATTCAGATCAGTAGTTTAAGCCGTTTTCTCGTTTTAATTAGACTGTGGTAATGCGCATTTTGTTGCAAAGCTAATGGATAAAAATTTGCATAGCGGCGTTCAAGTTGCTTTTACGATAAATCCGTACCCGAAGTTGCTTTGCCGATCACGTAAAAGGTTATATTTAAATTAGTTTGAAAAAAATGTACCTTGAATTATGCTATAACGTAAACCAATGAATAAGTTTATACAAGCGATCAGAAATTTAGATCATCCTGCAGTGGAGGTATTGCTGGAAAAGGATGATAAATGGTTAAACTATGCCGAGGATGGTAGCAAGAACGCACTCCATTATTTGGGCGGCGTAGCAGTAAGCGACGAGGCAAAAGCCGATACCAGTTTACAGATCCTAAAATTACTTTTAAGCAAAGGGATGGATATGAACAGTGTTCATCAAATTAAGGATGGCGGCTGCTTTTTTCCGGCTACGCCGCTTTGGTATGCTTACACCCGCGGACGTAATAAATTACTGTATGCTTACCTGCTGTCGGCAGGGGCCAACCCGCAAAACTGCATGTTTGCCATTGCCTGGTATAACGATGTGGAAGCCGCCGCGTTGTTTAAACAGCACGGCGCCGATATTGAAGCATTGGCAGGAGAGGATACACCATTCCTCGGGGCTTTTCACTGGCGGCGATTTGAGGTAGCAGAATGGTTTTTGCAAAATGGGGCCAATGTAAACCATCCCCGCGGCGACGGCAATACCGCGCTGTTTTATGCTGTTAAACGAAAATATAAACCCGAACAGGTGCAACTGCTGCTGCGGTACGGCGCCGATCCCGACCATGAAAACCATGCGGGCATATCTCCCCGCAAACTGGCGGAAGCTAACCGGCAAATGAAGTTATTGGGGATGTTTAATGCGAAGTAGTTTATCACAACGTCATTGCAATGACGTTGTTGTATAGAAGCGAAAAGCCGCACCTTTTGGTGCGGCTTTTCGCTTCTATGTTTAATGCTGATTACTCCGCAGCATTGGCATCCTTTTCTTCAGGATTGCGGTTGAAGGTGCCGGAATGATCCCCCACCCCTTCGTGCACTAAGTTTTGCGCGGCTAAGTCCTGGTTACCCGGGTCATCGGTGCCGTTTACAAACTCATCGTAAGTGGTGCGGTTTTCAAACGGACGCTTGCCTAAAATTTCCTCTAGGTCGCTTTGGAACAGGATCTCTTTTTCAAGCAGCTTGTTGGCCAGCTTTTCTAAACCTTCGCGTTTCTCTATCAGCAGCTTTTTGGTAGTGGCATATACATCATTTATCAGCGTGCGCACTTCAGAGTCTATCAGTTCAGATGTTTTTTCTGAATATGGTTTGTTAAACTGGTACTCGCCCTGTGTATCATTGAACGATACGTTGCCTACCTTGTCATTCATACCGTAAACGGTAACCATGGCATAAGATAGTTTGGTGATACGTTCCAAATCGTTTTGTGCACCTGTTGAGATACGGCCAAAGGTGATATCTTCGGCAACACGGCCGCCCATGGTCATACACATGCCGTCGATCAGTTGCTCGGTAGTGTACAGGAACTGTTCTTTTGGCAGGTACTGCGCGTAACCTAAAGCGGCAACACCACGCGGAACGATAGATACTTTCACCAGCGGATCGGCATGCTCAAGGAACCAGCCTGCAATGGCATGACCAGCCTCGTGGTAGGCAACGATACGTTTTTCTTCAGGAGATATGATCTTGTTCTTCTTTTCCAAACCACCAATTACACGGTCGATAGCGTCCTGGAAATCCTGCATATCTACCGCCTCTTTATTTTTACGGGCGGCTATCAGGGCCGCCTCGTTACAGACGTTGGCTATCTCGGCACCGGCAAAGCCCGGGGTTTGGGCAGATAGTTTCTTGGCATCAACACCCTCGGCCAGTTTAACCGGTTTTAAGTGTACTTTAAAGATCTGCTCACGACCGATCAGATCTGGCTTATCGATACTTACCTGGCGGTCGAAACGTCCCGGGCGCAATAAAGCCGAATCCAGTACATCAGGGCGGTTGGTAGCAGCCAGGATGATAATGCCCGAATCGGTACCGAAACCATCCATCTCTACCAGTAACTGGTTCAGCGTGTTTTCGCGCTCATCGTTACCGCCTACAATATTATTCTTGCCACGGGCACGGCCTATGGCGTCAATCTCATCAATAAAGATAATACATGGCGCTTTATCCTTAGCCTGGCGGAACAGATCGCGAACACGCGATGCGCCCACACCCACAAACATCTCCACAAAGTCGGAACCCGACAGCGAGAAGAAAGGTACCTGCGCCTCGCCGGCAACGGCTTTGGCCAACAAGGTTTTACCTGTACCCGGCGAACCTACCAGCAATGCGCCTTTAGGGATTTTACCGCCCAGGTTGGTGTATTTTTTAGGGTTCTTCAGGAAATCTACAATTTCCATCACCTCCTGCTTGGCTTCTTCCAAACCAGCCACATCGTTAAAGGTAACGCTTACCTGCGCTTCCTTATCAAACAGGGTGGCTTTAGATTTACCGATATTGAAGATCTGACCGCCGGGACCGCCGCCCGCGCCACCGCTCATGCGACGCATAATAAACATCCACACGCCAATAAACAGGATCACCATTACCACCGCCTGGAACAGCCAGTTGGTAAAGATATTATCGCGCACTATAAAGTTCAGCGGGGTTTTTTGCGTGTCGGGTACATCCTTTTCGGCATCGGTGATCGATTTTTTCAGGCTTTCATAAGTAGCATCAGTAAAAGTATATTGCGGGCCCGCAGCGTTTGGCACACCAAAACTGCGCTGGTCGCGCACCTTGGCATATTGTGGTTTTTTCTTTAAACTGTCTTGTTTAATATAAACTTCTACAACTATCAGGTCGCCGTTTTTGTAGGCTACCAGTTTTTCCACGTCATGCTGCTTCAGCATTTTGGTTTCAAATTCCTGGTACGATATTTCCTGCGTGCTGCTAACGCTTAAGAATTGTGCAGCTAAAAATATACCCAAAATAATAACGGCATATATCCATACGAAATTGAATTTCGGTGGTTTAGGGGTTATCTTTTTATTGTTGTTAGGTATCTTACGTATCGGTTTTGGTTTTTCCAATTGATTATCTTTCATTTTGTTGTTAGGCTTAAACGCATCATCACGTTTATAAATTATATTAGGGATACAAAATCGACAGATTGTTTAAGCGCTTTTGTAATTTTTAATTTCGGCATCCCCCCACAAATCCTCCATCCCGTAAAACTCCCGTTTGTCGGTCCTGAAAATGTGGACTACCACATCTACATAATCCAGCAGTATCCATTCGGCATGTTCCAGGCCTTCCTTGCGCCACGGCTCCTGTTGGGTGGCTTTATAAATTTCCTCTTCCACACTGTTGGCTATTGCCTTTACCTGTGTCCCCGAGTCGGCGTTGCATACCACAAAGTAATCTGATACAGAACTGAAGATATTTCTAAGATCCAGCCTCACAATATCGTTCCCCTTTTTCTCCTGCATGCCATGTATGGCTAATTCCGACAAGTATGCCGACTCTTTTAACGCTTTATTTTTTACCATTAAAAAGGTTTAATTTTGACCCAATTTGATAATTGCTAATATACATTGCAAAATAACATATTTTCATCATTATTTGTTGGACAAAATTTAGTTACACTAAAAGAAGCCGACTCTACAAATAACTATTTAAAGGAATTACTGTCAAATTCCAAGCCAGTTGCCGATGGAACGGTCATTATGGCAGAAAGCCAGTATGCCGGGCGCGGCCAGCAGCAAAATAAATGGAATAGCGAACCGGGTAAAAACCTGACATTCAGCGTGCTGTTAAAGCCTTCGTTCCTGCCCCTGCAACAGCAATTTTACCTCACACAGACAATCAGCCTGGGCGTAGTAACTGCCATGCAGCAGGTAACCGGTTTGCCCATCCAAATTAAATGGCCCAACGATATTTATTATGGCGATAAAAAGCTGGGCGGTATACTGATAGAGAACATGGTGCAGGGTAGCGGTATCAAAAATTCGGTAGTGGGTATCGGGCTTAATATTAACCAGGAAGTTTTCCCCGATTGGGTACCCAACCCTGCTTCGGTAAAACAGATATTACATAAGGATTATGAACTATCCGCATTATTATTACAAATTTGCGGAAGTATAGAAGCCTGGTATTTAAAATTAAAGGCCGGGCGGCTGGATGAGATACACCGGCAATACTTAGCCAATTTATACTGGTTAAACCAGGAGCGGGATTTCATGTCAGACGGTGTAGCCTTTAAGGGCCGCATTACCGGTGTAAGGAATACCGGCTTTTTGGTACTAAGTACCGAAAGCGGGGAAAAAGAGTTTAATTTGAAGCAAATCGTATTTTTAAACAAATAACAAACAAGCATATCATATAATGAAAAAGTTACTGTTAGTATTAATTGTGATGTTTGCGGGCCGCGGCGCTTTCGCGCAGATTGAAGGTCACGTGAACTGGGCTTACGCTGCTAAAAAGGTAAGCGCTACCGAGGCCGTAGTTTTATTAAAAGCTACTATTGACGACGGCTGGCATATCTACTCGGCTTATATTAAAGAAGGCGGACCGATAAAAACATCGTTCAAGTTTGCTAAATCGGGCGACTTTACGCCGGAGGGTAAAATTATCGAGCCAAAACCTATTAGCCAATATGATAAGAACTTTGGCATGACCCTTACCTATTTTGAAAATGCGGTAGTGTTTCAGCAAAAAGTAAAACTGAAAGGCAAAAAAGCCACTGTTAAAGGTACACTGGAGTTTATGACCTGTAACGATCAGAAATGTCTTCCGCCCGAAACTGTTGACTTTTCGGTTAACGTAGCGCTGTAAACCACCAATGAGGAATTTCATTAAGCGTGGTTTAAAGCCACTTGTTTTATTAATCGCACTGCTGGCTTTTACAGCCAGTGGCGTTGCCTTTGCGCAAACAGATACGATAAGCACCGCCGATGTGCAGTTTACCAGTATCCCAACCAAAGCCGATAGCATCAAGGCTTTTAAAAAGAAACAGGACAGTATTAAGAAGGCCGATGCCGCAAAGGTTACTACTGCTCCAAAAAAATCGGATGAAAAACCGAAAACGCTTTGGCAGATCTTTATCGCCGGCTTTTTAGGAGGCTTCGCGGCGTTTTTAATGCCTTGCGTTTACCCGATGCTGCCATTAACGGTGAGCTTCTTTACCAAAAAGGGAGGCAGCAGGAGTAAGGCCATCGCGCAATCGGCGCTTTACGGCCTGTCTATCATCGTGATCTATGTGGCCCTGGGCTTTCTGATCACCTTGTTGTTCGGTCCGTCGGCCTTGAATGCGCTGGCAACCAACGGGATATTCAATTTCTGCTTCTTCCTGCTGCTGGTGGTGTTCGGCGTGTCGTTTTTAGGCGCGTTCGAGATCACCCTGCCAAGTTCGTTGGCCAATAAAATGGACGAGAACTCGGATAAGGGCGGTTTGATCGGTATCTTCTTTATGGCGGCTACGCTGGTGGTGGTATCATTCTCGTGTACCGGTCCCATCATTGGTTCGGTACTGGTTGAGGCCGCTACCAAGGGCGAGCGTTTGGCACCTGCTATTGTGATGCTGGGCTTCTCGCTGGCGCTGGCATTGCCGTTTACGATATTCGCTATGTTCCCGTCGGCGCTGAAAAGCCTACCAAAATCGGGTGGCTGGCTGAATAGTGTTAAGGTTATACTGGGCTTTATCGAGATCGCTTTTGCGTTGAAATTTCTTTCAAACGTCGACCTGGCTTATCATTGGAACTGGTTCGACCGAGAGGTGTTCCTGTCGCTGTGGATAGCCATTGGTATACTGATGGGCCTTTACCTGATCGGTAAGATCAAGTTCTCGCACGATAGCGACCTGGCTTATATGTCGGTGCCGCGTACCTTCATCGCCATGGTGGTGTTTGCCTTTGTGGTATATATGATCCCGGGCTTATGGGGCGCTCCCCTGAAATCCATCAGCGCGTTCCTGCCTCCGTTGAGTACACAGGACTTTGATCTGTCTGGTGGGGCCGGTGGTGGCAGCGCTCCTGCCGCAGCAAGTTCGTCATCCATCAAAATCAAAAAATACGAAGAGATATTTAAGCGGATGCCAAAGGTTAAGGGTATTGACGACTGGTACGATTACGACCAGGCCGTTGCCGTTGCCAAAGAGCAGCACAAGCCCATCCTGATAGACTTTACCGGCTGGAACTGTGTAAACTGCCGAAAAATGGAAGCTGATGTATTGCCATCGCCCGAGGTGCTAAAACGTTTAAAGAACGATTTTGTAGTAGTGCAGTTGGTGATAGACGATAAAACCGTTTTAGAACCGTCAGAACAATTTACATCGGCGCTTACCGGGAAAAAGATCACCGAGTTGGGCGCTAAATGGCTGGACCTGGAGATATCTAAATACAATTCTAACGCGCAGCCGTACTACGTAATTATTAACGAGAAGGGCGACGCGCTGGTACCGCCGCAAGGCGCCAATTTTCATGTTGATGAATATGTAAAGTACCTGGATAGCGGAATTGCCGCCTATAAAAAAGGTAATTAAACGTGATGTTTTGCGTTTTAAAGGCGATGCGGTTAGCATCGCCTTTTTTGCATTTATAAAGGGGGGTTAAAACTTGATCTCGCCTTTGCGGTATAGCCAATGGGCAATAACCAGCAGCCCAATAACGCCGATTATCACAAACGATTCCCAGCGGGCAAAGTTCAGTGTATAGCCAAAGCCGATGCTTTTGGGGACGAAGATGGGGCCTTTGGGATGCGGTTCACGTTCGGTTTTTTGTTGTTGGGGCATATTGAATAATTTATAGAAACAAAGTTAAGGCGATTTTAATTGATTAAATAATTCAGGTTGCGTAATAAATTGTTGGTGATTTAACCACGAAGGTCACGAAGACTTTCGTGGTGTTGATTCCACAAAGAGCACAAAGCATTAAAAAGAAAACAAGATACAAAGGTAGCAATGGGTTTTGTGACCTTAAAAAACTCGAAATCTAAAACTAAAATCTTTGTGCCCTTTGTGTTTTTCCCTTTGCGGCCTTTGTGGTTAAGTAAATAACAAATAGGTTGAATAATATCTGCAAGGAGTAAAAAATTATACTAAATTCGCACACCTAAGCGTAATACTTACACTAAGTGTTTGCGCGTTATAAACGGCGGTTTTTGCCGCCTATTTAAGAAAAACACATGGCTGAAATTAAAAAAATAGGTGTTTTTACATCCGGCGGCGATGCCCCGGGTATGAATGCTGCCATCCGCGCGGTGGTACGCAGCGCCTTATATTATAACCTGCAAGTTGCCGGCATCCGTCGCGGATACGAGGGCATGATCAGTGGCGATATTTTTAATATGGACCGTAAATCGGTTGCCAATATCATCCAGCGCGGGGGCACCATCCTAAAAACCGCACGCAGCGATCAGTTCCGCACACCTGAGGGCCGTAAGATTGCTTACGAGCAGTTGAAGGCGAATGGTATAGATGCCCTGGTAGCTATAGGTGGCGATGGTACCTTTACCGGCGCGCGCATCTTCGGGCACGAATATGATATCCCTGTACTTGGCTTGCCTGGTACCATAGATAACGATTTACTGGGCACCGATTTTACCATCGGCTACGATACCGCTATTAATACCGTGGTTGACGCGGTGGACAAGATCAGGGATACGGCCGAATCGCACGACCGCCTGTTTATTGTAGAGGTAATGGGCCGCGACTGTGGCCTGATCGCACTCCGTACCGGTATTGCAGCCGGTGCCGAGGCTATCCTGATCCCCGAAAGTAAAACCGACTTGAACGCCCTTTACGAGCGTTTGGAAAAAGGCCGTAAGGATAAATCATCAAAAATTGTAATGGTGGCCGAAAGCGGTGAGGCGGGCGATGCCTTCGAGATAGGCAGGCAAATAAAGGAGCGCTATCCACAGTACGATACCCGCATCTCCATCCTGGGCCATATCCAGCGTGGCGGTCGCCCAAGTTGTATGGACCGTGTATTGGCCAGCCGTATAGGTGTGGCCGCGGTTGAAGGTTTATTAGCAGGCCGCAGGAACGAGATGGTGGGAATCATCAGTAACGAACTGGCTTATACTCCGTTTGAGCATGCCATTAAGCACAACATCGAAATAAACGATAACTTTTTGAAGATCGTAGAGATATTGTCGCTATAGTTTCACGCCTATCGTATTACTTCAAGTCCGCTAACCTCAAACAACAATTGCCGGTTGTTAATGCCATGCTGTTTTGCATCGGCCGTTGTTTCACCGGCAAAATGCTGCATGTTTGCCGCGTCGCGCTGTTTTTGGGCAACGCCTTCAATCATCACAGTGCGGCCTTTTAACTTAGTTGGGATATTGATATTTTCCATTTTGAAATGCGCGGCTATGGTGCGCCCATGGCCGGCATCTATGGTAAACCAGCCACCTTTACTTTTGGTAACCGCCAGTATTTTGCCTTGTGTAGTTGTACTAATGCGGGTACGCTTACTCATATAAGTCTCCAGTTTTTCGGCAGGAATTAAACCAACACGGCTGGGTTTATGGCCATAAACAGTGCCATGCGGCAGGGGCTGCGCATACAGCCAAACCTGCAAAAAGCAAGCAGCAAGCAACAAAAGCTTTTTCATACACCTGGGGTACTGATATTATTTATTACAATTTGCGGTTGTAAAGGTTTGTGGGCTTAAGCAGCTTATTGTTAAATAGTGTTAAAATATCGGCTTAGGTTAATATCTTTGCAGATAAAGCTGTTATTTTAAAGTTTTATATTCATTATCAACAAATGAGGTCTTCTCTACGTAAATTAAGTATAGTTTTATTGATGCTGGTGCCGTCGGTTTTAGTGTTTACGGGCTGCAATAAATCATCAGACGACACTGGCCTTCAGTTTGTGCCGGCGGTAACTACAAACACGCTCATTACCAATTTAACAACAACATCGGCGCAAAGTGGCGGCTATATTACCAATTATGTTACCAACACGGTTAGCGAGTATGGTGTATGCTGGAGCACTACCAACAAAACCCCGGTTACAACCGATTCAAAAACGGCGTTAACTACAGCCAATATCGTTCACTTTTCGGCAACAGCTACCGGCCTGACACCTAATACGCTTTATTATTTGCGTGCTTACGCTATCGATACTAAGGGGGGGATTACCTATGGTGGTGTAGTACAGTTTACTACGCCTACAGCTACATTTGCCATTGCAGGCACAGCCAGCACTTATGCCGGCAGCGGTACAGCAGCTTATACTGAGGGCCCTTTAAAAACAGCTTCGTTTAACAGCCCGCAGGGGGTTGTGGCCGACGCTGCAGGGAATATCTATGTTGCCGACGCCTTTAATAATGCCATCCGCAAAATATCAACAACCGGTACGGTAAGCACGCTGGCCGGCAGCGCTACACCGGGTAATGCTAACGGCACCGGGGCAGCCGCCAGTTTCTATAGCCCGCAATATATCGCTATTGACGGTTCGGGTAATCTTTATGTGTCTGATGTGGGTAATAACGCTATCCGCAAAATAACATCGGCGGGTGTAGTAAGCACTTTAGCCGGTGGCGCTTATGTTGGCTTTGCCGATGGTACAGGTGCTACGGCCAGGTTTAACAGCCCGGCAGGCTTAGTGGCCGATGCATCGGGGAATATCTACGTAGCCGACAGGGGTAACAGTGCTATCCGCAAAATAACGCCGGCAGGTGTGGTAACTACTTTTGCGGGTACAAACGTTGCCAGCTATTCGGATGGGTTAACCACCAGTGCCCGGTTTAATAACCCATGTGGCATCACCATCGACGCGGCGGGCGTGCTTTACGTAGCCGATCTTTCTAACAATGCCATCAGGCAAATTGCTACTGATGGTACAGTAACTACCATTGCAGGAAACCCAACCACTTTAAACGATGCCGTTAACCTGCCGGTAGGTATTACTACCGATAAGGCAGGCAATATGTTTATTACTGATGAATCGGGCCGTATATTGGAAATTACCGCTACTAAGATATTATACACTATTGCGGGTAGCGCCAATGTAAGCGGTTATACCGAGGGCAAGGGAACAGTGGCCAAATTTAGCAATCCGCAAGGTATCACCACCGACGCGGCAGGCAATGTTTATGTGGCCGATTACAATAATAATGTAATACGCAAAGTAGTGGTTTCAGCTACTCCATAAGCCGGTTGATAACAATAAAATCAAAAAGGGCGCGACTAAAATCAGTCGCGCCCTTTTTGATTTTATTGAATTTGTATTTTCAATAATATATAAAAATTTATTGAAAAATACAAATTGAAATATTGAACATGATTTGAACAAAAATTGGCTTGTAACTATTTGATAGATAGTTTATTTTGGGGTTTTGTTCATTTTTTCAATTTTACTGCTTTTTTTTATTATGTTAAACAGGGTCGGTATTAAAACGCGGGCTTAGCGCTTCGCCTACCCACTCATCTTATCCGAATAATAGGGTGAACACCTCCTCGATACTACCCACCGTTTTCACCGCTATTTCATAGCGGCTCAGATCGATGCGTTTTTTGTCGTTACCGCCGGTTGGGAGATTGTACTTGGAGATGAAGATCTGCTCGAAGCCAAGTTTTTGCGCTTCGGCAATGCGTTGCTCTACCCGGTTAACGGCGCGGATCTCGCCCGAGAGGCCCAATTCACCGGCGAAGCAGGTTTTAAAGGGGATAGGGATATCCTCGTGCGATGAGATGATGGCAGCGGCAAGACCCAGGTCGATAGCCGGGTCTTCTACCCGGATGCCGCCGGTAATGTTCAAAAAGACGTCCTTAGCGCCTAATTTAAAACCGCAGCGTTTTTCCAGCACGGCCAGCAGCATATTCATCCGCCGGGTATCAAAGCCCGTAGCCGAGCGTTGCGGCGTCCCATAGGCGGATGTACTCACCAGCGCCTGGGTTTCTATCATCATGGGGCGCATGCCCTCTAAAGTAGCCGAGATGGTGATGCCGCTTAACTGCTCTTCCCGTTGCGATAATAAGATCTCTGACGGGTTAGACACCTCGCGCAAACCTGCGCCCAGCATCTCGTAAATACCCAATTCCGACGCTGAGCCGAAACGGTTCTTCACCGCGCGGAGTATGCGGTATACGTGGTGGCGGTCGCCCTCAAATTGCAGCACCGTATCTACCATGTGTTCCAGTATCTTCGGACCAGCTATCATGCCGTCTTTGGTAATATGACCGATCAAAAATACCGGCGTACCGCTCTCTTTGGCAAAGCGCAATAACTCGGCCGTGCACTCGCGCACCTGCGATACACTGCCCGGAGTAGATTCGATATGCGCCGAATGCAGCGTCTGTATCGAATCGATCACCACCAGTTCGGGCTGTAATTGCTCTATTTGTTTAAAAATGTTTTGGGTTGATGTTTCGGTGAGGATATAGCAATCGCCGCCAGCCCCCCCACCCCCTAAAGGGGGAGTTGCTTGGCTTCCTGCTCCCCCTTCAGGGGGCTGGGGGGCTAATCGCTCTGCCCGCATCTTGATCTGCCGGTCGCTTTCCTCGCCCGATACATATAGTACCCGCAAGCCAGGCATATTGAGCGATAGCTGCAGCATCAGGGTAGATTTGCCGATACCCGGTTCGCCGCCTATCAATACCAGTGAACCGGCTACGATGCCGCCGCCCAGCACGCGGTTAAACTCTTTATCGGGCGTGAGGATGCGGTGTTCCTCATCAAATTCTATTTTATCAATAGGCACAGCCTTATTTGCACGCTGTAGCGAGGTAGACTGTGGCTTCCAGTCGGGTACTGATGGGTTTGCCCGTTCTACAATTTCTTCAACAAAGGTATTCCACTGGCTGCAGGAGGGGCATTTGCCCAGCCATTTTGGTGCCTCGAAGCCGCAGCTTTGACAGAAGTACGATACTTTAGTTTTTGCCAATTTTTGATGTGCAAGTATGCCTGTATGCAAACATGCAGCTGATTCAAAAATGAGGATTATTTTTTAGATGAGCAATGAAAATGCTAAAAAAATTAGGAATTTGGTTGGTGGCGATTAACCACAAAGTTCACAAAGGAATTTCAAATTGGCAAATCCACAAAAAACACAAAGGGGTTTAAAGGATTTTATGGCCGAGCACAAAGACAGCTTGTTCGTTGATTAGTATAATACGTCGATTTATCATCACGTCATTGTTGTAAGTCTCTTTTCGACGATCATCTACATCCCCGCTCATGCTGCCGCAGGTTTAGCGCAGCGTAACCTGTGGTTATTATCGCGGAAGTTTCAAACTTCCGCGAACCCAGGACACAAGTTGAGCCACCACACCACCAACCCTTAAACTTGCGCCAGCTAATTTTTTTATTTGCACATCTGCATATACACGCATCTGCACATCCTTTACATTCCCGCCTTAAACCGCTTATTCTTTAACCACAGCAGCCGTGCGGTGATCTGCGGCGATACGGCTATCTTTTTAGCGGCCTGCTCTATCTCGCCAACTTTATTGAACTGGTCTTTGCGGATATCGGCCAGGTAAATGTATTCGTCGCGCACGTAGTTATCGCCGCCGGCGTGACCGGTGCCGGTGCTGCCGTCTACATTACCGGCAAATTTGCCGTCCTTAACAGTGGTCAGTACTACATCAAAATAGGTGTTGGCCATAATGGTCATATCCTGCAGGGTAACGCCGCATTTGCCATTGATGTAGGCCAGGTACATGCCCTCACTGTCGTAGGCAAAATGGTTGGTATCTTCCATGCGGGATATTAAGGCGTACTTGAATTTCCATACCGGCGTACCCGCTGCTGACGTACCGTGAACAACGGTGGACTTAAACCAATCGAAATTAACTTTTACCAGATCGGTGTAAAGCTTCGATTTTTCGGGAGCGTCTTTCAACAGGTCATGACATTCGGCCAGGCGTACCAGTCCGTTGGTGAACATGCAAATCTGGTTCCAGGGTACGGCCTCGCCGGGTTTATAATCGTTCGGTGGGCCGGGGAAGTAGAATTTTTTATCGGCACGGACAAAGGTGGGCAGCATCCAGCTATCCGCCACATAGTCGCACTCTTTTACATATTTAAGCGCGCGTTCTTTATAGGTAGCGCCAAAACTATGCGGGTTGCCTGAGCCGACAGTCTCGTTCCAGATAGTAGGGTTGGCCAGTATAACCTTAGCGCCGTATAAAATATGCGCCAGTACGCTGCCAACGGCCACACCCGCGCTGGCCGGTTTAACCCCCGCTTTTGATGACGGCCAAACCGGGTCTATCTTCCCCGACCAGGTAGGCCGCTGTCCGCCATCTTTTTCGCTGGCCAGGTCGTTACGGCCGGCAAGGGCGGCATCGCAGTAATACAGCATGCGGTCAAGTATCGCCTTGTCGCCGGTAGCCTCGTACATCAGGCCGCATGCTTCTATTATCTTACCGGGATTGCCGTATACCCAAATGTTGCCATCGTTATGGTCGGGCACATTAACAGCGGCTATATGGGCTTTAAAAGCGGCCAGTTCGTTCGGGGTGATCGGCCCTTTCAGGCTTTCTACGATCATCTTCGGGCCGATGGATGGCTTCTCGGTTTCCTGTACAGGGACGGTGGTTTCCTGGGCATACAGTATAGCGCAGCTGAGGAGGCCGGTAAGGGTCAGTATGATTTTACGCATAAGGGTTTTAACGGGTTCGATAGCTAAAGTACAGTCTTTGCAGTTTAAAAAAGCAGGAGATGTTTACTATTTAATATCCTGTTTTGGCGTGAGGTGGCCGTATACGATTTAATGGTAGTGGCGGGATGGGAGGTGGGTTTTGATAGGTAGTTTCAAAAAAAACAGGTTTATTAAGTGGCACCAGCCTGATGGTATCCGCATTTTCCTTTATCCATTTAGAAACCTTAACTACCGCGCTTGTATCATGGTATATACGTATAATGCGTTTTTTGCGACCATTGTAACGGATAACCAACTCCATAAATATCATATCTTGACCGCCCATGGATGTCGAATCGGGAATTGTTTGATATTTTATCGCGTCGAAATGGCGGTTAAGGCTATCCCAAAATGCCTGGCTTATCTTGCCCTGATAGTATAGCTGTTTACGGCTCCCCGTGTTTTTTAAATAATGGTAGGCCAGGGTGCTATCTATACACATTGCATCGCCATAAAAACTCCATGCACCGCTTCGGGCCAAGGTTATTTTGCTGATGGTATTAGCTGCCGGATTTGGTCGCTTGCATGATAACAGCAGGATGGCAGTAGTGAGAAATAAAAGGTAACGCATAATGGGTTCGTAGAACAAGATACAAAAAAGAGCTTGTTTTGGTGCCTCTTACTTATGATACGAATGCCCCGCCCCGACACCTAAAAGTACAGGGTTACCCTTATGTTACCCCACCATTAAATATTGCATTTGTGCCTAATTGTTTAAACCCCGGCGTTGTAAAACGATAACATTGCCTGGCTATATTGCGTAATAGTAAATGATATTTTACTTAATACTCCTATTGTTTATTCGAAAACTAAAAAACCATCTTATGAAATTAAAAAAACTGTTACTGGTAATGCTGGCGGCCATGGTATTGGCTTCCTGTTCTAAAGACGCGCTGATCGATACGCAACCCCCTGCATCGGGTACTGCCCCGGTCGATATGGCGAAGCTGGAAGTGAACACTATCACCCAAACTTTTAGCGAAACTTTTGAATCGGGCACTAAAACGGCTTATGCCATCGGCAACGTTACCCTGTCATCAGGCACCTGGAGCATGGACGATGCCCTGATCGGCAACACCACATCCGACCCGAAGAACGGAACCAAATCGGTACGCATCCGCAATACCGGTAAACTGACCATGGGCTTTAACGTAATTACCGGCGCATCTACCGTAACCATTAAACACGCGGTTTACGGCAGCGATGGCAGTTCGGCATGGCAGCTTTGGGTATCGAGCAACAGCGGCAGCAGCTATACGCAGGTAGGCAGCACTATTACCACCAGCAGCAGCACTTTGGCTACCGCTACCTTCACCGTAAACCAGGCCGGTACGCTGCGCTTCGAGGTGCGTAAAACTTCGGGCGGCACTAACCGCATCAATCTTGACGACTTTACCGTTAATAGCTACGATAACGGCACAGGCGGTGGCGGGGGTACAGCTACCGATAACTCTAACCTGCTGCTGGGCAACCCAAGCGGGGCAACCAACAGCATTGTTTTCACTACCAATTACCTGATGGACCAAACCTACTTCACCGAATCGTACAACCGCGACCAGGGTAAACCAAACTGGGTAAGCTGGCTGGTATTTGGGCAGCACATCTTTAGGTTCTACGGCCCGCCAGGACGATTTCCGCGCGGATACCTCATTACCAAGCGGATGGTATGAAGTAGGCTCAACCAGCTATTCGGGTTCGGGTTTTGACAGGGGCCACAATTGCCCGTCGGCCGATAGGACCAGCACCGTTGCTGCTAACCAGGCTACGTTCCTGATGAGCAATATGATGCCGCAGGCGCCGAACAATAATCAGCAAACCTGGGCCAACCTTGAAAATTACGAGCGCACACTGGTGAACGCAGGCAGCGAGCTGTATGTTGTAGCCGGATCGTACGGAAGCGGCGGTACCGGTAGCAATGGCGGCACTACCACCACTATTGATAACGGCCACATCACCGTGCCAGCCCGCACCTGGAAAGTAATTGTGGTGCTTGCCAACGGCAATAACGATTTAAGCCGTATCACCACCAATACCCGTGTGATAGCTGTTGATATGCCGAATATCAACAGCATTAACTCTGACTGGACGCAGTACATTACCACGGTAGACGCGATAGAAGCCGCTACTGGCTATGACATCATGTCGAATGTATCGAGTACCATACAGGCCACTATCGAGGCCCGCAGGGATGCGGGGAATTGATGGCACAAACTTTTGCAAAAGCAACAGGTCATCCCGGACTTGTTTCGGGGGGGGCATTTGCATGGTTTAAACCTTGCATGCCGGACCTGTATGATGGGATGCTGAAAAAAGTTCAGCATGACGTGTTTGTTTTTCCGCTGAAGCCTCACCCTGCCCTCTCCAGAGGAGAGGGTTCCAAAATCTCCCCCTTTGGGGGAGATTTAGAGGGGGCTTTCATCGGCATGTCATAAAAACCATTAGAGGCCGCCGGGATTATATTACTCAGCATGACGTAATTTAACCAAAAGAGGCCGTCTCATAAGTCAATTATGAGGCGGTTTTTTCGTTGATGCCGATTTAGATGAGTTATTAGGAAAGCGGGACTGTATCAGCCTGCTTTCGATTTTTTTGAGTTGGTTCAGGTGTTTTTATCGGATAAAAAGCCTTTTTTATCAGGCTTTCCACTTTCTGAGGTTATGTGCGATGGATAATAACCCTATTTCGACCTCGGTTTTGGACATTCCCTTCAGCAGGAATCGCCTGAAGCCGTGATTATGCTTCAGGTTGGCGAACACCGGTTCGACATCTGCGGGCCGTCGCTTTCGGTATTTGATGCCCTGTTCGGTATTCAATCTTTCTTTCGCTATCTGCTTGTGTATTCTAAGGCTGTGGTTGATCTCCACCACGCGGTTACCGGCTGCTTGGTGACAAACGCCCCGCATGGGGCAGTTTTCACAATTCTGCGCCTGATAGCGGCTGATCAGTTGCACATAGCCGGATGTGGAGACCCGCTGCCCGGTGCCGATATGCTGCATGTGTTGTCCCATCGGACATACCAGGTAATCTTCCTGTTCATTATAGTGCAAACTGTCATTACCGAATGCTTTGATGCCTTTATTTTGTTCCTGGTCGAACGTGTTGTATTTGATATAAGCTTCAATGCCTTTTTGCTGTAATACGCCATAGTTCTCGTCCGAACCGTAGCCCGCATCGGCCACTACCGCTTTTGGAAGTGCATGATATAAAGTTTCGTATTGTTCGATGTGTGATGGAAGGGTCTGGTAATCGGTTGTGGTTTGGTGCAGGCTATAGTTCAAGATGAACTGCTCCTGGGTGGAGATCTGCAGATTGTATCCGGGTTTAAGCTGCCCGTTCAGCATAGGGTCTTCTTTCATCCGCATGAAGGTGGCACCCGGGTCGGTCTTCGAAAAGCTGTTGCGACCGCCTAACAGCTTTTCCTGCTCGTCATACCGGGCCAGGTTCTCCGGCCAGTGCTTTTTGGCATAGTTCAGCTTCTGCCTTACTTTCTTATCGACATCTTCCTTATCGTCCAGGGCGGCGTTGATCTTTGAGATCGTTTCTTTTACTTTTTCCGGGTTGATCTCGCTGTATTCCAGCGGTGCGGTGTCTTTAAGTTCTTCGGCAGCGATGGTTTGCGCATAACTCCACAGTTCATCCAATTGGGCTTTCATCTTCTCCTTGCTGTTCTTAATGCTTTTGCCCCATACAAAAGTGTACTTGTTCGCTACCGATTCGATCTTGGTACCATCGGTAAAAACAGCTTCTTTCAGCGAGACGATACCTTCCTGCTGTAATAACAATACGATCTGTGAGAAGATCTCCTTTAAAACACCCGACAGCTTCTCGCTCCGGAAACGGTTGATGGTATTGTGATCAGGCTTTTTCATGCCTAAAAGCCACATGAAATGTACATTCTGCGCGGCCTGGTCTTCCAACTTCCGTGAAGAATACGTGTTGGTCAGATAACCGTAGATCAGCAGCTTGAGCATCAGCCGCGGATGAAAGCTGGATGCCCCGCCGCCTTTATACTTGCGGTTAATCGGTTTAACATCTACCTGATCGACCACCTTCGATACAATACGTACCGGATGACCCTGCGGTACCAGTTCCTCCAGTTTATACGGTAAAAAGGTTAACTGGTCAGGATCATATTCCTTAAAGACTACTTTTCCTCCCATGCCTTTAAGTTACTGAAAATTACGCTCAAAAACAAAGAGGCTGCCTCGCTTTTGAGACAGCCTCTTTTGGTAATGCCTTTTCTGTCTTCCGGACTTTACCGTCTTTCCGGACTACAATTTGATCTCCTCGTCCTTAGTGTTAAAGAAGTGGAACTCGGTGATCTGGTAATTTGGGTTCGATTTAACTTTTATCCACTGGCTATACTTAAAGTACCATTTCATCTGGCGGGTGATCAACCCCTTTTTAATATAAGCCTCGATATAAGGGTGAACGGCAAGCGTGATATTCTTTTCGTTCTGTTCAACCAGTATATAGTTAAAGTTATTCTCGATATCGTCCATCAATAATATCGTAGGGCGGATGGCGCCTGTGCCGTGGCAGGTAGGGCAAACCTCGCTGGTAACGATATTCATTTCAGGGCGCACACGCTGACGGGTGATCTGCACTAAACCAAACTTGCTCGGTGGCAGGATGGTATGCTTAGCCCTGTCATGCGACATTTCGGTGCGCAGGTAATCGAACAGGTCCTTGCGATTGGTTGGCTTATGCATGTCGATGAAATCGATCACTACAATACCGCCCATATCGCGCAGGCGCAACTGGCGGGCTATCTCGCGGGCAGCCTCCTTGTTCACCTGGAAGGCATTCTCCTCCTGGTTCTCTTTGTTGGCTGTTCGGTTACCGCTGTTCACATCGATAACGTGCAATGCCTCGGTATGTTCGATAACCAGGTAAGCGCCGCCGGCCAGGTTAACCGTTTTGCCGAACGCGCCCTTGATCTGCTTCTCGATGCCGTAATGCTCGAAAATCGGGTCCTTATGTTTATGAAGGCGTACAATGTTCTCCATTTCGGGAGAGATATCGTGCACGTACGATTTTACCTCTTCAAAAATCGAGGTCTCGTTTACATAAATGTGCTGGAAATCCTTATTCAGCAGGTCGCGCAGGATGGTGCTGGTGCGGTCAATTTCGCCCAATACCTTTTTAGCCGGCTCGGTTGATGGCAAACGGGTGATGAAAGTCTCCCATTTGGTAATCAGGTCAAGCAGGTCTTTTTGCATTTCGGCCACGCCCTTTCCCTCGGATACGGTGCGGATAATTACGCCAAAATGCTTAGGCTTAATGCTCTCAATGATCTTACGCAGGCGGTTACGCTCGGTATTGCTCTTTATCTTTTTCGATATGGATATCGCTTCAGAAAAAGGGCAAAGCACCACGTAGCGCCCGGCTATAGATATATCCGAACTTAAGCGGGGGCCTTTAGTACTGATAGGCTCCTTTGCAATTTGTACCGGGATCAGCTGGCCCTTGGTTAATACCTCGGATATTTTACCCGATTTATTAATGTCGGCTTCCAGTTTGAAATTATCCAGCAGTTTGGCCTGGTAGCCGCCGCTTTTAACCTGTTTGGTTAATTTAAGCAAGCTTTGTACCTGTGGACCAAGATCTAAATAATGCAAAAAAGCGTCTTTCTCGTAGCCAACATCTACAAAAGCAGCATTTAGGCCGGGCATAATTTTTTTAATGCGGCCTAAATAAATATCACCAACAGTATAATTGTTGTTGATGTGCTCTTTATGAAGTTCTACGAGTTGTTTATCCTGTAGTAAGGCAATAGTAGCCCCGTTGGGGGTCGAATCGATAATTAATTCTTTTATCAACTGCTACTCCGTTTCTTAAACCAGGCAGGTGCCCGGTTATTGAAGGTAAACAATAAAATAACAACCCTTAAAAGCAGGGAAATAAGCTATTTATAAAAATAGCTTATTTCTTTTTGTGCCTGTTTTTTCTCAAACGTTTTTTGCGTTTGTGGGTGGCCATTTTATGTCTTTTACGTTTTTTACCGCTTGGCATAGTGTTAATTTTTTAAATGTTAAATACTTAATTTTTTAATTCTTTTATAAAATCATCGATGCGCTTGCCGGCTGTCGGGTCCTGCATCAGTTCTTTACATTTTTGGTAAGCCTCAATCGCTTGCTGCTTTTCGCCTAATTGCTTGTAGCTTTCGGCCAGGTAGAAATAAGCCTCTACCTCAGGCTTTTGCTCAAGAATGGTCTTGAACCTGTTAACGGCCTTATCATACTGTCCCGATTTAATAGCGAACATCCCCAAATTGAAGTTCGCGTTACGGTTTTTCGGATCTTTAGCTACCACCTCAAGCAACAGGCCTATACCTGTCATTGGCGATGGCGCGCCGCCGTTTACATCAGCCACACCTAAACCGGCTTTCGCGTCAAGGTTATCGGGCTGCATTTTGGTGGCATGCTCAAACGCTTCAACCGCATTAAGCACCATAGCCGCCTGTATGGTCGAATCCTGGGTGAACTTGTAGGCATCGTTAAAACGGTTGCCGGCGTTCAGCCAGTCTTCAAATTTGTTTTGCTTGCGGGCAAGCTCCATGTAATAATAACCTGCAGGCGCGGGCTGATTTACATCGTCCCACTTGTGGGCCAGTTGCCTTTGCAGTTCCTGTAGCTTTTCGCCTTCGGCGTTTTTTAATTGTGTTTCAAGGTCGGTTATCTGTGCCGATAATTTATCGCCGATAGCTGTTTTGGCCGTGGCCGATAACATCTCTACACTTACATTAACCGCGGGTTTGGCCGATCCGGCAACCATGCCGTTGTTCGGTTTTTCCTCTTTGGGTTTTACTAAACCCTTAACAGGCAGCGAAAACAAATAGCCAACAATAACAACTACTGCTGCAATTACGGCTATTTGTTTCCCTTTCATACCTGGTTAAAATTATTTTGCTGATTTGGTTTTGTTACCGGTGCGTACCTTTTCTACAAAGGTTTTAGCCGGTTTAAAGCTTGGCACAAAGTGCTCGGGGATGATGATGGCAGTATTTTTTGAAATATTGCGGGCTGTTTTTTTAGCACGTTTTTTAACAACAAAACTACCGAAACCTCTTACGTACACATTCTCACCACTCACCATAGAGGTTTTAACTACTTTGAAGAACGCCTCAACAGTTTCCTGAACGTCTACTTTCTCAATACCGGTCTTGGTCGAGATTTCAGCTATAATTTCTGCCTTAGTCATATCTGATTTTCCTTTTTATTTTATGTAATTACTTAACTGTTTTGGGGTTGCAAAAGTATTGCTTTAATTGGAAAGATTGAAATAAAAGATGATTTTTTTCAACATGCCCCGCAAAACGTTACAATAGGCTGTTTTTGATTGCGTATTTTTGTTAGCTATGCAGCTTTCAAATCAACTGGTACAATGGTATCATCAACATAAACGCGACCTGCCCTGGCGCCACACAACCAACCCTTATGTGATCTGGTTATCCGAGATCATCCTGCAGCAAACCCGTGTAGAACAGGGCTTGCCGTATTTCAATCGCTTCCTTGAAAAGTACCCAACCGTCAGCGATTTTGCCGCCGCAACCGAAGACGAGGTGCTTGCCCTGTGGCAGGGCCTGGGCTATTATTCGCGCGGGCGCAATATGTTGGTAACTGCCCGGCTGGTGCAGGAATTACATGGCGGCGTGTTTCCATCAAGCTGGGAGCAACTCATCAAACTAAAAGGCATAGGCGAGTATACGGCCGCAGCCATCGCGTCGTTTTCGGCTAACGAGGCCAAAGCGGTTGTGGATGGTAATGTGTACCGTGTACTGGCGCGTTACTTTGGCATCAGCGAGCCTATTAATAGTACTCAAGGCAAAAAAATATTTCAGCAGATGGCTGATGAAATGCTGGACCGTGAGAACCCGGCGCTGCATAACCAGGCCATGATGGAGTTTGGCGCTATGCTGTGCAAGCCTAAAAACCCCGCCTGCGGTATTTGCCCGGTGCGGGAGGGATGTTACGCCTTTAAACATAATGCTACAGCGACATTGCCGGTAAAAATTAATAAAACAAAAATCCGCGAGCGGTATTTTAACTATTTATTAATAAAAAACGACAATGAAATACTAATGCACAAACGCGGTGCAGGTGATATATGGGCTAATATGTATGAGTTGCCACTGATTGAAACAGAACAACTTATGGAGGTTCATCACGTGCTGGAGACGCCATCGGCGAAACCATTTATCGGCGGAAACATACGAATTAAGGCCGTATCGCAAGTTTATAAGCATGTGCTTACCCACCAGCGCCTGTACGTAAGATTTATAGAATTGGATGGTTTTGAAAATGAGTTAGAACAAGATTATTTTTTCACAGAAGTAAAAAAATTAAAAAATTTAGCGTTACCTCAAATCATTTTTATATTTTTAACTAAATTTTTAAATTAAAAACTAATTCCCTGTTTTAAACTATGTCTGGAATAAATAAAGTTATCCTTGTTGGGCACCTGGGTAAAGACCCCGAAATTCGTCATTTGGAGGGAGGGGTTGCCGTAGCAAGTTTCCCGCTGGCTACTTCAGAGACCTTTAATAAGGATGGCCGTAAAGTAGAGCAAACCGAGTGGCACAACATTGTGATGTGGCGCGGACTGGCAGATGTGGCTGCCAAGTTTTTGCAAAAGGGTAAGTTGGTATATATTGAAGGAAAGATCCGTACCCGGTCGTTTGAAGACAGGGAGGGGGTGAAAAAATACACTACCGAAATTGTTGCCGAAAATTTTACCATGCTGGGCCGCAAAAGCGATTTTGACGATGCCCCGCAGCGCGCAGGTGCAAAGGCCGACGGCGCTGTAACTGATTTTGGCCCCGCTGCCGATGATGACCTGCCCTTTTAATTAAAGTATTACCAATTATTACCCCAAAGAAAACGCCCGGCAAAAGCCGGGCGTTTTCTTTTTTACTACATCATTGCGAGGTATGAAGCAATCTCTACACTCAACAATTTGTTATTGCGAGCGATAGCGTGGCAATCTCATAGGATGATTGGTCTGTGCTATAAATTAACGTCCGTCTGCTCATAGCCGCAGGGGCCTAGTTACTTTTTTCGTGGTGTTTTTTGTTTTTTAAAGCACTCAAGAGGGCTACGCCGTTTGGCTTAGGCCCAAAAGTAACCAAAAACCCAAGTCATAAAAAAGCTTCAGCCCGCCCTGCGTGAGCAGCTTTACGCCGGAGGCGGCTGCTCACGGCATTCCCGCCAGCGCTGGCCCGCTTTTATGACAGCCCCACGCTCTTTTTTAGAAACAACTCCGAGCGAAGCAAAGCTCCGCTCGGAGTTGCACCGTGTCTTCTCCATCCCGACAGCAAAACGGCTTCCGGGCGAAAACGGGCAGAACATGGTAGCCTGTGGGCGGGAAAGGGCATTAGCCTGGTGCTGAAGCGTAGGCTTGAGAGCGCGATAGCGGGGCATCAGGGTTCAGCCCTGTGGTTCTGCTTGTTTTGCAGGGCAATGGCCCTGTGCGGCAAAGGAAGCATTTTTGCTGTCTTGACTTTTGGTTACTTTGTGTCGAAGACAAAGTAACTAGGCCCCTGCGGCTATGAGCAGACGGACATTAATAAGGTGCCAACAGAACATTAAAACACAGACCTTAAAACGAAAAGATTGCTTCGTCCATACAGAACGAAGCGGTTAAACACCCATCGCCAGCAGCGCCACTTCTTCCCCAACCAAACTCCCCATCGCTACACCCATACCATTACAACGTACAGCGCAGTAAATACCGGGTTGTATTTGTTTAATAATAGGGGAGATATCATCGCCAAAGCCCATAATGCCGCTCCATCGGGTGTCCACTTCGAATGGCTGCCCGGGAATGATCACCTCGTGCAGGTATTTTAGCAGTTGCTGCTGCACGGCATCGGTATGTCCAAATTCGGGGGTCTCCTCGGCAGCGAAATCAAGATTGCGGCCGCCGCCGAACAGGACGCGGTTATCAATATTGCGGAAATAGTAATAGCCCCGGTTAAAGTGGTGGGTGCCCTGTAGCTTTAGATTAGGGATGGGTTTGGTAACCAAAACCTGCCCACGGCCTGGTACAACATCCAGCCCGGGGAATAATTGCCGGGCAAAGGCGTTGGTGGCCAGTATTACTTTTGCGGCGCTGAAGTTACCATGGCCGGTTTTGATAACTACACGGGCATCTTCGGGCAGCACTTCGGTAACCGGGCAATTATTTAGTACAATGGTACCGGTTTGATAAACCTTATGTAGCAACGTACGCATCATATGGCCGGTATGGATCTGCCCCTCGAAGGGGTTATAAACGATATGCCTTATCCCCTTAAAGCCAAATTGATCTATCCTGTCATCTGCAACAGAATAAATATCATTTTGCCCGATAACGGGTTGCAGCAGATCGTTGATCTGATCGATCTGACTGATGCAATCGGCGGCATGGGCGGCCTCGTTATCCATAAAAAGTTCGTGGCCGCCGTATTGGTGGTAACGGATATTGTCGTCGCCAAGGTTTTGGCGCAGGCGTTGCAGGCCCCGCCATTTATAATTGGCCAGGCGCGCGGCTTCATCCGGGCCAGCCTTGCGGATATATTCCAACTGTTCGGACAGTGTACCGAAGCAGGCGAAGCCCGCGTTTTTAGTACTGGCGCCGCTGGGCAAAAAGCCACGCTCCAGTACCAGTACATTAGCGCCCGGCTGCTGCTTTTTAATGGTAAGCGCGGCGCTTAGTCCCACCAATCCACTGCCGATGATGATCACATCGGCATGGCCGGTAAAAGCGGTTTGCTCCCAGTATGAGAAATTATCAATCACAGCCATGGGCCGTTGCGTTAAAAACCGGCTTTTGTTTTATTAACATTGTCGATCATTACCAGCTTTAGCTGTTTCGGATCGTTCACTATAATTTCGGGCTTGCCTTTATAGTCGATGATCTTGCCGGTAACGGTAACATCCTTGCCTTTGTAATCGGCTTCGGGGTTGCCTTTAAATTTGTCCTTATCGGCGCCAGGGATCATAATGGTGAGTACCTGGTTGGGGTTATAGCCGCCCATATCAAGCAAGGTCATTTTGCTGTTCTCGAAATATTTACCGCCGAATATTTTATCGGTAATGCTGACGGTTTCGCCAATATGTTTGGCCGCTTCCTTAGCGGGGATAACGGTTTGTGCCCCGGCCTTGCCGGCTAATACGGCGAATAACGCGATGATGATCAGTTTTTTCATAACGTAAAGATACAGGATTTAGCCTTTTACTTATATATGCTGTTTAACACCCCGGCAAGACGGATGCCTGCCTGTAGTAATCGTTTTTGTACAACGGGCATGGCAATGTTATAATAATCGTCGGTAAACTTTGGGTTTTTGGCAGCAGCAGCGTAGATCTGTTCGCTCACCAGGTAGCTTTCGTACAGCCACTTCATCATATCGTCGGCCTGCCATTTGGCAATTTCCTGCGGTGTAGCTTTGTCGTATTCGGTAACCATCGTACTTACCGGCAGGGGATGACGCGCGATCAGGCGGCTATCCCACAAGCTGTGCAGGTTGGTCGGGTCGCCGTTGAAGGTTACCTGCACCAGGTTACCGCCTTGATCTTCGGCATGGCTTACGTGCATGGGTTGATGCAGATCGCCCACCAAATGCACCACAAACTTTAAGGCCATGCGCCTGTAACGTAACGAGGTGGTATCGCTTTTCAGATCGCCGATGCACTTTTGCAGGGCCGTATATACATTAGGTGCCTTTGCGTTGTTCACCGCAGTTATAAACTGATCGTAATTATAACCTGCCGGGAGGTTGATATAATGCCATGGCCCGGTACTGGCAAAAGCCGGATCGGCAGAACGTACTTCATCGGCCCAGGTGCTGATATCGGCCAGCGAGGTATCGCCGATTAATTTCCGGATACCGGCCTGGGCGGCAGGTGTTAAATGGTTAGTTGCGATTGTAGCGACGGTGCGGTGGCCAACAACTCCCCATGATACCAGCACAAGCACGGCGATGACGGTTATTGTGGTAAGAAATATTCTTTTCATGATTGTAAATATCGGCATAAGTAGATTAATATATTATGAAGACGCCCGGCTATTATGTTATTTAAAAAGCGCTGTCATTTTTATAATTTGCAGCATTTCCATATCGCAAGCGATGATGTGTGCCCCTGTTTTCTTCTTTTGTACAAGTACATTGAGCCGGTATTTTGAGGTTCCCACCCCTTTTTAATTTTTTTCAGTTTCATCTACCCCCTACGCGCTGCTTAGCCGTCTTAATACTGTTTTAACACTATATCTACCTTTTATTAATAATTACATGAGTAAAAAATATAATGCAGAAGAGTTACTGGTTAAGTATGCCGAGGGTACCTGTACCGACGAGGAGCTGGCTATGCTGGAAAACTGGTACCTGCAAACACCGCCAATATCAGACAAGGTTACGCCTGAAGCTGTAGCCGCGGCGAAAGAAGATATCTGGGCAAAACTGCCGGTGCACCACAACACACAGGCAAAGGTTATTAAGTTAAACCCGGGGCTTAGGATATTATATAAAATCGCTGTTGCCGCTTCTGTAATTTTAATTTTAGGTGTTGGCTACTGGCTATTAAAAAGCCCGGATAGTATACAGGTAGCTAAAAACGAAAATCCCCTGGTAGTGCCGGGCAGCCAGAAAGCTACGCTTACATTAGCCAACGGGAAGCAAATAGCGATTAACCGTTCTAAAAAAGGATTGGTAGCCAATACCGAAGGCGCCTCGATTGTAAAAACCGGTGATGGAAAGATAGCCTACCAGGCCGAAGAAACAGCAGTGAGCTGGAATACCTTATCCATACCGGCAGGCGGGTACTTTGCCGTAACCCTTAGCGACGGTACCCGGGTATGGCTTAACTCGCGGTCGAGTTTGAAATACCCTACAAGGTTTACCGGTAACGAGCGTAATGTGATACTTACCGGCGAAGGCTATTTTGAGGTAGCCCATGATAAAGCGCATCCGTTTACGGTAACCACCGACAAGCAAAAGGTAGAAGTACTGGGTACGCACTTTAATATTAATGCCTACACCGATGAAGACGCGACAACCACTACGCTGTTGGAAGGAAGCGTGAAGGTTACCAATGCCAACAGTATCAGTAAATTACTAAAACCGCAGCAGGCCGCTACAGTAGCCGGCAACGATATACTGATAAATAATTGCAATGCCGAAAACGCGATAGACTGGGTAAGCAACGATTTTGTGTTTGCCAATAAAGATCTGGATGCGATCATGCGCAAAATATCACGCTGGTACGATGTTGATGTTTCTTGCCCGAAACGCCTGGAAGACCTTCAGTTCTCCGGCTCAATTTCGCGGACAAAGAATATCCAGCAGGTACTGGAAATAATGGAATCGACCGGAATGGTGAAGTTCAAACTTGAAGGGAGGAGGGTTACGGTTATGCAATAAAACCTCTACTTAAAAATCACCCAAATACAGTATATAACAAATATGCCCGGAAAAACGGTATACCGACCGGGGTGGGATTGCCATGCCTCATATTTAACAGGAATGTATATAAAAAACCTTTAACTCAATTCGTATATGATTTTTTACAAGACATCAAAAAACAGATGTAAAGATCGCTTTTATACCAAAATACTACTGATACTCACCCTCGTAATTACACTTTTGTTTGAAGTAAGGGCCGACAGCTACGCGCAAATTACGCTTAACGAAAAAGCCGCGTCGCTGGAGAGCATCCTTTTAAAAATAAGGAAACAAAGCGGATACGACTTTTTCTACAGCAACGACATGATGAAAAACGCCAAACCGGTTACCATCAGCGTAAGCAATGCAAGTGTAGAAGAGGTTTTAAAAATATGCTTTAAAGGCCAGCCGTTAACCTATACTATTAAAGATAAGGCCATTTCGCTGAAATACCTGCCCCAGCAAACAACACAGCAAAACAACGAAGCCGTATTAATAACGGGCAAGGTTTACGACGAAACCAATAAACCAATGCCCGGGGCCTCCGTGCGGGTGAAAGGCAATAATACACTCCTGGCTATAACCGACGCCAATGGCAATTTTCGGATAAATGCCGACCCTGATAACGATATCCTTGTAGTTACCTTCATTGGCTATAAACCGCTGGAGTATAAGATCGGTGGTAAAAAAATGCCGCTTAGCATTACCATGGAGATGGCGCAGACCATGCTGAAGGACATGGTGATAACGGGTATGTTCGAGCGTAAAAAAGAATCGTTTACCGGGGCAAGCGCCACCTATACGGCCGAACAGTTAAAGGCGGTAGGCAATCAAAACGTTATCCAAAGCTTACGCACGCTCGATCCATCTTTTATACAGATAGAGAACAACGCTTTAGGATCCAACCCAAACGTATTACCCACTATTGAGTTGAGGGGCCAAACCAGTATCTCCACCACCACCCTGAAAGATCAGTTCTCTACCGACCCCAACCAACCCCTGTTTATACTTGATGGTTTTGAAACCTCGCTGCGCAATATTGTAGATCTGGATATGAACACCGTAGCGTCCATATCCATTCTGAAGGACGCGGCTTCGACAGCCATCTATGGTTCGAGGGCGGCTAACGGCGTAATTGTTATCGAAACAAAAAAGCCCGTGCCCGGCAAGATCAGGTTGAGCTATACCTCGGATATGAAAATGGAAATGCCCGACCTGTCATCATACAATATGATGGACGCCTCCGAAAAGCTACAGTTTGAAAAACTGGCCGGGCGTTATAAAGAATTTAATGGCAATGTGATCCGCCAGCTGCAACTGGACGATGTGTACAACACCCGCTTAAAAAGTGTATTAAAGGGTGTGGATACCTATTGGTTGAGCCAGCCCCTGCAAACAGGCTTTTCGCATAAACACTCGGTAAACGCATCGGGTGGCGATTCGCTTTTGCGTTATGATATAGGCGGCAGCATCCGCAAGAACAACGCAGCCATGATAGGCGAAAAACGTGATGACTGGGGCGCCAACATCGGCTTAACCTATCGTTCGGGGATTTTCAATTTTGGCAACAGGACCTATATCAGCGGGTCTTCATCGGCCGAATCGCCTTATGGCAGCTACGCCACCTGGGTACAAACTAACCCATATTATCAATTGCTGCCGGCATCCGAAAAATATCTTGAAGTGGCTATTTCGCCAACGGTATACGCGTCGGACCTGGATGGAAGCTACAATGAGCTGATCCCTAACCCGCTTTACAATGCATCGCTGGCAAGTTTTAACCGTACCGGCTACTTTAACCTGACCAACAACCTACAGGCTATTGCCGATCTCAGCCGTTCGTTAAGGATACAGTTTAACGCGCAGATCAGCAAAACCACTTCTGAAACCAAAGTTTTTGTATCGCCGCTAAACACCGCTTACGATGCGATAACGGACCCTACGTTGAGGGGGAGTTATACCTATTCGGGCACCAACGCGGTTGGCTATAACGTTAACTTTAACGTAGCTTATACCAATACTTTCGCCCAAAAACATATCCTAACCGGTAACCTGCGCGCGGAAGCCGAGCAAAATAACCAAAGCTTAAATGGTTATAAGGCCGTTGGTTTTCCAAATGCCAGCAATGGCAACCCCGCTTTTGCTTACGGTTTTGCCACAGGCTCGACACCTAACGCGGCTAACGCTTTAACACGCCGGAATTCGCTGGTGGCATCGGTAAACTACTCGTACGATTATCGCTACAATGTGGATTTAAGCGGCAGCATGGACGGCAGTACCGCCTTTGGATCGAACAAACGGTACAAGCCTTATTACGCCGCCGGTGTAAGCTGGAATGTTAATAAGGAGCAGTTTATGAAGGCTATGAAATGGCTCAACCTGCTGAAGCTAAGGGGCAACATCGGTATCAATGGCAACCAGAATTTTGGTAACGTAAGTCAGTCTGTTTACAGCTACTACTCCACCATCAACAGTATAGGCCAGGGCGTCTACCTGTCGGCCCTTGGCGCGCCCGATCTGCAGTGGCAAACCACCCAGCAAATAAGTTTGGGTTTAGATGCAAAAATGTTTAACAACAGGCTAACTATACAGTTAAACGGCTATCGCAAATATACCGACCCATTGGTAGTGGCTATCACCCTGCCGTCATCAACAGGCTTGAGCGATTACCCCTTTAACGCCGGTGTTTCTACCACAAAGGGTATGGAGGCGACTATCAATTTTTCGCCCATATACCACCCGGGAACTGTGGTTTGGACACTAGGCCTAACCGCAAGTTCATTAACACAGAAGTATGCCAATTTTGATAACAAGCTGTCATCGCTAAATACCGAACTAAGGGCGAGCAACTCGTTAACCCGTTATCGTGATGGCTACAGCAGCTACGATTTATGGGCAGTACCTTCGTTAGGTATCGACCCGGCTACCGGGCAGGAAGTGTTTTTAAAGAAAAACGGGCAATATACGTTTGATTACAGCACCGACGACCAGGTGGTAGTAGGCTCATCAAGGCCACGTGCCGAAGGTGTGATCAGTACTACCTTAAACTACAAGGGCTTTAACTTCGGCGCCTTTGTGCGCTATATCTGGCACCGCGACCAGTTTAATACGGCCTTGTACAATAAGGTAGAAAATATCTCCTACCAATCATTAAGATACAACCAGGATAAACGCGCGTTGTACGACAGGTGGAAAAACCCGGGCGATGTTTCTCAGTTTAAAAGTATTGCTGTAAGCGCTACCACGCCTATTTCGTCAAGGTTTATCCAAACCGAAAATTCCTTTAGCGGCGAATCTATCAACATAGGTTACGAATTCAGGAACAGGGCCTGGCTAAGCAAATGCGGCCTGTCGGCACTTAACCTTAATGCCTATTCAAACGACTTGTTTTACGCATCTACTATAAAAAGAGAACGTGGTATCGATTACCCCTATACCCGGTCAGTATCAATGAGTGTCAGACTTACCTTTAAATAAACCGTTATGAAAAATTTCAGATCTATATATCTACTTTTTGCCCTGGCTACCATAGGTATCATCAGCGGCTGCAAAAAATGGCTCGATGTTAAGCCCGAAAGTAAGTTTGTTGAAGAAGACCTCTATTCTAAACCACAAGGTTTTTACGATGCCCTTAACGGTTTCTATATCAACAACGGCAGCAGCGATTCGTATGGTGGCCGATTGACCATGACTACCATGGATGTATTGGCCCAGTATTACCTGGTCAACGCGTCAAACAGTCAGTACACCATGTCTACCTACAATTATACCGATGATGCTTCCAAAACCATTATTGATAATATCTGGTCTAAAACGTATATCAATATCCTAAACCTTAACAAATTATTTCAAAGCATCGATACCTATGGCAGCGTACTTAGTGATGCGGAAAGAAAACGCATCCAGGGCGAAGCCTACGGTTTAAGGGCGTTCTATTATTTCGACCTGATGCGGATGTTTACCAAGCCCTATACTGCCGATTCGTTAACCAAAGTGCTGCCTTATTACGATAAGCCAACTAACGAGATATCGGAATTTAAGCCCACCAATTTTGTAATGCAAAAGGTGTTGAGCGATCTGGCACAGGCCGAGGCGCTGCTATCAGCAAGCGACCCTGCCATGACCCAAACACAAGTGAGCAAGATAACAAACGCTTACGGAAGGGACGGCAGAAATTACCACATGAACTATTACGCGGTAAAAGCGCTGCAGGCCAGGGTTAATTTATGGAAGGGCGATAAAGCCGCCGCGCTTTCGGCTGCCAAAGTACTGATAGACAACCAGGCCAAATTTCCGTGGACGGCACCGGCCGACCTGAATACTGTGATATGCAATAAAACCTTCGCTACCGAAATGATATTTGGCGTTGAAAACCCAAAGCTGAACGATCTGTATCTGAAAACCTTTGCGCCGGGTTTGTTTGATACCGACATACTGGCACCAAGCACCAATGGTAATTTTATTAATAGTACCGTTTTTGAAGGCAATAACGCTACAGATTACCGCTGCCTGTACATCTGGAAGGTTAACGGCAGGCCTTACCCTACCTTTTTTAAATATAACGATGAAAGTAACGTTAACTCTTCCATTAATTTTTACCGGACGGTGCCTTTGATCAGGATGAGCGAAATGTACCTGGTAGCCGCCGAGTGCGAACCTGACCTGACCACCGCTGCCGCTTACCTTAACCTGGTGCGTACCAAACGGGCTATTGCAAGCATTACCATTGCCAATACGGCGGCTTTAAATACCGCGATAATGAAAGAGTTCAGGAAAGAATTTGCCGGCGAGGGGCAGCTCTTCTTCTATTACAAACGCACCAATGCTTTAACTATAGTGGCAGGCGGTACTAATGCCAATCTTTCTATGACAGATAGTAAGTACACATTCCCTGTTCCATTATCCGAAACCATGCCAAGGTAATTAACATAAAACAAGTAAATTATGAAAAAGATATCATTTTACATTTGCTTATGCACCCTGCTTGTTGCAAGCGCCTGCAAACAAGAAACAATAGGCACTTACAATAACGACAACAGCAAAACAGCCATTTATTTTGCCGAAGCCAAAAGCGTGAGTAACCAAAAGTTCGTTTCGTTCGGTTATTCAAAAACCACGGTTGCCGATTCTGTTGTAACCTTTATTGTAAGGCAAATAGGCGAACCGGTAAACCACGACCGTGTATACAACCTTACCATTGCCGATAGCAGCGGTTTAAAAAAAGGAACCGATTATCAGATATTAAACACCGCTTTAGCCATTAAAGCCGGTAAAGTGGCCGATACCTTGAAAATCAAACTGCTGCGCAACCCCGCTATGCGCGCCGCGGCACGCTCGCTGTATATGGACCTGAAGCCAAATGAAAACTTCACCAACGATTATTTAAGCTATAACACTACTACTAACGGGGTTGTTAGCACCAATTACTATACCCGTATGGCGCTTAAGGCCGATGATATCGCCGGTCCGCCGCCTTTTTGGACAGTGGGCAGTTCCTATTATTCGTACACATTTGGCTACCTGGGCGCGTTCAGCATGTTGAAATTCCAGTTGCTGATAACCACCTATAACCTTGATGTGAACGAACTGATTGTCCCCACATGGTTTACAGCTAACGGCAACTACGTTAGGCTGGGCGGCTGGGCCGATGGATTGAAATCGTACCTGACAAGGATGGCCGCTGCCGGCACACCGGTATACGAAGCCGATGGCGTAACCCTGATGACCATGGGCGTAAACGCAAAATAGTTTGATAACCGATACACAGCAACAAAATGAAGAATAAACATTTAACCTATATATGCTGCCTGCTTGCAGTAGTGCTGGGCCTGTTATCTGCCTGCCGTAAAGATTTGGGTAACTATCAGTACCATGATATCAACGAAGGGCAGATCAGCAATATTAACGATAGCTACAGCGCGTTCCGCGGTACGGCGCTTGCCATTAGTCCAACCTTAAAATTTACCATGGACGATGGGGCCGACACCACTAAATACACATACGCCTGGTATATAATTGACCAAAGCGTGCTGCCGATAACTAAAAAAACGGTGGCTAAAAGTAAAAACCTTAACTGGTCGGTCAACATCGCTTCATCAACAACGGCATACACCCTGTTGTACGAAGTAACAGAAGTAAGCACCGGCGCTATATTCCGCAAAAGCAGTTCGCTTACGGTTGGTACCGAGATAGCGGATGGCTGGTTGATATTAAATGATATTGGCGGTAAGGGCAGGCTCGATTTCCTGAACTATCTATCAGCAAGCAGCACCTTTAAACCTTATACCGATATCCTTACCACGTTCAGCACCCTTACGCTGACCGGCGCGCCTAAAATGGTTTACTATTATTACCGCAGGGATCCGTTCTCGGCCTTAACCTATAAAGCCATAGCGGTTGGTACCGATCAAAGCACTTCTGTTATCAATACCCAGGATGGCACGTTCACCAAGTTTGCCAACATCTCTACTATGATGAGCTCGTACTCGCCGCCGCCATATTACGCGCAAAGCATCGCCGCGCAGGCAAGCTCTAACCTGGCCTATCTTTTTGACAGTAATGGCGCCCTGTATTACGAAAACGCCACGCAAAGGTATGCCTGGGGAACCAGGGTTAATAAAACAAGCGCCGGTGTCGAATTTAAAATTTCGCCCTACTACGCGGAAGCGTATAAGAATAGCACCACCTACGCCCTGATGTTCGATACAGACAATAAACGTTTTATGGAGCATAAAAGCACTAATAACTCATCGTCGGTACCGGTGCCGGTTTCGGGGAACAAAGTGTTTTCAGATAACGGTATCGATGCGGGTAACTTAAAAATGGACCTGCTGTATATGGCAAGCACCCCCGCTGCCGGCGGCCGTACCTACGCCTTGTTTAAAAACAGCGCCAGCGAGGTGTTCTTAACCATTATTCAATGCGACTATAGTTCGTTCAACCCGCAAACGTTTGAAAAGATCACAACCGCGCCCGATATGATCAACGCGACACAGTTTGCTATCGACCCAACTTCGGGGTATATCATGTACCTGGTAGGTTCAAAAATATACCGCTATAACCGCGCCGATCAAACCAATGCCATGGTATTGGATATGGGCACCAAAAAGGTATCGCTGATGAAATATCAGAAGCTAACCTACCAAACAGGAACAGCCAGGTATATAGAATATGCCAGCAAATTAATTGTATGCACTTACGATGATGCCAGCCCCAATACATCGGGCCAGATGAATTTATATACGGTGCCAGGCCTTAACGCCGCTTTAAGCCTGTATCAGTCGTATACCGGCTATGGCAAAATCGTATCCGTATCATACAGGGAATAAAAAAATAGCTAATACCACCAACAGCCTAAGTTTTGCTTAGGCTTAATTAAAAACTTATATACAAACACATACACATATGAATTTCAAAAAAGTATTTGCACTTGCAGTAGCGGCATCGCTAAGCATAAGCGCCTTTGCCCAAAATGCAGTTAAAGTATCCGGACGGTTGGAGATATCGAAAAGGCCGGTAAAGCTATTTAAAATTAAAGAAGGCAAGCTTGCCGAAATTGCCAGTTCAATTCCCGATAATGGTAAATTTGGCTTCCTCTTTTTCCCCGAGCAGGAAGGCTTTTATGTAATTGGCACCGGGACTGACGTAAACCCGGCCGATAACTACACTTTTTATTTTAAAAGCGGCGACCAACTGGATCTCACCTTAATAAATAAGGGATACGCTTTAAACGGCACCCTTAATTCAAAGGAAAACATGGTGCTTAAACAATGGCACGACCTTACAGATCCCTTATACCAAAAGGCCATCAACTTCCCCGGCTCGATGAGCACCTTTGTCGATTACTTTCCGCAGCAGGAAGAAATTGTGGCCAAATCAAAAACCTTTTTGATCACCAACAAATCGGGCAATGCCAAATTCGACCGCGAGATGAAGAACCTGATGGAAATGGACCTGATCAACTACGCTACCAATTTCCTGAACACCCCACGTACAGCACACCCAAGCGTTGAAGAGTACAGTGATTTTTACGGCACTATTAAATCAAAAGAAATTGCACGCACCACGGGGATGGTTTACAATTATCCGTGGGGGCAACGCGTACTAACATCGTTAATTATGGTAAATATGCGCCAGGACCGTCAAAGCTTTGGTGCAGGCGATAGCGGCCTGACCAACATGCTGGCTTATGTGCCCAACGATACCCTGAAGGGCAACATCGTGTTAGATAACCTGGGCAGGTACAAAAGCGCCGAAGCTTATACTGCCACCGCCAGTAAATTTGACAAGTATATTATCACAACAAGCCAAAAAGAAAAGGCCAGCGCTTTACTGTCACCACTGTTAACCTACAAAGCAGGCACCGAAGCATTACAGTTTACCTACCCCGATAAAGAAGGCAAACAGGTATCATTTGCCAGCATGAAGGGTAAAGTAGTATTGGTAGATGTATGGGCAACCTGGTGCGGCCCCTGCCGCCAGGAACTGCCATTTTTAAAACAGCTTGAAAAAGACCTGGAAGGCCAGCCAATTCAGTTTGTAAGTATTTCTGTTGATGCAGAAAAAGATAAGGATAAATGGCTGAAGATGATAAAAGACGACCAACTGGGCGGTACACAGTTGTTTGCCGGCGTGAATAACGAGTTTTCAAAGTATTACAAGATCAATGGCATCCCGCGTTTTTTAGTATTTGATAAGAACGGAAAGATAGTAGATGTTGATTCTGCCCGTCCGTCAAATGCCAAACTAAAAGAGCTATTAGTAAAAGAAGCTGCCAAATAATTTCTCTTGCCCGCGTAGCAATTATTATATATGGTTGCCGCGCGGGTTACTCCATTGCCCAATAACCAACCAATTAGCTTTACCAACAACCTATGTATTTCCGAAAGACCGGTTTTATTACCCTTTTTATAACCACCCTTATTAGCCCGAATACTTTTGCGCAAAAGCCGGTTACTACTATCCCGTTTACAGTGGTCAACAATGCCATTGTGCTGCGGGTAAAAATTAACGATAACCCAAAGCCGCTGATGATGCTTTTTGATACCGGTGCTGATGGCATGGCATTAAGCAAAGCAGCCGCTGCCGATATCGGCCTGAAGGTAGACAAAGTGCAAAACACATCGGTAGTGGGCGGCAACATGAAAATTGAACTATCTGCCGGGAATAAATTTCAATTTGAAAATGGGTTTGAATATCCCAACCAAAGCATCGCCCTGTTTAATGATATGGGCAAAGGGCTTGACGGCATTGTTGGCAATAACATCACCCGTTACTATATCACCCGTGTTGATTTGAACAAGTGCGAAATAACGCTTTACCCACCTGATAATTACACCTACGAGCCGGGTGGTACCGTTGTGCCCGTCACGATACCGCAGGGCGTATTCATTATACCGGGGAATGTTGAGGTTACTCCCGGGAAGGCTTACGCCGGCGATTTTGTATTTGATACGGGTGCATCATACAACCTCATTTGTTTCAGGCCATTTGTGCGCAAAAACAAACTGTTGGTTAGCGGCTTTGTGCCCGATTTTACGGCAAGCACGGTAAGTATGGGAATGTCATCGCCTACGTTTAACGGTAATTCGGTCAGCTTTTCCTTTGCCAATACCCAGCCGGTTAAAAATATGCCCGTTACGCTGATGGCCGGTGGCGGGCAAAACGAAAATTGGAATCCCGGCTTTGATGGCTCAATCGGCATGGGCATTATTTCGAGGTATAACTTCACTATCAACAGACCAAAGAACGAGATCTACTTAGTACCTAACCATACTTATGGCTATCCAATGTCTTTTGCCCTTGGCGGTCTGCTCTTTGCCTTTAACCTGAAAAGCGAACTGGAAGTTACAGGGTTTTACCAGTTGGGTAATAATAACCAAGCCGCTTTAAACACCGGGACAAAGATCATTAGCATAAACAACATTAACAGTGCCGAACTGGTGAAAGACGCGGCTAAAATAGCGGCCCTAAAGCAATTGCCCGCATCAAGCCCGGTTAAAATCGACTACCTGGAAGGAAATGTTAAGCAAACAATCACCTTAAACAGATGATGTTTGCCGGCAAAAACATTGACAATTATTTTGTTAATACAGATCAAATAGTTTAAAAACAGAAGCCAGCTCGCGAGGGGCTGGTTTTCCTTTTTTTATATGCTTATTAATTTCACCATCAAATCACCTCAATCGCGCTATTTTATTAAAATTTGGATAATTGCCATAGTTTTAGCATATTAGTTGTTAAACTATTAACTAAATCCCGTTGCTGTAAAGAGTAGCCGTTACTAATACAATGCCGTCTTATAGCTCATTTTCTGACACAGAACTTATAGCGTTGCTAAAAGATGGCGACACAGCGGCATTCACGGTTATCTATAACCGTTATTTTGATATCCTGTATATACACGCCCTCCAAAAATTAAACGATACTGACCATGCAAAGGACGTAGTGCAGGAATTGTTTACCTACCTATGGGTTGGCCGGGAAAGGGTAGAGATCCGGTCGAGTCTTTCTGCCTATTTGTATACAGCCGTAAAAAATAAAATACTGGATTTTATTTCGTACCAGAAAGTGCGAAGCAATTACATTAATTCTTTCCAAACTTATATCGATAATCATCAAAGCGTTACCGATCACCGCATTCGTGAAAAACAGCTTGCTGAACAAATTGAAAATAGTATAGCCTGCTTGCCCGATAAAATGCGTGCTGTATTTGAGCTGAGCCGCAAACAAGCGCTCAACCATAAACAAATTGCCGAGCAACTTAATCTATCCGAAGAAACGGTAAAAAAGCAGGTAAGCAATGCCCTTAAGATACTACGCTCGCGATTGGGCAGCACAATTATATTGGGAGTGATGTTTTTGAAATAACTTTCCACACCTGTAGATACGAAATAATCTATACAAAGATCTATATATCATCGTCCGAAAATAAGTGCACTCATAGGGCTGGAAATTTTTATTTACCATGAAGCAAAATGAATATTTTGTGTTCCCCTCGGCAGATTTTGACCCATCGGCAATAGATCTGCTTGATCCGGCAAATAACAGGTTAATTAGTCCCAATTTGTTTCGTGTACAAAAGTTCTCAAAGTTGTTGTACGGCAATTCATTTGTTAGGGAATACGTTTTCAGGCATCATTTTGAAACATCGGTAGAAGATAAAAAGGAGTTGAAAGATATTACCTACAAAGCAATAAAGAGCCTGGCGTATTTTGAGGGGATTGTAAAGGTAAGAATTAACCATATTGGGCAGATTGTTAAAGTTGGGGAGTATTAATAAATTATCAAGAATTATGGATAGGGATAAATTGCTTGCCCGCTTTCAGCCTTCAGCTATTTTGAATAAAAAATTCCTACATTTGCTCTGAATGAAGTTGTTAACCAGCATTTGGGGATTATATATATGCCTGCTGTCTGTGCTTCCATGCCATGACGGAGAGCATAATCCTGCCCTGAATCAAGTAACATCTATCACTAACCATACCAATGATAACGGACAGCTGTCTGATATCTGTTCGCCATTTTGCATTTGCTCCTGCTGTTCGTCAGTGCGGAATATTTCCAGTCCGGTCATTATTAAGATCCGGCCTTTGTTTAAAAGTCAAATCAAATACCAGGCATATAAAGCCCCCTCCCTTCTAACTTCCAATTCAGACATCTGGCAGCCGCCGCAATTAAGTTAATACGCCTTTCATTTTGAACTGAAATGGGCCGGGGCTTCGCTCCGCGCCTTATTGTCGTATTTATTTATTGAAAATTCATGTTTGACAGAATTATCTCGTTCTCTGTGCAGAACAAGGTGACGGTCGGCATCCTGACGCTTCTATTGGTGATCACAGGCGCATGGTCTGCAATCAACCTGCCTGTAGATGCGCAGCCCGACATCACTAATAACCAGGTACAGATCATTACCCAGGCACCAACTTTAGGTGCACAGGAAGTGGAGCAGTATATCACGGCTCCAATTGAACTGGCAATGGCTAACATTGCCGGTATTATTGAAAAACGGTCGATATCCCGCTCAGGGATCTCCGTGATCACTTTAGTTTTTAAAGACAATATTGATATCTATTGGGCGCGTCAGCAAGTGGGCGCGCAATTAAAGGAAGCCGAAGACAATATCCCGCAGGGTGTCGGTGAACCATCGCTGGCCCCCATCACTACAGGTCTCGGTGAGATCTATCAATATAGTATCCACGCAAAAAAAGGTTACGAACAAAAATACACCGCCACCGATCTGCGTACTTTACAGGATTGGCTGGTAAGAACGCAACTGGCCGGTACCGTCGGTGTGGCGGAGGTTAGTGGCTGGGGAGGCTATGTGAAAGAATATGAAGTAGCTCTTGATAATGACAAGCTAAATTCATTTGGTGTAACGATCCCCGATGTTTATGCAGCGTTGGAAAAAAACAATGAGAACACCGGCGGCTCGTACATCGAACAACAAAGCAATGCGTATTTTATACGTGGGCTGGGCCAGGTTAAAAACCTGGATGATATCCGAAAAATCGTGATCAAAGGCAGTGGCGGTACGCCAATATTAGTGCGTGATGTGGCTGCGGTTCAAATGGGTACAGCAACGCGATATGGCGCGGTAACCCGTAACGGAGAGGGTGAGGTAGTTGCCGGGGTAACACTGATGCTAAAAGGCGAAAACTTTAGCCAGGTGATCAAAAACGTAAAAGAACGAATGGTTCAGATCCAAAGATCGCTGCCCGAAGGTATAGTGATCGAACCATTCATAGACCGTACAGAACTGGTGGGACGGGCTATCGATACAGTCAAACGTAACCTGCTTGAAGGCGCGCTTATCGTGGTCTTTGTACTCGTATTGCTTTTAGGGAATTTGAGGGCCGGTTTGGTAGTGGCTTCAGTTATTCCATTGTCTATGCTATTTGCCTTTATGATGATGAAGTTGTTTGGTGTATCGGGCAACCTGATGAGCCTCGGTGCTATCGATTTCGGCCTTATTGTGGACGGTGCAGTTATCATCGTAGAGAGTGTGGTGCATCATATCACTGCCGGACGGTACACAAAAGAGAATATCGGGGAACTCAGCCGCGACCAAATGAATGAAGAAGTGCATAGCAGCGCAGGTAAGCTGATGCAATCAGCGGCCTTTGGGCAGATCATTATTTTGATCGTGTACCTGCCGTTGCTATCACTGGTCGGTATCGAAGGTAAAATGTTCAGGCCGATGGCAGAAACGGTCGCTTTCGCTATCCTCGGCGCATTTATTCTTTCGCTTACATATGTGCCAATGGCCAGCGCCTTATTCCTGAGCCGTAAAACAACGCATAAACCTAATATTTCCGATCACATTATCGGTTTTTGCCAGCTTGTCTATCATAAGGCCCTCGTTGGTGTGCTTCGTTTTAAAGTGCTGACCGTCGCTATCGTGTTCGCCATATTTGCAATCGCCATCTGGGCGTTCAGCCGTATGGGCGGCGAGTTTATTCCCACGCTGGAAGAAGGCGACCTCACCGTAGAAATATCGATGATGCAGGGCACATCGCTTTCTGAAGCAGTGAAGAGTTTTAGTAAGGCTGAGAGATTGCTGCGCGCAAATTTCCCTGAGATCAAACAGGCGGTAACCCGGATCGGCAGTTCCGAGATACCTACCGATCCCATGCCAATGGAACGCGGGGATATGATGCTGGCAATGAAACTTAAAAGCGAATGGAAAACGGCAAAAACGCGCGGGGAAATGACTGCAAAAATGGAAGCGGTATTGTCAGGGCTACCCGGTATCCATGCCTCCATATCACAACCTATGCAGATGCGCTTCAATGAATTAATGACGGGTATCCGGCAGGATGTGGCTATTAAGATATATGGAGATGACCTTGATGAACTGGCTGCGCAGGCCGATAAGATCGCGGCATCGATACGTTCGGTGAAGGGGGTTGCCGATCCTTTTGTGGAAAAGGTGAGCGGTTTACCGCAGATTCAGGTGAATTATAACCGTGATAAAATGGCGCAGTATGGGCTAAACATAAGTGATGTAAATACGATCCTGAAAACAGCCTTTGCCGGAAGCGTTGCAGGTGTAGTGTTTGAGGGCGAAAAGCGCTTTAATATGGTGGTGCGTCTAAACCGCGGCCTGCGGGAGAATATCAGCAGCGTTCAAAACCTGCTCATTCCGCTGGCATCGGGAAATAAAGTACCGCTGAACCAGGTAGCGGATATTGATTTTCGTGAAGCTCCTTCGCAAATATCACGCGAAGATGGCAAGCGCCGGATCTATGTCGGCTTTAATGTCAATGGGCGGGACGTACAATCAACCGTGACAGAGATACAGCAAAAGCTTGATAAGAATTTACAATTGCCATCGGGCTACTATTTATCATATGGCGGACAGTTTCAAAACTTGCAGGCAGCACGCGCACGCCTGTCGGTAGCTGTACCCGCTGCTTTGCTGTTTATACTCATCCTTCTTTACGTGACCTTCCGTTCGGTAAAGGAAAGCCTGCTCATTTTTACAGCCGTGCCACTTGCCTCTATTGGCGGTATAGCGGCCTTACTTATCCGTGATATGCCTTTCAGTATTTCTGCGGGTGTTGGCTTTATCGCCTTGTTCGGTGTTGCCGTGTTGAATGGCATTGTACTCATCGGCTATTTTAACCAACTCAAAGCTGAAGGGGTAACTGATATTTATCAACGTGTTTTGGAAGGTACAAGAACGCGTTTGCGGCCCGTACTAATGACTGCTGCAGTAGCGTCATTGGGTTTCCTGCCTATGGCACTTTCCTCAAGTGCTGGTGCCGAAGTGCAGAAACCGCTGGCAACGGTTGTGATCGGTGGGCTGATCACTGCCACGTTCCTTACATTATTCGTTCTGCCTTGCCTTTATCTGTTGTTCAATAGCAAAGCTGCGGCTACAGGCAAGATCAAAAGGATAGTTGGTATATCGGTCATTGGCCTTTTCCTTTTTTCGGGTAATATTAAAGCACAGACCAAACCATCGTTAACACTGGACAGTGCGATCAGTCTCGCCCTGCAAAATAACCTCCAGGTACGCTCAGCAAACTTATCTGTCGAACAGTACAGGGCGGCAAAGGGGATCGCTTTTGACTTGCCTAAAACTGAACTCATGCTGACACAGGATCCGACCAGCGGAGGGAATATTGATAACGGATTAAGTGTAAGCCAAAATATTGCCTGGCCGGGATTATATAACAACCAACGCAAACTGGCAGATCAGCAGATCAAGCTTGCAGAGCATTCGGGTCGGGTGACGAAAGCGGAGATCACCCGCCAGGTTAGGAGCGCCTGGTATGCTTATCAGCTTAGCCGTGAAACTATGCGTGTGCTGAATTTCCAGGATAGTATTTACAACGGATTTGTGCAAAGGGCAGCAATACGGGTAAAGACTGGCGAGGCATCTAATCTCGAATTGATTTCAGCAAAGAATAAGTATCAGGAAGTGCAGGCTCTGAAGATCGGGGCGCAGGCAGATCTTGGTATTAATGAGCTGGCTTTACACCGTTTGATGAATACGGCTGAACCACTACAGATTGCGGAAGGTAATTTAGCGATGACCTTACCGGGGCTGTCCGATACCATTAATACTGCTGCCCATCCGCAAACAGTATTAGGTTTACAGGAAATCGAAGTCGCCAAAGCTAAAATAGCGGTGGAACGTTCGAAGCTGATGCCGGATATTACTTTAGGTTATACACAGCAATTATTGGTGGGTGGCTTTAACCCGGCTAATATCGACCGTAGTTACTCACCGGGTACACGCGTTGGTGGTTTCCAGGTCGGCTTAGCCTTGCCGGTGTTCAGCGGTTCGTATCGCGCCCGTATCAAGTCGGAGAAGATCGGAGCGCAGATCGCTGAGGTAAACCTGCAGCAAAGCAGGCTTCAGTTGAGTACACAATATCAACAGGAATTGCAGCAATACCGTAAATTCCAGCAAGCAGCCGCTTACTACACGAGTATTGGACTGAAGCAGGCCGATGAGCAATTACGCATCGCCCAGGTTTCTTTCAGGTTGGGCGAGATCGGTTATATCGAATATATTCAAAACATCTCGGCGGCAATACAGACGCGTTTAAACTATCTCGAAACATTAAGCAGGCTGGATCAGTCGGCTATTCAATTACAATTTTATCAGGGAAAATAATTATGAAGATCAGTATATATACAGCGGTACTTGGTGCCGCAATGACGCTGGTGGCGTGTTCAGGGCCATCCGGCAAAAATGAAAACAACGAAACAACGTCAACTGTGAAGGCTGCGCCCAGGGACAGATCCGGCGCACTGGAGCTGACGCAACAACAAATGAAGAATGTTGGGATTGAGGTAGGGCCGATCACATTAAAAAATCTTGATGCGGTGATCAAAGCAAGTGGGCAACTGGCAGTTCCACCGCAAAATAAAGCCGATGTCAGCCTGCTTTCCGGTGGGATGATCAGCCATATTAATGTACTGGAAGGGCAAGAGGTACATAAGGGTCAAGTCCTGGCAACGGTGAATAATCAGGAGCTAATTAAGATCGAGCAGGATTATCTCGCAGCGAAAAACAACTTTACCTATGTTGCTGCCGAGTATGACCGGCAAAATCAATTACAGGCTGCCGGAGCAGGTACAGGCAGATCATATCAATCGGCAACCGCTACTTACAAAGCCGAACAGGCTCGTTTACATGCTTTTGAAAGCCAGTTGCGGCAATTAGGTGTCTCGCCCGAAAAGATCAGCAGCGGGAGCATCGTTTCCAGTTTTCCGTTGTTGTCGCCGATCACCGGAACAGTAGGTAAGATCGCAGCGAACACCGGTGCATATGTGCAGCCTGGCACATCCGTTATGGAGGTGGTCGATAATTCGAAGATCCATTGCGACCTGATCGTCTTTGAAAAAGATTTGATGGCGGTTAAAATGGGCCAGAAAGTTGATTTTCAGCTAACCAATCAACAAAATATGGTTATCACTGGCCGCATCAATGGTATCAATAAATCTTTTGAAAATGAGAGTAAGGGTGTTGTCGTTCATGCAGAGATCGATAACCGGCAACATCAGAATCTCATTCCGGGCATGTACGTGACCGCCCTGATCAGTACCGGCGCTAAGATGACACCTGCCTTACCTGCGGATGCCGTTGTACGCACGGCGGGAAGGCAATTCATCTTCTTGATGACCGGGCAAAATGGAGATCGTTATACCTTCAAAAAAGTTGAAGTGGGTACAGGCGTGAGTGAATTAGGGTACGTGGCAATCCAACCGATAACTGAATTATCACCCGGAACAAAAGCGGTTACTAAAGGTGCATTTTACCTGGAATCAAAATTATCCGGTAGCGATGAAGAAGATTAATTTATAACTATAAACGTACAGCGGAATAAGAGTATGAAAAAGCAAAATAAAAAAACGCAGGCATCTAAAGCCGCGAAAGCGGTATCCGGAAACATTGATAATAAAGCACAGGAGAGCGAAAATAAGCATAACCATAGCGCGATTTTTGGAGAAAGAACTGAACTGATCTTTGCAGCATTAAGCGGGGCTTGCCTGGGTATCGGCTTCGGCCTGTCTTTTGTGGACGGTTTGCCTAAACAGGTGAGTTTGTGTTTGTACATAGCAGGATACTTTTTCGGTGGCTTTTTTACAGCTAAAGAAGCGGTGGAAAGTATTGCCAAAGGGCATTTTGAAATAGACTTCCTGATGTTGGTGGCAGCAATCGGCGCAGCCATCCTGGGGCAATGGGCTGAAGGCAATTTGCTGCTATTCCTGTTCAGCCTGGGGCATTCGCTTGAACATTATGCAATGGGTAAAGCCACCAAGTCTATTGCTGCATTGGCTCAACTGGCACCAAAGGAGGCAATTGTCCGACGAAATGACAATGAAGCTGAGGTAAGCATAGAAGAATTGGTGTTGGGAGATATTGTCATTGTAAAACCGAATACTAAGATACCTGCTGATGGCGTAGTGATCAAAGGTACAAGCAGTGTCAATCAGGCACCGATCACAGGGGAAAGCATACCTGTTCAAAAATCGCCTATTCCGGATGCGGAGAAAGATTACAGCAAGGAGAAAAATCTGAAAGCCGAATATAAGGTCTTTGCAGGTACGATCAATGGCAGCGAAGTGCTGGAAATAAAAGTGATCAAAGTAGCCGCAGATTCTACACTGGCGCGGTTGGTCAAACTGGTGAATGATACCGAAGCGCAGAAATCCCCAACGCAGTTATTCACCGACAAACTCCAAAAATACTATGTACCGGCAGTATTAATATTGGTTGCATTGCTTTTATGCGCACCTTTCGCGCTTAACGAACCATTCGGTAAAAGTTTTTACCGGGCTATGGCGGTACTGGTTGCTGCCAGTCCATGTGCTTTAGCTATCTCCACTCCAAGTGCGGTACTAAGTGCAATTGCCCGCGCAGCCCGTGGCGGCGTATTGATCAAGGGCGGCGGGCCGTTGGAACTATTAGGTGGCCTGACAGCTATAGCTTTTGATAAGACCGGCACACTCACTGAAGGCAAACCTAAATTAACCGCAGTAGTCGGGTTTAATAATACAAAGGAAGAAGATGTATTAAAGATCGCGGTGGCTGTTGAGAAACTGAGCGATCACCCGTTGGCTGCAGCCATTGTGCAGGGTGGCGAAGAAAGACTAAAGCATGAGGTTAAACCCGCAACTCACCTTCAGTCGGTTACGGGTCATGGCGTAAAAGCAGAAGTTAACGGCACAAAGGTAGTTATCGGCAACAGGGGACTTTTTAAGAAACTGGATAAAGAAGCTGACGAGCAGGCAAAGAAACTGGAAAGTGAAGGCAATACGACTATGCTGGTGGAGCGTGAAGGTGAAATCATTGGGATCATCGCGGTGATGGACACTCCACGACCGGAATCGAAAGCAGCTTTAACAAGATTGCAGGAGATAGGAATCCGCCGCATGGTCATGCTAACAGGGGATAATCAGCAGGTGGCCGAAGCTGTGGCAAAACAAACCGGTATAACCGATGCCTGGGGTGGTCTGTTGCCTGAGCAAAAGGTAGATTCAATCAAGGAGCTGTTACGTAAAGAGAAGCAAGTAGCGATGGTAGGAGACGGTGTTAATGATGCCCCGGCTATGGCCAAAGCCACAGTTGGTATTGCAATGGGAGCTGCAGGTTCTGATGTGGCATTAGAAACAGCCGATGTGGCTTTAATGGCCGACAAACTTGATAACCTTCCGTTTGCTATTGCCCTTAGCCGCAGTTCGCGCCGGGTCATCCGTCAGAACCTTTTTATTAGCCTCGGCATGGTAGCAGTGCTTATCCCTTTAACGATAATGGGTATTGCTAACATCGGCCCGGCAGTCATCGGTCATGAGGGGTCAACACTTGTAGTAGTGTTCAATGGATTACGGCTGCTCGCATTCAAAGCAAAATAGAAATTTCAAAAATGTTTTTTATGAAAGCGGTAAACCACAAAAGGCAACCCAAAACGATTGCTGAAAAGCAGCAATACGATTCTTTGGTTAGGTTACTCGCTAAAATTATGGTTAGCATAACCCTGAAAGAGTGAAGTGATAAAGGGATTTATAAGTAGGAAACCTTTGTTTTTTATAGCTTCATTTATAGGTGAGTTTCGATACCCGCTTACTTTTAATAATAAAATTAATTAAGTTGTTTATTTTCAATAAGTTATCAATTTGATGTATCGGGCCCCAAATAGGATTTAAAATTATTCTGCTTGATCCATTATTAGATGATTGCGGGTTTTTAAAAAAGAAAAACGGGAGAGAATTTCTAAAATTCTCCCGTTTAGCGGAATGCCCATGCTAAAGTAATTGTTGGGTATTCATGTATTCGATAAACATTGGAACCTTTCCTACACATTGAGAAACATTGAAGTCGACCCTGGTGGCCTCTGCCTTTCCTTTTTTTGTTGTAACTAAGATCACCCCATTTGCGCCTTGAGATCCATAAATCACTGTCGCGTCAGCATCCTTCAATAAGTTGTTTTCAGAATGATCAACGTATGAATATTCAAAAAAATACCGTGAAAATACGGTATTGCAAATATGATAGCTATTCCTATATTTATTTGATATTAAATAACTGCCCTGCGGCCTGTGCGGGGATGTCCTTAACCTTAAAGCATTATGATCACTAAATTGAGATTCTTCCTTTTTACGGTTTTGTTTTTTGCCGGGCTGGCAGCTTATGCCCAGAACGAGAACGGACGTTTTGTTTGCCTGTACGGGATGGAATACGGGATGATCAGTCATGGCGGGCATGTGGTGATCTATGGTTCGCGCAAGCTGATCGGCTGGGGACCGAGTAATTTTGATGTTTTTTCGGCCAGGTCGGATTATGCCTCGCTGTTCCGGATCGTGGCGGCTGATCCGAAAATGTTCGCGACGCTGGCGCATCCGGCGCAGACGGATTACTCGAATTTGGCGGCGCAGCCTTATAACCTGACAGCGCATCAGGCGGTTTGCGGGGTGGCGGTGAGCAGAGGGCCTGCGTTTTCCAAAAAGGCGGATTATTCGGACCGGCCGCCGATGAGTTATTACAGCTATTATAAGAAACTCCTGTCGCTGGGTTACAGTGTAGGCCCGACGATGGATCATGATAACCACAATACGACTTTCGGGCGGATGTCGGCAATGCGGACGGCGGTGCTGGTGCAGGTATTGAACCGGGACAGTATTATCGCGGCTTATAAGGCCAACCGTTTTTATGCGACGGAGGACGGTAACGTGAAAGTGGATTTTACCATCAACGGGATGCCGCTGGGGAGTTATATCAGGAACAGCGGTAACCTGGTCATTAAGGTGGCGGTTACGGATCCCGGATCAGGGGGATGGGGTAAAATCGATCAAGCTGATGTTCGGGAAGCCGGGCAGTGGGCAGATGCCGGTGGCTTTGGCGAACAGTACGACGGCTACACTGAACAAGCCCCTGTCATTGCAGCCCGGGGAAGCTTTTTATTATTACGCGGAGATTGTCCAGCAGGATGGCGACCGTATTTATACTTCACCGATCTGGGCAAAAAACTAAATGATTTAAAAAAACAAGGTTTGATGAACGATATTCCTTTTTCTGGCATCGTCTCAATAACCGGGAGATCGACCGGAAAATATGCGCGCGACTTGGCCATTTCAACAGGCACCTGTTCCTGAACATTAATTAATTATCACACGATATGAATAAGCCGGAAAAAAACAAGTGGGTCAAGCTCTGCTTTGTATTCCGAAAAACCTACGTCTTTATCAGCTATGAAGATGGCATGGGTAACAAGGTCGAAAAGGCAGGTAAGGAATTCCGCACGGTTGACCTGCCTTTTTTTACTTCCGTAAGGATTAATACCGCGATCGACGCCCATTTGGCGCAGATGCTGGATGCCGAACCGCGTGAGCGCATGACCCCCTATGGACCCAAGAACCTCCCGCTTGCGATATTCGTCGATCAGGAACTTGATTTGCCGCTGAAAACATTGGTCGGCAGGTTGTGGAGCATTCGGAATTTTAATTATTGGCGAGATCTGTTTGGCCATTTGCTTGATCACAAAAATTACCAATTCATTCATCACCGGGTCATCCGTAAACGCCCCGCCTTCGAATTACCCTTTCGGATTGCAATATTCGGGGATAGCGCAGGCGAGATCCGATCAAAGATCGAAGACTGGAACTGGCTTAAAACAGATCCTAATACCCAGGAATATGGCTTGCAGTTAATAAACGCGGATAGCCTCGCCGGCCAGCAACAGGAGGATATAGATATCCTGATCATGAACACGCCGCGTTCCCCGGAGTGGAAGGATATCCCGGCTATTGCTCCCCGTTTTGTCATCTTGCTTGACGCTTTTTATCCGGAATGGACCGGGATGCATACCCATTACCCGGACTCGAGCCTGCTCGTTATCCACGAGATACCCCGGGACAACGGGAGAATATTTTTAAAGGAGCTGCTTTACAGTATTATTCATGATTACCCGCTACATGAAGCTGTGGCTTTTGCGGTCCAGCGCAGCAGCCCGCTTGATGTGGCCCCCGTGCTGTTTACCGATGCCGTCGCCAATCATTCCCTGCGTATTGTCGACGGACTTGACGGCTTTAAAGCAAGCGTTGCGCAATACGCGAGCACCGTAAATCCAGGTGACCTGAACCAATTTATCCAAAAGCTTCCACCTTCGGCGGGAGATAAACTGCGTACTGCCTTTTCGGGCAGTTCAGGATTAGGGGGCTATTTTCATAGCATGAAGTCTTTTGGCGGTGATTTTGGTCGCGAAACAAGCGGCCTGGTACCGCTGTCCGGTGAGATCCAATATTTTAAAACTTATCAGCAGCCGCAGTTTGACCGGTATATTGCCGACATAAAATCATTGTCCAATACGCCTGAAATATTTGAAGCTTTCCGGCAAAACCAGCAGCGGGTCGTCGATGCCACGCTGGACCAGTTGACCGACACCCTGCGCTATATTCCCACGAACCGCTTCAGCCCCCTATTTCATGGCGGGCGCTATCGCCTGAACGTTCAGATCGGGCAGCACTCAGCAGAGAGCCTCATGACCGGCAACATCGGCCCGATCGATCCGTTGCTGCCTGACCCTGATGACAAGGAAGGTCATGAACTGGAGGTTGTTGTCTTTCCCAAAGATTTTATCCTGACTTCGAAACCTCGGAAAAAGATCAAACTGCCTTTACTGGGCGGTTCAACCATTGCACGTTTTTTGCTGGAAATTCCTCCCGGGCGCGACCGGGCCCAGCTGCGGTTTGGCATTTTTCGAAAAAACTACCTGTTACAGGCATTTATACTGGAGGCGGCTTTAGGCGATGATTTTAAAACGCTGGATACGCCGGCCATTACCGTGAGGATGGATCTTGCCACTTCTGCCAAATACACCAATCTGGACCAGGTTGGGCAGCGTGATCTCTATATTGGCATTAATGCCGGGAACGACGGCACCCACTCGCTGTTCATCAAGGATGACGATATTGTCCGGGAAGTACACGGCCTGAATGAAAGCATTTTAAAGGATGCCCAGGATGAATTTAGCAATTTACTGAAAACGGCCTATTTCAATGGAAAATACCTCCGGTTCCCGCTGTTTGCGACCACGGCCGATCATGAGGCTTTTTTTGCAGAGGTGCGTAAGTTCGCCAAGATCGGCCGCCTCTATTATGACCGTCTGTTTTCCAGTAACGACAAAGCTTTCAGAGCCAGCTTGCGGCGGTTGCGTGATCATAAAGACCTGTCTTTCCAGATCGCCCGTCATGAGGTAAACTACGCTTTTCCCTGGGCGCTGATCTATGACTATTATCTTTTGCCACCCGCTGCGGGGGCTGCCGAATACCCGGTTTGCATGGGCGAACGATTGGACGAGGACCTTTATGCTGAATTCAAATGTGCCGACGGAGAAGGCTGCCCGCATAACCCCGGCCTGTCCACGTACTGCATAGAAGGTTTTTGGGGCTTCCGGCACAGGATCGAGCAATTGCTTACTACCGTGGATAAGCCCCTGGACACCGTGCCCGTTGTCGACGGCAAAAATAAAAAGGTATTCTATGTTAACAATTTCAGTGAGCCCTATAGCAATCAGCTGCGCACCAAATTAATGACGGACTATCCACTACAGGAAATTACCCATGAGTGCGACCTTATCGACCTGCTGTGGAACGAACAGTCGCGGCCCTCTTCGCTGGTTGTTTTCGGCCACCTGGAGACAAAGACGATACCAGGCGAACCGCCGGAAGAACGCATCTTAACGTTTCTGCGCGACACCTGGCCCGCTGACGCCGGGAACCTGCCGCTGAATAAATGGCTTTACCACCGGTTGCTGATCAATAAGATCACCAAAGACGACTCCTGGTCGGGGGAGCCATTGCCGGTTGTTTTCCTGATCAGCTGCTATAACGCAACCATGACTGTCAATTCACTCAATTCCATGATCCAGGATTTTCATACTGCCGGCGCATCAGCCGTCATCGGGACCGAATGCGAGATCACCCCGGACCTCGGTGCTGCATTTATCAGCGAAGTGTTGGATTCGCTTTATCTCGACCGCAAAGAACTGGGCGAAGCGATCCAGGCTTTCAATCAAAACAGGTTTCGCTCTTATAACCCACTGGCTTTTGTCTTCACCTGCTTTGGCAACAGCAACCTTAAAATCACCTAACATGAAAAAAGCTCTAACCCTTATCCTGGTATTCCTGGCCGCCGCCGGGTACGCACAGACGACCATCATTGCGCAGGGAAGCCCATTTGAATTGAAAACAGACAAGCCGCAGGTGATACCGGTTACGTTAAGAATGGATAAGCCGACCGAACTTCATTTTGATACGGTGAGCGTGTTTTCAGCGCGGAATGGCAATGTCTCAGCTGAAGCCTATCGTAAAGGAATCGCTATCTCCTGGGACCAGCGGCAGTCCCTGCTGAAACTAACCGTTGACCCGGCATTGCTGGATGCACAGGGTACCTATGATGTCAATTTGCGCTATCATATTGGTAGTTCTACCGATAACTTATACCTCAACCTCAGCCTGGTTCGCTCGCCGGCTGTGCTTACCGTCGATAAAATAAACATCACGGAGCAGGGCACCGACCGAAAAGCCGATTCCTTGATCATTACTGAGACCAGCGGTAAAGCCGGTGCCGGCAGCTTAAAGCTAAGCTTTTGTTATGTTCCTGGTGTGCCTAAAGGCAGGCTGATCACGTTGCCTCAGCAGCCTATTGACGTGTTGCCCGGTGGCCAGACCACCGTAGCCTATCACATCGACGAGGACCTTTTTAAAACACTTCCCATCGGGGAAACGGTTGGCAAGCTACAGCTGACATCCAATTCGATCGCCGCACCCATCCCCGTACAGGTCGATATTTGGAACAAACGCAGCCGGTGGTGGATTGTTCTCACCGTTTTTACGGGCTTGCTGATCGGCACCCTTGTCCGGCATGTGCTTAAAGACAAAAAAGATCGCGAGCAGGCCAGGCTGAACGGCCTGCAGCTGGTCAGGGACATCAAGGATTATACCGGCACGATTGAAGATCCCAAGTTCCAGGCCGCCATGAACGCTATCGTGCAGGATGTGCTTACTGCCATTGCACCTTCCAACAATGCTGTCTTGTTAGCGGGCGTAAGCGCGATCACGGATAAGATCGATGCCGCCCGCAAAAAATACAATAGCCAAAAGGATACCTTTGAAAGCATCCTGAATACCAGTAAGACCAATTATAACAGCCTGAAAGCGGAGCTTTTTGATGACAGCCTGCTGCCCCAGGTTTCCAGGATACTGGCCGCTTCACAGCAAAGCCTGAATAAAGCAGGGGAAAAGCTGGACGCATTTAATCCCACGGAAGCGGAGGTCTGGCTTAGCAAAGCGAAAGACCAGGAAAAAGCAGGACTGCTGAGTTACATCGCCTATATCAACAGCCTCATTTCCTTTATGAATTCTCCTGCCAATTACCTGCCGGCCCTGCCCGCCGGCAATGACACCGCCGCGGTCATCCAGAGTTTTACGCAGGCGGCACAGTCAACCTACAGCGCCTCCTTCAGCATGGGCGTACAGGATGCCAAAAGCGCGCTTCTGGCTGCCAACAGTATCCAGCAGGACCTCAATGCAGCACTTGACAAGCTTGAAACAGGGGTACTTAACTTTTACAACAGCGGCAATGCCCTGGCCGCCAACCACCCTGATTTTATCGCCGCGATCACCAAATGGTTCGATGCGCTCAAGAATATGGTCAATAATACCGATGCCAAATTACAGCCTGTCGCTTATTGGAACCCGGCACTTTTAACTGCGCTGAATGCTGTATGGCCGAACGTGGTTGCCGTTTCGCAAATCACATTGGGGGACGGGGAAAGCCAGGCCGCATTCGCATTTGCAGCGCGTTTTTTCAGCGGATCCGGCATTCCGGCACCCGGCACACCGTTGGCGGACCTGGACCTGGCAGACCTGGACGACTCCTACCGGAGCGTTTACGGGCAATATCTGCAATCCAATATCATACAATTGCTGGCGCTTACGCTACTGATCGGGCTCGGCGGGTTTCTGACCTACGGGAAAAACTTTGTCGGCTATCCCGAAGAGTTCATCACGATCTTTCTGCTGTCGTTTTCGCTCGATATCACGGCCGACAGCATCGCACAGCTAAGAAACAGGCCGGCCTGAGTGATGCTGAGCGCGCAGAGCGCCGTTAGTTATTATATTAATTTGAACATATTTTTATTTATAAAAATAATTAACTTTATCATTATCAGACCTTAACAATTTAAGACGCTTATCACATGGTATTCAAACCGGCTGCTGACCAATTCTTGCCGAATATTACTTTACCACGGGACTTCAAGCCTGCCGGCTACGCCAGGTTTTTTTGCATAGTCCTGTTATTGAAACTGCTGCTTTGTCCCTCAATGACGATTGCGCAGGTCACAGAAGTCAAAAAGACCAAGGAAAAAACCACCACTATTTCCGGGGACAGCGGCGCTGTGCTGATAGGCGACGCCAACGCTGTAACAATGACCCTTGATGGCCATACTTTCGAGGGGGTGCTGCCTTTTGATGTCACTTTTCCGATCATCTGTACACCCGGTGCAACCGACGCGGTCACTTTCGACCAGATCAGCGGCGTGGATTGTTGGTTTGATGTCAAGCAAGACTGGCCGGATATTGAGAAAGTAAAGGCAGATCCGGATAAATATTTAAAGCAACATGTTTCCGGCACCATTGATCTTACCAAAAAACGCTTTACCGTAGTCATTCCCGAACTAAAGCACAGCTCCAATTATTTCTTTGTCTTCGTTATCAAGCGGGTACTAACCCCTACCCAGCAGGGAACATTGACTACGGCGCTGCAGGGCGGTCTGGCAAAAGCCGTCAGCGAGGTTTCAAAAAATGGAACGACAGAGATCAGCGACGCCCAGTTCTCCGCTTTGATGACCGATGCCAAAACTCAGGCGAGCGCCGCGCTGGCCGCTACAGGGATAAAAGCGAAGTTTGACCGGCTTTCCGGCGATCAGCAGAAAAGTATGCTTACGGCACTCCAGGCGATCTCGACTGCTTATGTGATCGCCGCGACAAGCCGCAGATCCGTTACCGATGCAACAAGCAATATCCGCAACTGGGATATCAAGCTGCGGGATTTCGAGGCAGCCTTTGAACAAAAGGTTACTGACCCGGTCCATGATGCCAATGTCCTGGCCTTAAAAGCAATATTTCCTTTGATCCCACCGGTACTCGACTTTAAGGACGGCGCCGACGCGCTGGATGATACGAAAACCAATGCCTATATCACCGCTTGTATTGCGCTCCATGACGCCGTTGACAAAGTCATTCCCGGCAACAGCGATTTTGCAACGCTCCGCTCCAACCTGAAGGATTATACAGATGGCCTGCGGCTAAAATTTCCACGCTTTGTTTCAGATATGAAAGCGGTGCAGGCCCAAAATGCAGCCCAAACCGCCAATTTCATCAGTGCAACCGCCGGCCAGCTTTACAGTACCTCCTTTATCAGCGGCACCAGCACTCCCGGCGATTTTCAGACGCGCGCTAACTGGTATGTCAGCGCTGATCTGGGTGTTGCCCTGATCCCGGACCTCGGTTTACTCACCCCATATATGGGCACGAATATTTACCTGAGACCCGTTAATAAGCGCCACCCGCTCAAAAGCTGGCAGCTTGATGAGCGGTTTTCGTTCCTGGTGGGGGTGTCCGTCACCTCGCTCGCCAAGACCGGCTACCGCAGTGACCTGCTGGGCGGCACTTTCAACCTGATTACGGGCGCCGGCCTGCGCATCGCAGACTTTGTACGCCTCAACGGCGGGGTAGCCTGGTACGGGCAGCATGCCTCCAATCCGCTGAACAGCAACCAGGCGATCGGCTGCTCCTATTTTGTCTCCTTTTCCTTTGACATAGATGTTAAGACCGTCTTCTCCACGCTCTTTGATACAAACAAAACCGGATTAATTCATTAATAATTATGGCTACTTTATCTCTCTCTAACCCAAACCCTAATGCCGGCACGATCAGTACCCCGGGCAGTGTCGCACTCAATTACACCATCAGCGGAAATGACCCCGCTGATGTCAAGATCTCCTATAACCTTAACTCGGGGAACAACGTTTATTTCGATGACGGTGGCAACCTCGTCAAAGAAATCGTACGCAAGATCCATCTAACCAACCCGCCGCTGGCCGTAAGCGAGACCGTTAGGATCGTCAAAAGCGGGCCTAATCCGGATTTCAGTCTTTGCTATATCAACATTGACGGGCTTGACCTTAATAACAATGATTCCGATCACCAGGTTTTTACCCTGCATTTTTAGTTGAGGATATGAAAAGATATAGCCTGTACCTGTTCACTGTTTTCCTGCTGCTGGCTTCGTGCAAAAAGACGCAGCTAAAAACCTCCGGCGTCATTAAATTTGAAAATGCGACCTCGCTCAGCGGCCCTGCCGATAACATTAACACCGTAACCCTAACCGCTACCGTGCCTAATGATTCTGACCCCCAGACCCAGGTCGTTTTTACCACCGATCTCGGCACCTTTGTGAACAGTAACAGTAACACGATCACTACGGGCATTAACGATAATTACCAGTGCGTCGTTCAGCTCAAAAGCGCTGCCGCTGGTACGGCCACCATCCGGGCAAGCGTGCTGACCCTTTACTCAGCAACTACCACCGTTACTTTTACAGCGCCAAACGCAGACAACATATTTACGCTCGCGCCTTTTACGGACAATGTCGCCGCAGACGGCACGACCACCCTGGTGCTGACCGCCGTCATCAATAAGAGCCTGCCAGCCACCGCCCAGTCTATCGTTTTCACCGCAGACAACAGCGCGACCTTCAGTAACAACACCGGCACTATCACCATACCCGCCGATGCAACGGGGAACGCGATCGCCTATTTAAAAAAATCAGCGGAAGGCCCGGTGCACGTCACCATGACCGACCTCGGTGTTACCCGCAGCATTACGGTTAATTTTATAGCGCCCAATGCCGATAATATCTTCACCATCGCTCCTTTTATTGATAACATTATGGCCGATGGTGTCAGCACCATGGTGTTGACTGCCGCAGTCAATAAGAAACTGCCGGTGGCGTCCCAGACCGTAACCTTTACCGCTGACAACGGGGCCACCTTCAGCAACGGCAATCCCTCGGTTACCGCAACCGCCGATGCCGCCGGTAATGCGATCACCTACCTGAAAAAAACTGTCGAAGGCCCGGTGCATGTCACCATGGCCAGCGGCGGGGCAACACGCAGCCTGACCGTCAACTTTACCCGCGCTGTACCTGACAATATGCTGCTGACCAACAACCCGGCCATGACCTCCGGCTTCGGCAATAACCTGTCCATCAACATTAGCCTGTTAAAGACCATCGGCAAACCGGCCACAGGCTATCTTTTCTCGTATAACGCAACCGACAGCAGCGGAAATCTGCTTGGCATATTTAGCAACGGAACCGCCTCGGATGCCAATGGCGCCGCGACTGTCAATTTTACAACCGGGAACTCGCCCTATAAAGGAATAGTCAAAATTACCATAGCCTTGCAGCAGTATCCCGCTATTAGTCAAACCACTACTGTACTGGTCAATTAGATCGCTTGTCAAACCACTACGAATGAAAAGGAAAATGTCAATTATTCTTTGGATGGATAAGCCAACGGGGTCTTTGAGAAAGAAATGGAGTCTGACATTGGTGATGGAATGATCCTGGATATACATTCAGCGGCGCTCTGCCGTCTCTTTGCGATCTTCATCATCCTTTAAACGCCATGCCTTATCTCCGGGCAACAAACTTTGAAGGCGGCTGCCCTTGGTTAATCCTATCGCAAACGCAGCCGCGCTTCCTGTGCGGACATCGTTGTTCGTCTGCATCACCCCCGGAACTGGCTGGAGCCGGAAGAGTCATATGCTGATCATTGCGCCCCAACGACTGTTCTTCAAAAAAGTTTCAATAAATCGAAAAAAAAAGACTTACCCCAGCCTTCGTAAATTAATCAAAACTTTTTTATAAGTTTACTGGTTTTATCTCTTCCTTTCGTTAAATGATTCTTTGACCCTCAAGAATTCCACATTTTCCGTCTAAATCGTTGACAATTTTCGTCTGAAAAAACAAAAAAATATTTTTTTGCGTTTTTATAAATATTTGGTATCTTTAAGTAGAAAAACACAAAAACACGTTCAATATGGGCTGAAAAGCAGAAAAAATCGCACAAAATCGCATAAAATGATATAGTTAGAAAGCTGTAAAAGGTTTCTATTGTGTCTAAAATATAAAATCAGGGAGATTCAAATTCCCGAAGAAAAGACAACTCAAATTTAAAGAGTTGTCTTTCGTGTTTTAAGGGACTTTATGAAATGTGAAAATCGATGAGAGAAAAGACTAGAATTCTAAGACAAAAATTCCAACTAGACTAGAATTCATGTCGCAAGACGTCAAAGACTTTCTCGGAATTTTCAACAAATCGAAAAATAAAAAACTTGGAAAATAAAAAATTAATCACGATATAACATGAAAAAATTCTATATCGGGTTCAATGCGGTGTTGATCCTGATCGTGTCTTCTGTCGCGAACGCCGATGTCAGGACTTACCTGACGCTACATTTACCGCAGTTCTACGGCGCACTCTCGACAGTCGCCCTGTTCGGAAATGCGCTCATCTACCTGATCGGCCAAATCCCGGCTGCTGCCGCACAAACCAGTCGTTCCCTTGAAACCGCGTCCGCGGAGTTTTTCCAAAAATTCAAGAAATACGGATTTTCCATTCATATCCGGACGGTCAAGCGCAGATTCCTCCAATGGCAAATGCCGCCCGCGAACGCCCCCGTTCAAAGGCGCCGGCTCAAGTTCTTCCCGCAGATCTTTTCGGTCCGCTGGTGGCGCGGGGAAACATTCAGCGCGCAATTCGTGCTCGGAAAGGAGCAGGGGATCTACAGCGAAGCATTTCTGGACGGATTTCAGACCGGGATGCACAGTGTCTTTATTGAAGAAGAGCTGGAAGATATCAAAGCCATCTTTAGCGCCAAACAGGTCCAGGTGCTGCAAAAATTCGCTTTCGCCGCGTCCTGCGCCTTTGAAATCATCAATTTTCTATCAATTTTTGCAAAAATCACTGAAAAAGGTTCAAAAGAAAAATAATCAGAATAATAACAGTCTTATTATTAGATATTTAAAGAGTTCGATACCCGTTCAACCCTTTTCTTTTTTCAATTTTTAGGCTCAGGGGTATTTTGTAAAAAACAAGAGTAGCGAGCCAATTTGTAATTGACTATCAGTGCATTAGTATTTAAAATGTTCTTGGAAGCAATTTTTCTATACAGGCTTGGGCAAATTCATATAACTACCTATCGAACTCACATTTACAAATTGAATATAACTACAATTCAATAAGTTACACAAACAAAAAAGCGAAAACAAGCATCGATTTGCTTGTTTTCGCTTTTAGCGGAATGGACGGGTCCTGAACCTTGTAAAAACCAAGCTGTATATCAGCTACTTACAAGTGCCCGTTTTAGAAACGTCACACATGACGCGTTGACCCTAAAAACCGATCATTCCATTGAATTTCTTTAAAATGCCAGCCCTCAACTTATCCCCTTTATCACCAACCGACTAGCTGCATTTCTTAACTCAAAGATAAGAATTTACGTCCATAATATCAAGGCTTGACCCGCAAATTCCTACCTTAGTATTATACAATCCGTTCACCTATGGGACAAAATGAAAAGGTTACGTTTACCCGCCAGCAATTATACGACCTCGTATGGGCAGAGCCGCTGCTCAGCCTATCCCGGAAATATAATATCTCCGATAACGGCCTGCGCAAGATCTGTATCAATATGGGTGTACCGACACCGGTTGCCGGTTATTGGGCAAAGATACAGCACGGGCAAAGCCCGCCGGTAAAGCCATTGCCCCCGCCAGGCCATTACGATCAGAAAGAAACCACCCTTTACTTCCGGGATGAAAACCACCCCGCTTTGGTCGACGGCATGACCCCGGTTGCGGCGATGCAGCAGGCTATTGAGCGCGACCATGCGGCGGCGCTAAAAGTAAACATCAACACGCTAAACGACCCCGACCCGCTGATCATCAAAGCCCGCGCCGCCTTACTCAAAAGAAACGAATATTACCGGGATGGTGACATCCTGCATACGCAAAGCGGGCAGCTCAATATCCGCGTATCTGATGCGCAGATCAACCGCGCTCTGGGCGTGATGGATGCCTTTGTCAAGATCATGCGCCAGCGCGGGCACGACTTTAAATTCCGTAATGAAAGCAGTTACATCATCATTGGCGAGGAAGAGATCGAGGTCGCGCTCCGGGAAACCAGTACAGCAACGGTCAGGGAAGACCGCTGGCAAACCAGAGACCTCAATCCGAATGGTAAACTTGAACTTAAATTTGGTAGTTATGAGCCGACGGTCACCGGCCGGGACGGAAAGGTAGCCATTGAAGAACAACTGTCAAAGATCATCGCCCGCTTGGAATTGATGGCCGAGGAAATGCGGGTAAAAACCATAGAAAGCAAGATCTGGCGGGCGGCGCATGATGAAAAAGAAAGAATAAAGAAACTGGCTGAAGAACGGCAAAAATTGGAGGTCAGCCAATTTCAAAAAGCGATCCGCGATGCCAACCGTTGGCAGGAAACCAATAACTTCCGCAATTATATCCATCATATTGAGCAGCAGGCTTTGACCACAGAACCCCGCGATGAAGAAACCCTGGCCTGGGTGGAATGGGCAAAGAAGAAAGCCGATTGGTACGACCCGCTGATCGAAAGTGAAGACGAATGGTTACAGGGAAAGGACCGGAATACCATCATGGCCCAGGAGCCTCAAAAATCATCCAATTCTTTTTGGGGTTCCGACCCGCCGGCGCTTGCTGCGGAAAAGTCCAAATGGCCGCTGTTGCCCTGGTATATGAAAAATAAGTAGCCATCAAAACAATAAGGTGACCCGGCTGCCTTGTTTGGGATGATAAGAGGGCTGGTAGTGGATATAGCCGTATTCCTGCAATTGCGCAATGCATTTATGGTAAGTGACAATGCTCCGGATATGCGTTAATTTCATGAGGGAAGACCGGCTGACCTGAACCTGCTTTCCCGTCCCATGCTCGGTCCACAGGTAATACAAACTCAGGCAAAGCGCGGTATGCCAGGTGGTGATCCGCTGGTCAGCAGCCAACTTTTTAAATGCTTTCCTTAATGATGGGATAGCTGCCATTGTTATAGGAATTTAGGCATGCCGTTTTCCAGCAGCTTGAGCAGGTCGTGGTAACGGTAATAATAAGTGCCGCCTATTTTGGAGAATTTTAACTGGCCGCTGATGCGCAGGTTTTGCAGCGTTCCGTGCGACACTTTTAACAGTTTTTTGAGTTCCGCACTTTTCATCCACTCCTTGGGCTTTTCGGGAACTTCCCGGATGATCATTCTCAGGTCAGCCAGCAATTCAATTTTAAAAGCCTGCAAATCCTCCTTGGTTATAATCTCTACACTCATCTCGCTTCTCTTTTCGTTCAATTATTCCCGTCAAACCGCAGGTAGATCTTACTGCGGACATTTCGTTTGAAACACCGCTCATAGCGGATATACCCCAAATCATTCAGGTCATTCAGGCACTTGAAATAGGTCGCCCTCGCCGACATCCTCGCCAGTGTCATAATCTCGTGGCTGAAAGCCATTACCGGGTTTTGAAAATCCTGTTCCTGCCAGTACTGGAGCAGCACGGCGTATAAGCCGATGTGGCTGATGGTGATCCGCCCGTCAGTTTTGATCGCTTCAAAAAATCCCGATAATGGCTTAAAGTTTTCCAATGTTTAAGAAAGCCTACACACGAACACCCTGCCTGCGGCGCTGTTCTTGTTTTTGTTCCTGCCCTTCTTTCGCAACCTGGTTTTGCCCCTCACCTTGTTTTTCTTCCTGGGCACGGGCAATAGCCGCCCTTTGCACTTCCTGCGGTGTCATTTCCGTTTTTTGCGTTTGATCGACCGCCTGCTTTTCTATTTTGCGTACCATCAGGATCTGCCCGTTGGTATCATAAAAATCCAAACGCGCCATCTTCGGATTGGCTACCATTTTTGCCGGCATCTCATGTCCATCCCTGACCAGGATCACGTCCACCTTATTACCTCTTTCCAGCTTGGCAAGCAGCCTTTGTTTATCGTAGTTTTCCTCAATTCCCTTGATCGGGTATTTGCCTATTTCTTTCTGATGGTTCCAAAACATCGTTTTAGGTAAAAAATTCCCGTACTTGTCCGCATTCTTGAAATCCAATGCGCGCCAGCCGAAATAGGTTTCGCCCGTCGGCTTCATCCGCGTTTCACCGTTTTCCTCTTTTGGTGCCACTTTAGGCTGCTCGCGGTAAGCCGCACGGCCATCCATCATGTTATAGCGCTCCTGCAGCGTGTAATTATATTCTTTCCCGTAGAAGAAGGTTTGTGTCAGGTCTTCCTTGCCCGGCTGCTTCAGGGTAACATCCGCCCGGTTAAAGAAAGTCATATCCTTATCCTTCTGGTCCCCTTTGGAAAAATGCAACACGGAACTGGTTTCATCCTGCCCAAACTTGCGAGTATGCGGCAGTGTAAACTCCGCCAGGTTCTGTTCCATTTTTACCCGCAGGGGCTTGGCGATCTCTTCGCCGAAACCCAGGTAAAACAATTGGTTCTTTACATAATCAAAACTTTGCTCATTCATAGCTTTTAAATTTTTATGGTGATTACTCTGTTGTTTACAATGGTTAACCAGGTACTTAGTGGGCATTCTTTACTTCCTGGTTGTCCCGCAGCAATAGCGTATGCCCGTCCTTGATCTTTCCTTTCACCCGCTTGATCTTTTTACTAAAAAGCCCTTTCGCGGTATTTAGCCCGGCAGTTGTTAACTGCGCCGTCACTGATGGGTCGAAACTCATGATATCCATATTTTGCACACCGCCCGTAGCACCATCACGGAGCGCATCGCCGGTTACGGCTTCAGGCACGCTGATGCCCTCCAACCCATCGGTCTGATCAAAAACCGTCAGGTCGACCGGGTAGAAATTATAGCCCACATGAATGCTTTTAATGTTCAGCGTATAGCGTTGGTTGGACAGGTTACCGCTGCCGTAGATCCGTTGTCCTTTGGCGTAAAGCTGCCCGCCGAGGGTTACCGTGTCCGTCAGCTTCAGGCAGACGACCGTGCCCTGCACGATCTTTTGAGTGCCGTCCACCACTGCCGGGATGGCGCGGAATTTTTTAACGGCAGTGATGCTGCCCGTTTTTTCAATAGCCGCCTTGACACGTTCGGGATGTTGTATATCCAGGATCTTTTCCAGCAGCCCGTTCATTTGTTTGAGCTCCGGGTCTTCGGTAGTGACCGCTGGTTTCAACAGGGAATCAGGTATGGCCGACACCTGTTTTTTTACCGGCGGGTTGATAGGTTGCGGCTTATTTACCACGGACTGTAATTGCGCAAGCCGTTCACTGATGGCAGCCTCATTAGCTGCCGGGCTGCTGGCGTTCCCGCCATAACCACCAAAGGCGGGCTGATGAGGTGAAAAAGTACTGCCGGGGTAAGTTCCTGTAAGGTGGTTGACCGTATCAGCCTGAGTATAGGGATCGGCTTTGCGCAATTGCTGTTTCTTCAGCGAATCCGCCCGTGCCTGATCATAAAAACTCATTTTATCGCCGGTCTGGTCAGCCGCGATCATAGCAGATGGCAGTTTCAGGCTGAGGCCCTTATGGTCAGTGGCTTTGGCCTGTTCGGGCCGGCCGCCGCCGAGCGCCCAAAATAAAAGCGTGGTAAAACAAAAGACGATGGGCGGCAAGGCCAGGAGGAATTGGCGCTTGCGCTTATCCTGTAAACTGATAGTGTTTGTTTTCATAATAATTATGGTTTAGTGATTGCTCACGGTTAATACTTTGTTTTCTATAGTCACCCAGTGCTCGATTAAAAAACCGAGCAGGTTATTATCGCTGCGGCTGACCTCCCGGAGGTCACCCTCCGTGATGAGGCTTTGGCTGACGTTACTGGTGGCGCGGATCAAATGCAATGTGGCGTAGCAGCGGAAGTGATAAGGTGCATTGGGGGTATCCACCTGCACGCTGTCCACGTTAATGCGCTGGCTAATGTTACCGGCGATGATGCCGGAATAATAGCCGCTAACACTCAGGCTGTCATAAACCTTCTTAGCCGATCCGTCGGCGAGGTACAGTGCTTTGGTCAGGTTCTGTTTGATGACCTTATCATCAGGGTCAAGTGTAAAAAACGCTTCGTGAAAGGCGCGGACGTGGCCGCGCGCCTGCATGGGCAGGTAAGCACTTTTTTCGGCTGCTACGGCTGACCAGGCAGTATTTCCCGACAGGATATAAACCTTGCTTTGCAGGGCGATAGATTCCTGTTTATTCTGCCAGGCCATAAAGCCGATGGTGATAAAGGCACCGACAACGATGGCAATGGTGAAGGCTCGGACGTGCTGGAAAGCGGTTTCCAGGTTTTTCATTTTCTTGAACATGGTTATTTGCTTTTTGGCGGGCTGCCCGACAGTTTACTTTTGTTAAAGTTTTGCGTGTTGCCCGAAGATTGATTGTTGGTTTGTTGACTGTTATTAATGTTGCCTTTGGTAAAACTCTGCATGACCGAGCCGCCGAAATAGCTGACCGCCATCGAAGCCAGCGCGCTGGTTTTATTAAACAGGGCGTGGCCGCCGACATTCATGATATAGTTGGCCACGCTTGGCACCGTGAAATAGCCGACGATACCAATGAGCAGGAAGATCAGGTAAGCCGTGCTGGTATTGCCGAATTCATTGCCGCCGAGGTTCCCGTTCTGGATATTGATGATCATGTTCTCCTGGACTTTGGCGATGATCGCCCCGAAGATATTCGCCACAGGCAGCCACATAAAGACATTCACGTAGCGCGCCAGCCATTGCTTCAGGCTATGCTGGAAGCCCTCGAAAATGCTCAGCCCGAAACAGAGCGGGCCGAGTATGGCCAGCACGATCAGCTTAAAAGTGCGGACGGTATCGAGGCAAAGCGCCGCCGCCTGGAAAAGCACGTTCAGCACTTCCGTGATAAATTTCCTTGCCCAGTTTTTGATACTCCAGCCGGAAAAAGCATCGGAGATCGGATTTGCAGTGGCTATATCGCCGCCTGAGCCATCCGGGTGACTGTATTGATACCATTTGTCGGGATCGCTGTTCTGGTCATTAGGCGAGACTTCGGCCGCATCAGGTTTGCCGTCTGCCAACAGGCGGGCAATGGCCTGGTTGGTATTCGTCACCATCCCTTGGGTGGCAGTAACCACCGGCTGCAATACACCGTTGATCAGCCCCAGTACTGCCGGGAAAGCCAGGATGCAAAAACCGATAGCGAAAGGGCGCAGTAAGGGATAAACGTCTACGGGTTCTGCCGCTGCCAAGTGTTTCCAGATCCGCGCGCCGATATACCACAGGGTAGCGAAACCGGCGATCCCACGGGCGACCCCGATCATGCCGCTGCACAAGGGCAGCATCTGGTTGTAAAGCTGGTCGAGCATACCTTGCAAACTATGCAGGTCATCGGCGATACCTTCCGCATGGGAAAATAGAGGCATAAACGTGGCGAGGATGGCTGCGAAAGCCACCTTATAAATCTTGTTTTTCATAGCTTATTCGTTTAAACCATAAATGGATTTGATCCCCTGCCGGTCGGCCGTCCCCTGCGCCCGCTGCCAGCTGATCCGCGCGGCTTGGTCATTGAACTTGCGCAGGTAACTCAACTGGTTATGGCTCTCCATGTAGATGCGGTCAATGGCCGTCAGCCGTTCCGCATCACTCATGCGTAACCGGCTATCGGTGACGACCATCGACAGGTCATCCAGATTCTTCAGGCTTTGGCTCACCAGGTTATTGTAGATATTCATCATATAAGCCAGCTCATCCGGGCTAAAATGCTGATCCTGGCGAAAGGCACCGGAAGCACTTTTATATTCCCTAACAAGTTGCGCCTGGTCATTGATAATATCGCTTACCCGCGGATATTTGCGGACAGCCGGGCTGACCAGGTAGAGGCCGTCCAGGAAAGCCTCCTGCAAACTGAAGTTGCCCTGGGCTACCCCTTTAACCGCGCCGTAGCCCTTGCTTAGCACGGTATAGCCGGTGTACATCTGGCCGAGGATGTTTTTCAGGCTGGCCAGTTTTTGATAGTCCAGCACCAGTTGCTGGATAACATCCGCCACGGACTGCGCCCGGCCGCTGAACGGTGCGCTTAGCGCAAGGCCAACGCACAACAGGCTGGTTAAAATTGATTTCTTCATCACTATTCTCCTTCACTTTTTTAAGGTTATTGAATCCCGTAGAGCTTCTTAAGCTGGTCGTTGTCCTGCCGGTGCTGTTTCCGGTTCAGCGCCAGTTTGCGGCACTGGGCAGTAAATGACCCGGCAAAAGCATACTTATCTTTCATCCGGTCGTAAATTTTATCGAGCCTTTCCAGCCGCTGCGCATCGGTCAGTTGCAGTTTGCCCGGCGTAAGTACCAGCAGCAATTCGTCCATATCCAGCTGGCATTTGGCGGCCAGGTTATCCCGGACTTTTTGCAGGTAGGTCATTTCAGTTGTGGTCAATAGCTTTTGCTGCCGCTGCCAGTCGGCTTCGTCCGCAAATAGCTTTAAGGTTTGACTGTTAAGATCGGCAATGGCCTTGCCCTTCGGACTGTTTCGGATCAGCGGGTTCACCTGCTCCAGCGAACTGAGATAGGCGTTGTGCAAATGGAAAGTACCGTTCTTCAGGTCATGCGCGGTATTCAGTCCCGTTTCGCTGACATGATAGGCGGTTTTCAATGCGCCGAGGTAGAGTTCGTATTGCGCGATCTGTGCGACCATGATCTTGCGCTGCTGCAACTGCTGGCTGAAAAAGCCACCTAAGAACTGCGCCTTTGCGTGAAAGCACCATAGGCCGGCAAGGAAAAAAATCAAAAGGGTTTTAAACATCGTTTTCATAGCGTGTTTATTTAGTTGATCCCATAAAGTTGTTTCACGTTTTGCCGGTCCTGCGCATCTTTGGCGCGCAGCAAACTCAGGCCGGCGTTCTGCCGGTTAAACTGGCGCAGATGGTCGAGGTTGGTTTGCATGGCCTTGGCCGCCTCACTGATCTTTTGCAGGCGTTCGGCATCGTCCATCCGGGTGCTAAGGTCACTGACGACCAGCAGCAACTCATCGAGGTTGCGCAGGCTTTCCTGTAAAATACCGTTATAGATATTACCCATGTATTGCAATTCTGAGGCTGAAAAATGCGCGTCCCGGTGGAAAAGCGCGTTCGCCTGCTGGTATTCCACGACCAGTTGCTTTTGTTTGCTGATGATACTTTTGACTGCATCGTAATCCGCGATCAGTCCCCTGACCTTGTTGAGTTCCTGGTAATAACCGGTGTAGAGTTCTTTTTCCTTGCTCAGCCAATCGGAGATGCCGTTCAGGCTGGAGAGATGGAGCGAGTTCTCCAATTGCTGTTCTGCGTTTTGCAGCACCAGGGTCTGGTTTTGCAATTGCTGCACTTTCAGGTCGATGGCCACAATCACCTTTTTGATCACCCCGGTAACCAGGCTGACACCGGGGATCTGCGCTTTTACTTCTGTTCCGGTGAGGAAAAAAAACAAACAGATGATGACAGTTGGTGTTTTAATGGTTGTTCTCATATTAAGCTGCTTTTGAAGTTTGTAATTCGGCGACCAGGGCTTTGATACCCTGTTCGACACTGCCATACTTTTCGGCGTATTCGAGCACTTTTACCCGCTCTCGGCCTTCCGTAGTAAAAGCATAGTATTCTTCGGGGCAGAGTTCGTTTTTATAAACCTTCATCACCTGCCCGCCGATATCGATGAAGATCTCGCGGTTATCCTTGTTGACCGAAAGCAGGATGGTTTTGCCTTTGTCGGACAAGCCGAGCGCGTCCTGTAACTTGCTGAACTTGCCCTGGAACTTGCGCATATCCATCAGGATCTTGATATCGGCGTTATTGATAATGGCATCCTTGATCACCGGGGAATTGATCAGGTCTTCCAGTTCCTGGGTAATGACAATGGGGATGCCGTTGAACTTACGGATGGTCTTGAAAGCGTAACGCAGGAACTCAGCCATACCTGATTTGGCAATAGCCTTCCAGGCTTCGTCAATCGTCAGTACTTTACGCAAGCCAGGCAGTTTGCGCATCTTGGAGATGAACAGTTCCATGATGATGAGGGTCACTACCGGGAACAGGATCGGGTGGTCTTTGATCTGATCCAGCTCAAAAACGATAAAGGGCTGGCTCAATAGTTCGAGGTTTTCCGTAGCATTCAGCAAATAGTCAAACTCGCCGCCTTTGTAATACGGGCGCAGCACGTACAGGAAATTATCCATATCGAAATCACGTTCCTTGACCCGGTGGCTTTCCAGCACTTTCCGGTAGTCGCCCTCCAGGTAATCGTAAAAGGAATTGAAGCCCGGGAACAAGCCGGGGTTCTGCGCCAGTTGTTCATAATAACCTTGCAGGGCATTGGACAGGGCGACGTATTCCGCACGGTTGAAAGTTTCATTCTCGCCTTTCCAAAGGGAAACCAATAAGGCTTTCAGGCTTTCTTTTTTCTCCGTGTCCAATACATCGCCCTTGCCCAAATAGAATGGATTGAATCTGATGGGGTTATGTTCTTCATAAGTGAAATAATAACCACCAACTAAACCACAAAGGCCTTTATAACTGCCGCCGATATCGACTGTCACGCAATGCGCGCCCTGGTCATAAAGTGAACGCAGGATATGGTTAACGGTTATGGATTTGCCGCCGCCAGAGGTGCCGCAAACGAGCGTGCCCATATTGCTGGTAATGCCGTTATGCCGCGGGGCATCATAGAGGTCGGCATAAACAGGTTTGCCGGATAAGCGGTCACAAAAACGGATGCCTTCCGCCGGTGGGTCGCTGCGATAATTGCTCTCCAGGTTGAGGAAGCAGGCAGCCTGTTCAGCGAACGTATCAAAGGTATCGTTGAGCGGAAAATCGCCGCCATTGCCGGGGATGCCAGCCCACCAGATCTGCGCCGCGCCGTCGGTTTCGGGCTTACCGGCGGCATCCATCGCTGCCAGCGCGGAAACAACCTTGTTACCGTTTTCCTTTAAACGCGTTTCATTATTAGACCAGATCATCACATTGCAATGCGCCTTCACCGGTAACCGCTGCTGGCTGATCGCCTCGTTCAGAAAATCATTGGTGGCGTCCAGTGAAATGGCGTTTTCGCGGGAATAGGCCGAAAGCGATTGCAGGCGCAGGCGTTTCTTCTCCAGCTGGCGCAGGGTGGCCTGCGCGTCGCCGATGAAAATATACTGGTTATAGATATGGCTGCAATCCAGCAATAGCCCCAGGCCTGCGGCGAAGCTAACGGGGAAGCGGGTCTGGTCAGTAGAATAAGCATCATAGGTCAGGCGGGAGCCGCAATGCGCGGCCAGTTGCTCAGCATCACCCAAAGTATAGACCGCCATTTGCTGGCTGCCGATCCGGACACTATCCGACAGGTTAATATCCTTGATCAGCCGCTGGCTCTCATCTTCGGACAGGAAGCAATAGCGTTCAATCAGCCCTGTTTTATTCAACTGGCTTTGCAGCTCGTTGGCGGTCAGGCGGGTCAGGCTGATCAGGCGCGTATCTTCCAGCAGGCGCTTGAACTGGGTGCAGGTATCCAGAAACTCCTGGCGGGCCTGCACCTGTAAGGTTTCTTTAGGGACTAAAGCCGGGCGCAGCAGTGTCGAAAACAGTGAACTGCTTTTGATACGGCCTTTCGGTTTTTTGGTCAGGTACAGCAGGCAATCATGCGCCAGGTAGGGCCGTCCTTCGAAATACCGTTTGGCCGCTCCCGACAAAAAGCTGTCGTTTTTCTCCGCGCCGGCCAACACTTCCCGCCGGGTGAACCAGTCCTGTTTATGCAGCACGCTGTCTTTGGGCAATACCCGGATAGCTTTGACCCAGGCCTGGTGCATGTTTTCATAATCCTCGTCGGACAGGGTGAATATCTCGGGTAACTGCACGCGGTAGGCGACGGTATATTCCCCCTGTTTGGACAGGATGCAGTCATGCTCGATACCCATAAGGGGCAGTATATTTTTTAATTCTTTTTCCATCTTCACTGATCTTTCTCGCTCGTTAATTGGTTAGGTTTTAAAATTTCGGCCTTTGCCTGGGTTTCATCCGCTGCGCGTTTTCCCGATGCGCCTGCTGAAGCGCTTCCTTATTGCGCTGGATCATGGCGGGGACATGAGCTTCGCTCAGCGGGATCATTTCGGCTTTTAAATCTTTTTGTATAGGGTGGCGGCGCAGCACTTCGCGTTCATCCATGCCATAGATCCGGGCGGTGCCGACCGGATCAAGGCCGAGTTCAGTGGGGATTTTCACCTTGATGACGCCTTCGGGGAATTCCAGCAGCTTGGGGTCAAGCTCCACTACCTGCTTCATAACCGGGTGATAAAAAGCTTCGTAGTGCCAGCCGTCACCGGTCAGCTCAAAACTTTTCAGGCTGATCACCGGGAAGAAGTATTGGGCATGCCTGAGTTCCTGTAAACGCAGGTCGATGATGAATTTTTCACCGGCCAGGTCGATTTGGGGAAGTATGCCCTCATGACGCTGCTTTAAAGCTTCCTGATCCACGATGACTTCAAAATCACGCATGGTTTGCAGCTTTTCTACAGGGATGCCGTATTTTTCGGACATGCCTTCGGAGTCCAGCCAAACCAGTTGATCAATAATCAAGGGTTCGGCTTTTTCCGGGTCATGGCTGACGGTCTGCTTTTCGGTATCCCATGGGAGCAGGTAATGGTCGCCCATATCGGTCATATCCTTGATAAAGGAGATCTCATGTTCGGGTTTATCGGTTTGCCGTAAAACCTGCCTGTCGATATCGATCACAAAGCTGACCTGCTCAAAGCGCAGGATCCGGGGTTCCAGTTTATTTTTCATGGCTGGTGTTTTTAAAGGTGAATTGTTGGAAGATGCGGCGGCTGTAAGATTTCAGTACTTTGGGCAAGCGTTTTTTTGCAGCCGCTTTCATGAGACCGTGCTCGCCGTACTTGCGGCTCAGGCTGAATATTTTAAGGCTGCCGTAAGCGGCTGCGCTGCCGGTAACGGCCAGGCAGATGATCGTTCCGGCACCGATGATGTAAAGCGCGGCAAAAACAATTAACAAGCCCATGACCAGGCCGGCGAAATACCAGATGTACTGCGCCCGCAGGCCGCGGAACTCGATGCTTTTATTAATGCCTTTGTTGATGTTATAGATGCTGTTGTTCATAACGTTGGTGGTTATTGTAGTGGATGAATTGTTCCGGAGAATAGCGTTCTGCAGCAGCGATGGTATCATGAATGGCCCCGCCGTGGCTAAACAGTGCTAAGCATTCCAGCGTAAACCCGCGGTTAACCCCCATCACGATGGAATGATAGCCGAAAGTGATGACCAGGCCGTTTGGTGCGAGGCAGGCAGGGATGGCATCTTTGAGCTGCCGGAATGGGCTGCAAATCATACCCTTGTAGAGTTCCATACTTTTGCGGTAGGCATAAGGCGGGTCCAGCAGGATGGTGTTGAATGCCTCACCTGTCCAGCCGCGCAGGAATATTAGCGCATCCTCATGAAAATCGGCCGGCATGTCCGGATCAAGGTCGTTGCGGACCTCATTCACGTTCAGTCTGGTTTCACCGGCAAAGAGGTTCAGCACCCGTCCTTCGCAGGTTTGTTCCACCCAGTGGCGTATGGCTTTCACCGAAAAAGTATAGCGGTGCAGCGGGCAGCGGATATGGTCAAAGTGCAGCGTTTTCATAAGCGCACCCCCTTTGTTTTTTTGAAGGCCTGGTCGACGCGCGCTGTAAGCGCCTGGCCCTCAGCTACGATATCCACCGCCCATTGTTCCAACGGTGTTTTTGCTTCAACAGCACCTATATTCACTACTTTAGCTTCGGGGACGGTCTCTATTTTCCCCTCACCAGCCCCCACATTTTGTCCGGCAACAGATCCGATTTCCGGCATTAACCCCTGCTCCGGTTGTTCCTGCTGCGCCTCCTGTTTGGCCTTGATATTCTGCGCGATCTCGCGCTCCAGCCTGGCCAGTTCGGATTTCATGGCCTGGAGTTCCGCTTCCTGCTCAAAGGGTTTGGCCTGCATCGCCTTCAATTGCGGCAATTGTTCGGCGATCTCCCTGATCTCTTTTTGGTATTTCAACACCAGGTCGTCCACTTTATCAATCGCGTTGATAAAATAGCGGGCCGCGTTTTTTGGGTTATCCGTATTCGGCGCGCCGGAACTGAAGGTATAGCGTATGGAGCACTCCGGCCGTTCGGCGTACAGGCTGTTATAGGCATTGTTCATCGCCTTGCCATCGAGGTTGCTTAGGGATACCTCGTGCCGGATGTAGAGTTTAAAGCCATAGAGTTCGCCGAGTTCTTTGGGGTTCTCGCTGTTGCTTTTGGGTTTCCAGGCCTGGTAAAGCTTGATCAGGTATTTGCCGATAGCTGCGGCATCGGCGCTCTGCACCTCTTTCAGGCGGATCGGGTTGGATTTGCTGCCGTCTTTTTCCCGTTTCAGTACCGCGTGGTATTGTTGCTGGTCGGCTTCCAGCGCTTTCAGAGTGCGCTGGCTGGCCTCGCTTTCCTTTTCCAGCCTTTCTGTTTGATAGCGCACACGCACGGCCTCTTTGAAGTGCGCCGTCTTCAGGCTCTCCATAACGGCGATTTTTTTCTCCAGCTTGGTTTTCTCCAGCAGCGTGGTATCGCCGGAAAGGATGGCGATGTATTCGGAAAAGTTCATGCCGCTCTTTTCATCCATAGAGCCTTCATCGATGCTGCGCTGGCTGAGTTCGCAGTTCTTCATCTGCGAGATAAAATTCTGCTTGTTCTTCAGCAGGTTGAACTTGTAATTGTCCAGCGACTGCTCGACCGCATAGATAAAATTCTGCACCTTGTTGCCGTAGCCTGATTTCGCCAGTTTATTGCCCTGTCGGGCGCCACGCCCGTTACGCTGCTCGAGTTCACTAGGTTTCCAGGGGATATCCAAATGGTGCATAGCGATCACTCTTTCCTGTACGTTGAGGCCGGTACCGGCTTTCTCGGTGCTGCCGATCAAAATGCGGATATCGCCGCGGTTCATCTTTTTGAACAGTTCGGGCTTTTGCTTATCCGTCCAGTCATGGATATAGGTGACCTGTGCGGCGGGGATGTTCATATCGCGCACCAGCTTCTTTTTCAGCGCATCATAAATATTAAAGCTATCCGGCTTGGGAGTGCCGATATCGCAAAACACGATCTGCGTACCGCGTTCCTTTTGGCTGCCCTCGTACAATTCGGCCAGCTTGCGTGCGCAGACGTTGACCTTAAAATCCGGGTGATCTTCATATTTGTGCGGGTCGATCAGCCGCATATCCGCCGCCATCTTTTTGGCGTAATTGGTGGCGATCAGCATCCTGCCTTTATCTTCATCTTCCGATAGCGGCGGCCGGCCGATCAGCGTGGCATCGCCGGTCTTGGCGAATTGCATCAGGCGTTTGATAAATTCGGCCTGTTCGGGTGTCGGCGGGATGTTGATTAAGTACTCATCCAATGCCGGCTTATCTAAAGCAATATGCTTCGCCGTTTTATAATCCGTGATCTCGTTGTAGAACAGCGCCAGTTCCGGCACCTTGATAAAATGGCGGAAGCGTTCCTTGGCGATGATCTCGTTGGTGACCGAGAACTCGAAGTCGGTGGTTTTCTTGGCGAACACCGCTGCCCAGCCGTCAAAATTCTCGATGCACTGGCGCTCCATTTCGTTCGGGCGCAGGTATTTGAAGATCAAATACATTTCGGTCAGGCTGTTGGAGATGGGCGTACCGCTCAGAAAGGTCACGCAGAGGTCGCTGTTGAAACGTTCCTGCAAGGTGCGGACGGCGAACAGCATGTTCAGCGCTTTCTGGCTGCCTTCGGTATTGCCCAGGCCCGCTACCCGGTCATGGCGGGTGGTGAAGGTGAGGTTCTTGAATTTGTGCGATTCATCCACGAACAGGTGATCGACTCCCATTTCCTTGAAATCAATGCCTTTATCCTTTTTGCCCTCCAGTTCATGCTCCAGCGTTTTGAGTTTGGCCGCGAGGTTCTTTTTGCGGACTTCCAGCCCTTTGAGCATCCGGCGGGAGATATCGCCGCCCTCGTTCAGCAGGGTATCGAGATCCTGCTCCACGTTCTCCAGTTCCTTTTGAAAGATACGCTGCTGTACTTCCGGCGACTGCGGGATCTTGCCGAACTGGTCATGGGTCAGGATGATGCAGTCCCAGTGGTTATTCTTGATCTCATGGAACAAACGCACCCTTTTATCCGGCGTAAAATCATTTTCGCCAGGTGCGAGTATTTTGGCGGCGGGATAAGCCTTGCGGTAGGTTTCGGCGATGGTGCTGACATTGGCTTTCAGCGCCAGGATCATAGGTTTATGCACGATACCCAACCGCTTCATTTCCTGCGCGGCCACGATCATGGTCAGGGTTTTACCTAAACCAACTTCATGATCGATCAACGCGCCCCGGTTCTGCACAATGCGCCAGGCGGCGTTCTTTTGCGAACTGTAGAGATCTTCGATGCCCAGCGCCTTTTTATCCAGGCCGGGGAAACTCAGGTGGCTGCCGTCATATTCGCGCAGGCGGTAGCAGTTGAAGGTATCGTTATACAGTTTTTCGAGCTCTAATTTTTCGTCTACCGGCAGTTCGCCCAGCCAATTGACAAAGCCCGCGCGGATCTGCTCGATCTTTTGGTGCGCCAGCTGGATGGCTTCGTTATCGGGGTAACGTTTGGTTTTGCCGCCGCCTAAGTTCACCTCGTAGCTAAAATAAGGGCTGGTGTTTTCCAGCGCGTGTTCCAGCAGGGTATAACCATAGGTAGTCCGGCTGCTTTCTTTCGGGCTGATGGCGAATTCCCGGCTGATCTTCAGGTTGCTGCCTTTGGTGGCTACTTTGAAACTATCGCTGCCGTGCAGGTAAGCGATGGTGACCGGTAACTGGAAGAAGTCCGAAGCGAAGCGCTCATAATAGTTAAGCGGGAACCAGCGTTCGCCGAGGTTAAAGTCCAGCACCAGTAATTCAAACGGGATGCGTTCGGGTTGCACCCGCGTGATGGCCTGCAGGCTATGTTGCAGTTGTGGGTCATCGGGTGATTCGGCTGCTTTTTGTCCGGCGATGGCGAGTTTCTCCACCACGTTGCCGGACAGGTATTTTTCCAGGGTTTCCCAGGTTTTATTTTCCGGGTTTAAACAAATATGGCTGTACAGGGCGATGGTCACTTCCTCTTGTGACAGACCGGTAGCCGCGCCGATGAAGCCGAGATCCACCGCGCCTTTTTCATTCAGGCAGCGGGCTAAAGCGGCCACGGGGTCATCGGTCTTAAACGCCTCTTTGGTTTTGAATACCGGCCCGTTTAAAATATCTGCCGGTTTGAAATCATTACCTTCCTTTACTTCGATGGAAGACAGCAATTTAAAACCTTCCTTTTCATCGGCCAGGATCAGGCGGCGGTTGGCCGGGCGGTTAAATTCCCCGTAAGCGCGGGTGAATTCGTTATAGGCGATATTCAGGTCGGCCCGGAAAATGGAGTATTCCACCTGGCGCAGGTTTTCGATCTCGGCCAGCGCGAGGTAGGTATCCCGCACCAGGATATAGCGTTCATAAAAGCGGGCGTCTTTTTGATCGGCCAGCGGTTCAAAGATAGCCTGGGTACGGGTTTCGTTGATTTGATGAATTGTTCCGGCCTGTCCGTTCATCGCCACGAGACTGCCTTCCTGGTGAAAAGGTGTGAGCGTGCGGAAATAGATCTCGGCGTTCCTGCCAAAATTAAAATGCTCCTTCAGGCTCTGGTCGCCGGTGAAATAGAAATCATGATTGTATTGTTGAAGGGCGTTAACCAGGCCGTTCAGTTCATGGCTAAGCAAACCGCCGTTCATCCAATTGGCGGAAAAATGGAGTTCTGAAAAATTGGGATAGAACTTATACAGGTATTGCTTGCTGTCCCGGTGTTTGGCGGTGATCAGCACCAGGGTTTCATGGTCTGGCTTATCTTTGGTCTTGATAATCCCGATGATCCGCGCGGTGTCTTTGTGGATGGTGCTTTCGTCGAGGAGATTGATATAATCCATGGCCCGGTTGATATTTTCCACGGGGGCGGTATCAAACAGGCCGAGCTGTACGGTGACTTTTGTCGCCTTGCTTTCCGGCATAGGCAAATAGCTCAGCGATGGTTTTTGTTCGGGCAATATTTCTTTGGCGGGCACTATGGCCTCCTGCGCTTTTAGAAATGCTTCCCGTTTAAAATTGATGGACAAATCGGTGCTGATAATTGCCTTTAGTTTATCGCCTATTTCGTTGATGTCCCCCGGTTGCCAAATGACTTGATGGGCCTGTCCGTATTGGTTCTTCCCCGGCCGGATATCGCTGCCTGTAATTACATCCGGGTAAAGTACCTGGTATTGATTGGTATGATATTCCCCGAACTCATTGCGTGCGGGTATGCTTTCCAGCAGCAGGTCTTCGCCAAAGGCAGGTTCGGTCTTGCCGGTATGCTTTTGCACGATCAGTAAATGACTGGGCGCTTGGGTATTGCCGGTATCCTTCATTAAATTATCCGGCATTACAGCCAGGCTGACAAAATCAGCATGTTGAAAAAGATAGCGCCGCGCTGCTTCATTATCGGGGCTGTCCAGGAATGCGTTGCTGGTAATAAAGGCCAGGATGCCGCCATCCGCCAGTTTGTCCAGCCCCTTAGCGAAAAAATAGTTATGGATCTTGCCGGAAATGTCTAAGTCAGGAAATGCGGGATCAAAGACACGGAAACTGCCGAAAGGAATATTGCTGACGATGAGGTCATGCTGCCCGTTCTCGCTATCATCAGTTTCTTCCAACCCTTTGACATGCACGCTTACGGGAACGGGCAAAGTTGCCGCCAGCGCCTGTAATACCATGCCGGTGACCAAATCTTTTTCGACGGCGGTGACCTGTTCGGTTTCGGGGAAAGCCTTGATCAACTCGGTGACGAAGACGCCCGCGCCGCTGCTGGGTTCATAGGGGCGTTTCGGGCTGATACCCTGTTCCTTTAAAACGGCGAACAAGGTTTGGGGCACGATCTCCGGGGTATAGTAAGCGGTCAGGATGCTGTCGCGGATGGACTGAACCGCGCTGCGATATTCAGCTTCGGGCAGGCGTTCCTGTAGCAAAGTGTACAGTTCCATCATGGAGGGGTACAGCTTCAGGTCATTTTGTGAGGCATTGCGCTTGATCCACTCTTCTTTTTCACCGGCAGGGAAAAGCACGGCTTTAAGTCCGCCGAAGCCGGAATAGGCACGCAGGGTTTGGATGTCATCGCCTCGCGGCACGATGCCTTCGCGAAAATCCAGCGCGATGCGGATGGCAGCGATATTGTCCCTTAAATGCTGTAATGGATTATAAGCCATTGCTGTTCCTTCTTTTCGTCCTCTCTTTGCTTAGCGTTCCAGGTATTCGGCGATCATGCCCATGACGGCGTGTTTCAACTCACGGCTGTCCTCGTTTTCTTCGCCGAAGGCGAACACCTCGAAAATGGGTTCACAGGCACCGATGAGGTTAATGAGTTCATAGGTCAGTATGCCGCTTTGGTTCATCCTTTGGTAGTCCTGCTCAAATTCCTCTTCCAGCAGTTCGCGCATATAATTGAAGCGCGATGGCCGCAGGTCGCGGGTGAGTTCTTCGAGACACAGGGCTTCGATGACATAGGCGGGACGTTGTTCCTCCTGTAGCTGCACCAGCAGGTCACTCACGGATTCCACCTTTTGTTGGAGGTAATGCTCCAGCCGGTGTTCTTCCTGCAAAGCGATGAGCAGGTCGGTATGGTTATGCAGCAGGTAGTGGTGCAGTTGTTTGATCAATTGTGTTTTCATGGCTGCTGTGCTTAGATCCCGAAAAATGATTTGATGATGGTGGCCACGACCACGAGGAAGATGCAGGAGCCGAACCAGGCGGCGGCAACTTTGGAAGTGTCCTGGTCACCCGAGTTCCATTTCTGGTACACTTTGACAGCGCCGATGAGGCCGACAATGGCCCCGATGGCGTACATTAAATTGGTACCGCTTTCAAAATAGCCGCGTACTTGGGTGTTGGCTTGTTGAATGCCGGCGTTGCCATCCTGCGCGCTGGCTTGCAGGATCTGGGTGAGTAGTAATGCGCACAGGGCGCTAAATTTCAGGGCTTTGCCCGCGATGTTTCTCTTGCACTTTTTCATTTTCACTTATCGTTGGGTTAAATATTCAGGGCATGATTTTCCCATACCCGCCCCCGATGCTATCGGGAGGGGTGGGAATTTTGCTGCCACCGTTTCCCCTTTGTCGGCTCTAGCCTGGCGCTATGCACCGGGACGTTCGGTCAGCAAATGCTGTTGGTTGGTTGTCTTCCGTTGCCCGGCCCCGGTTAACGGGCGCGGGTCGGAAGCGGCAGGCCTGCTAACGTTCCCACCACTGATCCACTTCTTCTTCGGTCAGCAGGGCGGTGCCGGTTTTTTCACATTCATTGACGACCAGGTGATTGATCGCGGGCCGCTTGGTGGCGGCGAATGCAGTATATTGTTGCAGTATTTGTTTGAGTTGAGGGATCAGCACGGCGGGCGCAAAGGGTTTGTCGGCAGCTTTGGCGATGCAGGCTTTCAATTGCCCGGTGAGTATGTCGGTGTCGCTGATGCTTTCCTGGTGGTGTATATATTCGCCTTGGCTTTGAACGGGTGCAGGGATTATTTCTTCTTCAGTTGGCTGGTATTGCAGGGCCTGTAAGTAGTTATCTTGTTCTTCACCGCTGATGCGCTTTTGCAGGTTTTGCAATTCGGGGCGGAAGCAGCGTACGATTACGATTAGGTAATAAATAATAGCGGCTACAAGGGCGGCGCTTAGGTATTGGTGCCAGCTGATTTGGTGAAGTAAATGATTCATGATGTTTTGCTTTTTGTTTGTAATGGGCAGGTTCACTGCCGTTTGTTGACACAAAATTGCCGGAATGGGCAACGCGCAAAAACTTCAACTTTGGGCTGCACCCTTTTTGCAGCTTTGGAAGCCTGATGATAATGAGGGAATTAAAATGGAGTTAGGGAAAGATTTTTACAGAAACGGATGAATTTTTCTGTTTATATTTAACAGTACAAATTGAATCTTCACCTATCATGCAAAAAGTTAAATTAAAAATATCGTCGCCCAGCGGCAGTTTTAATTCCGCTATATCGGTCAACAGCGAAAGCAAAGGTGAAATTCAGCGTCACTTTGTATCAGGGAACTCTGAAATTGATCTGGGCAGCCTCGATCAATTAAAAGATGCAGAATTGACCGTAAAAACCAATGCTCGTGTTGCCGAAGCTGTTAATTATCTGATATCATATGATGAAGCTGTTGTTGAAAACAGATCGATAGGTGGCGTTACTGCTTTTTTCTTTAAGTTTTGTCCAAGATTTCCATTCTGCTGATATGTCGGGTACCTCAAATATTCCAAACATGGAAGAAAATCAAAAAAAAGCATTCGATTTTGCATCCGACCTTACTAAACAATTGATTACACTTTCGACCGCGATCATTACTTTATCCGTTACTTTTTCCAAAGATATCATCGGCGGCATAAACCAGCCACTGATCTATTTGCTGATCGCTACCTGGGCGCTCTTTATCATTTCGATATTATTGGGTTTATCCACTTTGGGCGCCTTAACGGGTAACCTTGATCCTATACAAAAGCAGGTGACAGACGCCCAGGGGAATATAGTTAAAGATGCGAACGGTAACCCGGTGCTTGATCCGCCGGGGCCAATACTCACTATTACAACCGGCAATATAACCGGCACCTCCCGTTGGCAGGTAAATACCTTCATTTTGGCGCTTATACTTACCTGCTTTTTTGGTTTTTTCAGTATCAGCAATAAACAAGCTCCTAAAAAGGATAAAAAAGGAATTCCGGTGATCAGGACGTTTAAGATTCAAGGCGATACGACTACTCACCGTGATACCTTATACCTGTCGGAAAAAAGCTAACCTGCGCACTATTAGTCTTTTTACTAGGTTAACCAGTTCATTAGTATTCCTTAATTTTATCTATTAAAGCTTCAAGCGTCTGAATGGCGACGGCTTTATCGCTGCCTTCCATTTTGTAACTGCTGCTGCGGGCGCTTTTCCAGGAGAAGTTCTTAAAACGCTCAGTGGACAGGAAGGGCACGATGCTTTTGAGCACCTGGCTGAAAGATCGGGTGACCACGAGTTTAATATCATCTGCCGCTTTTAAAATAATGGCGATCTGGTCAACGCTAAGGCGGCATAGCACTTTGTAAAACGCGGGGGTGTCAGGGTTTTCCGGTGGCGGCGCGTTCAGATAGGTTTGATAACGCTGATGGACGCTTTGGTTAAGTTCATTTAGATGATCTAATAGCAGCTGCCCGGTTTCACGGAGCGGGCTGTTTACCGGATATTGCGCGAGGTTGATCTGCGCTTGTTGTAGGAGTAAACGGATGGCCTGGTCATAATGGCCGGCTGCTACTTTCAGCTGCTCACTGGAGTAAAGGCAGAAAGCCTGGGTTTTCAGGGTCGCGCTGATCCGGTTGAATTCGCCGGGCAGGCGTTCTCGAATAACCTGGAGTTCGGGAGGCTTTAAGGCTTCAACGTTATTTTATCAGGGTTTAATGTGATTTCGGCCAGTTCGTCCAGCCAATAAAAGGGGTAGGTCGTCTCCTTGTTTAATCTCTTGCTCATTCCCATAGTATTAAGTTTATAATGGCGGGCCGCGAATATTTTGAACATACCTGTACTGTTTCGCTGAAACAGGTTGACTGTCAGTGAACAATTTATTTCTGGAAGGTATGTTGAATCGGGCGGTGCCGCTTGAATTAAGCAATAGTGCGGGTTTCCTTGCCTATGCCTTTAAAGGTACCGCGAAGTGACCCGGAGAACATAGAACAAGTACGCCCGCACTCCTGCGGGCATTGCACTTGCTTCTGGTTCTCATTTTAAAATTCGCGGTTTTATAAAGGCCAAGAAGATCGTGAATGCTATAAATAGCTGATATGTCTAAAAGACTTTACTGTTTCTTATTTTCATTTTTTATCGTTGCTAATATAGGTAAATAAAATTATTGACTTTTCTTTTGGGCTGCGGCCTCCCAGGCCCAGACCAATATTTGCTCAATGGTTTTTAATATTTCCTCCCGGTCTCTCTCCAGGTTGGCATCTATACCGGCAACGGTGCTTTTATTGGCGCTGGCATGGAGTACCACATAATAAATACCGCCCAGCAGCAATGCCGCCACCGCTTTAAAATTGATACCCGAATCCCTGAAATGATCTTCGGTCAGGGCTAATAATTTTGCGCCTTCGGTTTCCCGCTTTTCCGAGATGCTGCGCATCAGGGGATTGACCTCGCTGATCTGCCAAAGGATGAACTTTTGCATTTCAGGCTCCTGGAAAAAGAACCGGAACTGCTCCTGGAACAGGGCGATAAAAGTATCCAGTACCTGGTCTTTACCCGGCGAGGGGTGTGTTTGGATCTTGTCGAACAGGGGCAGCCAGTAATCTTTCGAGTGGATATAGATCTTGACGAGGTTGTTCAACCCCTCAAAATACCGGTAGATCAACTCTTTGCTGACACCGGCGCGCAGCGCGATGCGGTTGATACCTAAACCGGCATAACCTTTTTCTTTCAGTATTTCGCCTACGGCGTCGATCAGCTTGCGCATTGTTTCGTCCCTGTTCTTTTTTCCCATAGATTTTTAGTTCGTGACTCGTTTAGTGAGGTTCAGTTTGCCACCGACCCATTCCCAGGCATTGAGCACCCGGTCCATTTGTTCGCGGGTGTGGGTAGCCATGAGGCTCATACGGATGCGCGCGTTCTTGCGGGCGACCGCGGGATAACCGATCTGATTGGCATAGACCCCGGCTTCGATGAGCAGCCGGCAGGCTTCGGCGTTGAGGTCGGGTTTGCCTGTCATCACCGGGATGATGGCCGATTGGGTATTGCCGGTATCAAAGCCCATTTCGTCCAGGCCGTTTTTCAGGTAATGGATGTTATCCCGTAGCTTATCCCGCAGACCAGGCTCCTCATCGATCAGGTCAATGCTTTTGAGGATGCAGGCCGAAGCGGGTGTAGCGCTGACCGAGAAGATATGCTGTCTGGCCTGGAATTTTAAATAGTTAACCACTTTTGGATCAGCTATCACATAGCCGCCGAGGTGCCCGAAAGTTTTGCTGAAGGTACCGGTGATAATATCAACATCCGGGAACAAATCGTACAGTTCGATCACACCGCGCCCGGTTTCTCCAATTACACCAACGCCATGCGCGTCATCCATCGCGGTATAAGCGCCGTAATGTTTAGAGAGTTTCACCACTTCATCCAGTTTGACGATATCCGCTGGTTGGGAATAAACACCGTCCACGATCACCATGCGGGTGCGGTATTGCCCCTGGGTTTCCTTCAGGATCCGTTCCAAGTAATACATATCGTTATGCGGGAACATTTTGATATTCGTATGCCCGCAACCTTCGTACATGCTGGCGTGGATACCCATATCCACGATAGCCACATCTGGCGCTTTGAGCAGGGACTGAATGGTCGCGCTGTTGGCGGTGTAGCCGGTGGTGAATAATACGGCACTTTCTCGCCGGAAGAAACGGGCGATCTTTTCTTCGATTTGCTGGTGATAGCTGAAATGCCCACCGATGGCGGGTGAGGCGGCAGCCCCCGCGCCGTATTGCTCGATGGCGGCGATAGCGGCCGCCTTGACTTTGGGGTGCTGGGTCAGGCCGAGGTAATCGTTAAAGACGAGTGCGACGAAGCTTTTGCCAGGATGACCGGCGAGTTCGACTTCCGGCTGGCAGCCGTTCAAGCTTTCCTGCCGGTAGTTCCAGTGGCCGCGGCTGTCCCAGTTGTTGACATATTGATCGAACTGGTCCGCCCATCCATAAAAATCCATCCCAGGGATGTCCTCGAAGTCTTTAAAACTTGCATTTTCAAAATTGATGTCCATAGTTTTAATATTTGGTTAAACACTAAAATATCGGCGAAAACACTTCGTGGTGGTCACATCCATGGTCTTTTTTAACTTTTATTTAAAAATTTAGCGATTGGGTTTATGCGGGTTGGTTTGATCATCAGGCGTACTGTTTTTTGGCGGGATCGTAGGCCATATCCTGTTCCACCACGTCCCGGATACATTTTTGCATTTGCTCCAGGAAATAAGTGGGAGTTAGTCTTTTGCGGTCGCGGATATTACCGAAATCCCGGTGTACCTGTTTCAGTTCGATTTGAAATACATCTTCCATCAGCCGGATAATATCATTGAGGGTCGCCTGCCCGTGGTTCAGTTGCCCGGTGTAATAAAGGCCATAGATGATTTCGACCAGGTTGGTGCGGTTGCTTGTCCATTGCAGCCGGCGGCCGGTGAAAGGTTCCTGCCAGCTATCGAGTACGGGGAAACCGTCCATTTCCCTGATCTTTTGTAACAACCATTCCCGCAGGATGTCCAACGCGATAAAGCGCCCGAAGAGGTCACTGACCTCGGTGCTGAATTGCGGGTCGGCCAGGGGTAAATGCGCGGTGCCTTCTGCCGTAATGTTGCGGATAAAATATTGCTCATCGGAAACGGAAAGCTGAAGCTGGTAATATTGGTAGAAAGCGTAATGGTTATCGATAAAATGGTCGGCCTGTTTGATAAAGCAGAGGTAGTGTTGCAGGATACTGCGCGGGCTGCCTTTAGGCTTACGACTGAGGACATGCAGCCATTCGCTGTATAAATAATGCTGGCTACTGTATTTCGGAAGTACTGTTTTCAGGAACCAGATCTCTTCGGTAGGATTTTTAAAACCGAGGCGGATGACTTCCTGCCGTAGTTCCAGTAAATCGCTGCGGATGTGCGCCAGTTTGGCTTGCGTGTTGCGTAGTTCATTTTGGTCTTCTTGCTGTAATAAAGTGAGGTTGTCCTGTAAGAGCTGGTAACGGGTTTCGCTCCACTTGAGCCAGGTTGATTTCGTAGGTGTTTGCATAGGTGTTGTATGGTCATTTTTTATTGCCTATAAGCGGGACAATACCTTGGCCGCTAAGAGGTACTGGAATACCCAAAGGACGACCAGGGCAAGCCCGCGTATCAGCAGGCTGCTGGTTCCCGTCCTTTTTAAAATTTCCAGTTTTCTTATGCGGGGAGCAGTTTGATGTTTTTATTTTGTTTAGGTTGTTATTTTTCTATCTCATCATTTTATTCTTTGTCATCTTCATTGATTTTTATACATAGCCAAATGATAAAAGCCACTATAAATAAAAAGGCGATTACATCGGGATGTTCCATTTCTTTCCTCATGTTCAAAAAGCCCCTGCCGCTCCATCGGCAGGGACAATTGACTATTTAACTAACTATTACTGTTTCTCATAATTGAAAAAACTAAAGAACGAGGAGGTTTATTTTTGCAGGACTTTGTCCAGTTGGTCATAAAAATCGTTGCCTTCGCCTTTGAAAACCTGTATCACTTTGCCGTCTGGTCCGATCAATATCTTGGTCGGGAAAGTTTCGACATAGTATTGCCGGGCGATGCGGTCTTTTTTATCATCCAGCAATTGCGTCCAGGTCATATTTTGTTTGGTAACCATTGCGCGCCATTTAATTTCTTTATCATGGCAGGCAATACTCACAAAAGCGATCCTATCTTTATATTTTTCATAGGCCGCCTTCATCTTAGGCAAGCCCGATAAACAAGGCAGGCACCAGCTACCCCAAAAATCCAACAGGACGTATTTACCCTTTAAACTGGCGACAGTAAATGCTTTTCCTCTAATGTCTATGCCGGAAAGTTCTGGCGGAACATGACCGGGTAACAGGCTCATTTTGATATCCAGTTCTTTCCGGAATTCATGTAAAGGATAAGAGGTCTGAATTAATTGCGGGCTAAACAGCCTGTAGAGTGAATCCGTTTGCTCAATATCCGGCAGGTTGTATAAATAATTAGCTAATACATAACCGCCTACCAGGTTATCCTTATTCTCTTTGACAAACCGTTTTACTCCGGCAAACTGCAGGTCGCTTGCTGCCTCGGTTAACTTGTTTAACGCGGCTTTTTCCTCCCTGGTGATTTCATGTTGAGCAAAATATAATTGGCCTAAATTTGATTTGATAGTCGCCGTCGGCTGGTACCGTTTAGTAAATTCCTGATAGATGTCTTGCAGTTTCGGATCACTCAAAATGATCGTGGTATCGGCGCTGATGCTTGCTTCACCGGTAGTTGCAAAGAATTTACGAACGGTGTTTTGCTTGGTTTTCGCACGATAGAAAGAAAGGCGCAGCAAGGCCCCACAGGTCTGACGGGTAAACTGAAAGCTGCCGTCAACAGTCCAAAGGGTATCGGCTTTTTTCACATCTGCTAAAATGACACGCAGCGAATCTGTACTGTGCAGATTACCTTTTACGGTCACCTGCTGCGCCGACGCAGTTTTGGCGGCTATGAATAGCGTTAATAATACCAGTCTTGTTTTCATAACTTTTTAAATTTGTTGAGTCCGCTCTGTAAATAAGCTGCATAAACGGCGGCATTGTATATCGCGCCTACAGGTTGGGTCAATAACTTACCTTTATTATCCAGCAATACATAGTCGGGCTGGCTGTTACTGTTGAACTTTTCGGCTTGCAGCTTGCTGTTGATCTCGCCAATGGTGGAACTGCCTACTGCCGTTTTATCATCAACATATAACTGGATGAGTACATATTCGTCACGGATAAGCGGCAGTACTTTGGGATCAGGCCAGATGGCTGCTTCCATTTTCCGGCAGTTGACACAGGCATGGCCAGTAAAATCAATGAGTACAGGTTTGTTGACTGACATAGCATAGGCCATGCCTTCCTCGTAATCAAAGAAAGCTGACAGGCCTAATGGGGCATGAAACAAGTCTTTGTGTTTTGTTCCAGCGGCCCCGGCCCTGACTAAACCATACCCGCTTTGGGGCGTCATCTTGAATGATTGTGTGTATAAATCGAAATCTTGAGTATCCTGCGGTGGTAAAAAGGCGGCGATTGATTTTAAAGGCGCACCCCATAGCCCGGGGATCATATACAGGCTAAACGCACCAACCAGTATACCCGAAAACAGCCGGGGTACGCCAATGCCTTTTGTAAGGTGATCCTCTAAATGCAACTTGCCAAGCAGATATAAACCAAAACAACCAGAGATCATTATCCATAAGACGAGGAATACCTCACGGTCAAACCAATGCCAGTGATAGGCCAGATCGACGTTTGATAAAAATTTTAAGGACAAGCCTAATTCTAAAAAGCCGAGCGAGGTTTTAATCGTCTCCATCCAGCCGCCTGATTTGGGCAGGCTTTGCAGCCATGACGGGAACAACGCGAACAGAACGAACGGTAAAGCTAAAGCGATGGAAAAACCGAGCATACCAATGACGGGGCCGAGCCGTTGGCCGCTGCCGGCGGCTTGTACCAGTAGCGTACCGATAATGGGACCGGTACAGCTAAAGGAAACCAGCGCCAGTACGGCAGCCATCATCAGGATGCCACCGAAACCTTTTTTACCGGTATTCTCTTCGGCTTTATTGATCCATTTGCTGGGCAAAGTGAGTTCAAATGCCCCAAGGAAAGAGGCGGCAAATACGACCAGCAATAAAAAGAAACCGAGATTAAATACGCCATTGGTGGCGAGGTTGTTCAATGCGCTGGCACCAAAAACAATGGTGATAGCCATGCCCAGGCCAACATAAATGAGTATGATCGCCAAACCGTAAAGCAGGGCGTCGCGGATACCCTGCCTGCGGTTATGATGGCGTTTGGTAAAAAAGCCTACCGTTAAAGGCAGCATCGGAAAGATGCAGGGCATAAGTAATGCGGCTAATCCACCTACAAAACCGGAAATAAAAGTTACGATTGTGCTCATGCCAGTTCCCTCATTAAACATTCCAACTGATGGTCGCTTTCTTTCAAGGGAACTCTTAACCTTACGCAATCAGCAATGAGTTCATAATCCCGGCAGAGCTTCTGTAAATGAAATAACTGATCCATATACTCACCGTATATTTTTAAAAAGGCCGCTTTAATTTCCTGTGCCTCATCATAGGGCAGGAAGTCGATACGGTAAAGCAGCAGGCTGTGATCAGTAGAGGAAATTTCTTGAAACGCCATGATTATTTATTTACGATACGACAATGGAGCAACCGGATATCAGGTGATAGATAGCCCAGCTTAACGGGCTCTTCTTTCATCAGGTCAGTGGACAGGTATTTCTTATTACTGTCAGGAAATACGGTAATGACTGTTTGGCCTTCACCACCGCCCTTCTGTACTTTGATCGCCCCGACCAGGTTAGCACCGGACGAAATGCCTACGCCTAAACCCAGGTCTTTGCCCAGCTTTTGCGCCATCAGGATAGCGTCTCCGTCATTAACCTGTATGATCTTGTCGAGCATAGCGAGGTCAAGGATAGCCGGTATAAACTCGTCGGAAATACCCTGTATGCGGTGTTTGCCGTTTTTATAACCGGTTGTCAGGGTTGGGCTTTCGGCAGGTTCCAGCGGGTGCAGTTTAATAGCGGGGAACAATTTTTTAAGCTGTTTTCCGGCACCCATAATGGTGCCGCCGGTGCCTACGCCTGCGATAAAAGCATAAGGCTTTTTGATATTGAGCAATAGCAATTGGTTAGCGATCTCACGGCCGGTGGTTTTTTCATGGGCTTCGGCATTCAGGCTATTCTCGAACTGCCTCGGCAGGAACATGCGTTCATCGTGCTGGAGCGTTTCAGCGACTTGGATGCAGCGTTTAAAGCCGCCGTCCGCGGCGCTTATCAATTGGATTTCCGCACCGAGGCTGGTGATGATATCCATACGTTCCTGGCTGAGCCAGTCGGGCATGATGATTTTGACGGGGTGGCCGAGCATGCGACCGATGGCGGCGAACGCGATACCTGTATTGCCGCTGGTGGCTTCGACAATTTTATCGCCAGCCTTGATGGTGCCGTTTTCGTAAGCTTTTTGCAAAATGTAGAGCGCCATACGGTCTTTGATACTGCCGGTAGGGCTGTAATGTTCGTCTTTGACCAGGATGGTTTGGGGCGCACCGTCCTGGTATGTATAGGTGATCTCCAGCATAGGTGTGTTGCCGACTTGTAGCCAGAGTCCGTCGATCTTTTGTTTAAGGGTATGTTTGGTGCTAACTATCGTCATATCGTTCCTATTAATCTTGTAAAACACTGCAGACCTGCAAGCCTGAAGATTTTAACCGTGACACCAACCTGTTTAAGGCGGCTTCATCGTTAACTTTTACCGAAAAGCAAAATCGGCTTTGTTGTTCAGTAAGTTGTTCTTTGATTATGACAGGCTCGATCTGCGTGATGAAGGCGCCTTCTAGTGCAGTAGCCAGATCCATTGGATATTCACCAGTTAAGCCAACCGCGGTTATGCGGTAGGATTTGGCTTCATGCGCTTGATTACCCGATCTTAAAACCGAGCAGGACACACAGTTTATGCAGAGAAATAAGCAAAGGCATGGCCTGACTTTTCGAAAAAAGCTCCGATTTTTCATGATATTTCGCTGTTTTAGTTGACCGGTATGGTAAAATCTATGGTTTTCTCGGCCAGACAATGGTCGTGGGTGCACGTCTGGTAGGTGATGGTGCCTTTCAGTTCTTTTATTCCAGTTTTTATGGTGGCTTTTTGTACAAAATCCACTGTGCCGGCATATTCATAGTTGGTGATGCCAACTTCCTTGACCGTGTATTTTTCCCTTTTACCGACTTCCACTGGTGTGCCTATTAGTGTCAGGCCAGGTGTTTTGGTAAAACCGATCTTGGTTTTGGTGCCGATAAATTCATCCGTTTGCTTTTGGGCATAAATATGCCAACCTTCATCAATAGTACATTTCAAATGTACTTCGGAAATATTACCCGTTAATTTCTTCAGACCATAGGCCCAATGCGCCGGGTCGGGCTGAATTTGAGCTTTTGCTATCCAACAAAAACAGATCAACACCACCACTAAACCAATTCTAATATTTTTCATACGCTATGCTTATAATTCAATGAATTTAAAATCCTTTTCATTTTTTCGCTGAAATGCCTCCATTACTTGCAGGCTTTTTAAAGCGTCATTTGCCGAACAAGGGTTGAGGCCGTTCCCCAAAAAATAATTCACGACTTTCCCAATCATTGGTTGCTGGATGTGGCGCGGGTGGTCATAGTCGAAGCTTTCAATGCCATCCTCGGTTTTCACCGTAAAACGCTTGCCAAACATTTCAAACTTGATGGCACCTTTTTCTCCAATGATCTCGCAGCGGTCCTGTTTTAAATGATTAGGTACAGTAAAACACCAATCTCCGGTAAACAGCACCCCATTCGGGAACTGAATTGTCCCGACTACGGTATCATCGGCTTCATAAAGCCCTGCGTGATTTAACGAGATACCCTGACAGCTCACAGGTTCACCTAACATCCACATTAAAATATCCAACTGATGCGGTGCCAAGTCAAAAAACAACCCCCCACCCGACAACGCCGGAACTACCCGCCAGTTATATTCCGTTTTGGCAATCAGGTCATTGCGGTAAGGTTGAAGCATAGTCAATTTGACCATTTTGACTTTACCGATCGTTCCCTGGTCAAGCATTCCCTTGATTCCGTTGAAATAAGGCAAAGCCCTGCGGTAATGTGCAACACATAATTTGCCCCTAAAAGCATGCTCCGCTTCGACCATCCGTTCACAGGATTCTACCGTCGTAGTTACGGGCTTTTCCACATAGACCATTTTGCCATACTCCAGCGCTTTGATCACATACTCTTCATGGTAAGCCGGTGGTGTAGCCACGTATATCGCGTTGACCTCCGGATCGGCGATTAATTCTTCGGCCTGGCTGTACCATTTGGAAACTTTATGTCGCCTAGCATAGTCTGCGGCCAATGCGGCATTACGCCGCATTACTGCAACTAGTTTTGAGTGAGGCACCTCATTAAAGGCAGGGCCACTTTTCACTTCGGTCACATTACCACAACCAATAATGCCCCATTTGATAGATTTTTTATTTTCATTATTTTTTATCATGATTCACGATTATTCCTGGCACAATATGGCCATCGGGTGTTTTAAATTCTATCCCTAATAAACTGGCTACAAGCGGGGCAATATTTACTACCGCCATTTCCTGAATATGTCCGCTTTTTTTAATACCAGCGCCATAGGCGATAAATCCTGTCCACATATCAGGAATAGCAGGATCGAAGCCGTGGTGACCACCGGCCATGGGTATCAATAAACCATTCAAGGTACTGTTTTGTATAAGCGTGCCCGGACCGCGGTTAACTGCCGGAGCGGCTGCGGTCGAACTACTGAATACTGTACCGGGAACAGCTGCTAAAGCGATTAATGCAGCGCTGTCCGCACCCATTTGGTCCAATTCATTCCGGTTAATGATGCGAAATAGCTTACGTACTTCTAATGGAAGTTTATTTAGACTATCCGTAACACCTTGAATAATATTAGTCTCATCCATTTTTTTGGTATTGGCATAACGATACAAAAAACAGGAGCCTCCCGCTGCAACGAATAGTGCTGGCTGATTTTTTATCAGTAAATTCGGACGCATCACCTGATGGATCGTGCTGAAGCCATGGTCTCCTACGATAATCACCGTGGTGCTGTCCTTTAACCCGCTTTGATCGATAGCTTGTATAAGGTTTCCAATCGCTCTGTCGTTTGCAGAAACGGCCATTCGCACACTATCGGCGTCTCGTCCATGCTCATGTTCTTGTCCATCCACACAGGCAAAATGTAAGGCTAAAAAATCAGGTTTATACTTCTTAAAAACATAGGCTGCCATACGCCCAGCATTTTCATCTAAACTAAAAAAGCTGTCATTCATACTGGTACTATCTAGCTTACCCGTCGCATTCATCTCAATTTCTTCGTACAAACCTTTGGGTATCGCATGTTGCCGCACTACTGTCGCCCGATCATTGGGGTGATCTTTATCCCATATTTCCGAAAGATTGTAAGTGATTGGTCCGTCAACCACGTTCGGCCACATAATAGCAGCGGTAGTTTTGCCTTGATCCTTCAGGGCCTGCCAAATAGTCGGAGCTTTTATCGCTTTATAATACCAATACCATTCCCCTTTACTGCCTATAGGCTGGTTATATGCAATTCTGCTGCGCGCTGGCAACGCACCTGTCTCCATAGCCGCGTGCGCAGGATGAGTATAGGCCGGGAACACACTCAAACAATGATCGGCATAAGTACCCTGTTTCATAAGATATTGTAGATTCGGCGCAGGCCAAGTTTTGTCGAGGTACATATCAGGATGAAGCCCATCGATTGAGATAAGTACTACATGTTGAGCGGATACATATTGTTGAATTAATATCAAACAGCATATAAAGAATATTTTTTTCATTACAATTCACATCAAAAATCAATTAATTAGCAAAGTCAGCTTTTTTATCCCTTATTACTAATACGCGTATTTCCTTTTCTCCTTTTACTAAATTCAATCCGTACTTTTTTTGAAAATAGCCAAGAATTGAGTCAGTATCTTTCTCTCCTTTTAATAGATCTATATCAATCTCCAATTTAAAAGATACAAAGTCATCTAGTCCAGTTTCATTGAAAACAGGCAAGTCGTTGATTTTCGAAATGAGAGCAACTGTTTTACTGAGTCCATATCTTGTAGAAATAAGCTCCTTTGAGCTCGGGATTTCTCTTTGAGCACCCGTGCCTGTTACTAATGAATCGTTTATTATATTTTTAAATTTCGTGTTTAACGTAACCAGTTTCCAATACGGCATTTTTCTTGTCTCTATCGTAACATTAAATCCGAAATAACGATATAAATCTTCACGCATTATATGTGTCTTAAAACTGTAATTTGCATCTTGGATAAGTACTTTCTGACTGTAATTATACAGGGTATTGGCATCTGCGAATAAGATAGAGTCTTTTACCTCTAACACAGGTTTTGGCCAAAACTTCCCGTACAATGTATCTTTTACACCCACATGCCCCTGTCCGGTATAAGCAATCATATAAAGTTCGTTTAGGTTCGCACCTAAGATTTCAAATTTATCCCCATCGGTGCCTACTCCCCTAAGATTTCCAAATTGTCCGGTACGATGACTATTATCCCATTTAGCCAGCAACGATCTACCTTTAAGACTCGAATCGATGTTTTTCCATGACTCCAAAAAATAAGGAGAATTAATATCATCCCCGCTCTCCCTCAGACCTAAAAGAACTGTCTTGTCATTCGTATAATAAGTCCTCAGAGACTTATCATTATCATCTCCTTTTATAATATGAATCATTTGATCTTCGCTAATATTTGGAGTATAGGCCCTGACTATGCCCGATGGATCAATAAAAACATATCTAGGTAGGCTAAATCCTTTCACTGCATTATCAAACGCGCAAGGCATTGTTAGTGAAAGTCCGTTTTTGTACTTTTTATAGGTAATTTCGTTTGCGGATGTGTCAGGGCAAATCATAACAAAACTTGCAATATCCTTCAACATAGCCTGCAGCTTATTGATTTTGGGAAAGGAATTAATACATCCGCTACAATTATATGCCCAAAAATCAAAAATCAACCACTTTCCTCGAAATTCTGAAACACTTAGATTTTTACTTTTATAATAAGCTACTTTAGTAAAAGTATGGTTGGCAAAAGGAGTCCCTACTTTAATTTCTTCTAAAAAATTCAATTTCGTGGTTTTCTGAGCAATCAATTGTCGGCTAAAACAAGAAAAGATTGTTATTGCTATTAATTTGAGTAATTTATTTTTCATGATGACTTTTTTAAATTACCATTAGAAAATAATCGCACGGAAATCGCAGAAACGAGATTGCCTTATGCGTAAATAATTTTTCGTATTGGCATGTTAATACTTAATATCCAGGATTTTGTAAAATATTAGAGTTATTCGTTATATCTGTTACCGGAACAGGATATAGCTGTTGGTAACTTTGCCAGTTTCCTCCTTTTGCTTTACAAACACCATTTGGGCCTCCCATTACTAAGTCAATCATTCCACTCCGTTTGAGATCGAACCAGCGATGAGCTTCACAAAAAAACTCTACTTGTCTTTCGTGATAGATTGCTTTTATTACATCGGGTTGTGTTAGTGTTAAAGGAAGCCCCGACAGCCCGGTTCGTTTTCTAACTGCATTTACATCGGCGATTGCACCGATTAGATCATTTTGCTGTGCACGTACTTCTGCACGTATCAAGTATTGCTCAGCTAATCGAAATACTACAGAATATTCTTTTGGAGCGCCTGTAGCATTTGGCCCAGCTTTGTATTTATTATTGAAGTAGATAGCTGATGCACCTGTACCAAATGTTCCGATCCATTTGGTTCTACGGGAGTCTCCATTTTCGAATGCTGACAACAATAGAGTACTGATTGTTGACGTATTGCTTCCACTAGGTGCAGCAGTCAGAACAAAAAATGATCCCTCGGCAGTAGCGGATGCTGTAGGTGGTTGCATAAGCTGCCAAATCGCTTCAGCATTATTTATCAGAAAAACGCTGTCTAAACTACATAATTTGTAAACTGAATTGTTAATAACGTTCGTTGCCTGTTGCCCAGCTTCGCTGTATTGCTTGTTGTATAGATAAACCCTCGCTAACAAAGCACTTGCAGCTGATTTTGTCGGACGTACACGATCGATAGATGTTTTAACGGAAGAAGCATCAACATAATTTTCGCTCAAAAGGCTTAACGCTTCAGTCAACTGCGAGATGATGTAATTATAGATATCCGTTTGTGTAGCTCGAGAAAGCGATGCATTGACTTTAGGATCAGTTGTTATAACCAACGGAACATTTCCGTATAAATTAACTAACCTAAAATAGAAAAATCCGAGCATAAACTTTGCTTCTCCAGTTAACTGTTGTTTAACACGCGAGCTAATTCCAGTGGATTTTCCTAAATTTTCAAGAATCGCATTTTCTTCGTAAATATAGTTATAGTGACTTTTCCATAAGTTGCCGGTGCCAGTTTCATCCAAAACAGCGCTGAGCGAATTGGTATAGAAATCCTTGGTAGTCTGGTCGGTTGCATATGTAAATAATTCGTCCGAGGAAAGCCCGGTAATTTTGTCTATACTATAATTATCTAACTTCATTTGGCTATAAACAGCAAGTTGAGCAGCAATTGCGACATCGTCCGATGCAAATACGCTGGTTGTGACCAATTGATTCGACGGAGGTGATACATTTAGTATTTTTTTACAGCTTACAAGTAATAGACTTAGAAAAATAAGGCATTGTATTTTGTGTATATTTATAATGTTCATGGTTTTTCGATTTATGTTAATTAAAAGCTTGTTTGAAAACCAATAGTGTACATTCTCATAGGCGGTAACGCCAAACCTTGGTTTTCCGGGTCCAATCCCAGATATTTAGTTATGGTAAATAGATTTTGTGCAGTTAAAGAAATTTTTGTATTCTTTAATTGCGTCTTCGCCTCCCATTTTTTTGGTAAAGTATATGACAATTGGATGTTTTTTAGCCGTGCGAAGGAGGCATCACTAATGATAACATCGCTGCCCTGGAAATTGCTGAGTGCCGTGTTGTAGGTAGCGATTGCCCCCGTTGTTGCTTTGGGCAATTGAGCATTGTCACCCGATGTCCTCCAATGGTCGAGGAGATATACTGGTTTATTAGTATTCTGAGATACCCTCAAAGAGAAATAGTTGATGTAATTATACCCGGTCTGTTTTACAAACTGAAAATCAAAACTGAAGCTAAATGATTTATAGTTAAAATGATTTTCCAAACCACCATGAAATGTTTGTTGGGGCGCAGCTACTAGTCGCTGGTCGTTAGTGTTTATTAATCCGTCATGGTTGAAGTCTTCCATGATCGGAATTCCTGTCTGTGTATCGATACCTACATAGTGATACAACTTACGCAGGGATAACGGCATTCCTACGAGATACTGATTTATATATGTCGTATTTGTTTCTAGTCCAGGAAACGATGCTAGTTTATTTTTGGGAAAAGAAATATTAAAATCACTAACCCATGTAAAATCGTTTGTGTTTATGTTAACGGTATTCAGTGATAACTCAAATCCAGTATTCTGCACAGTCGCAGGGAAATTTGTAATAACGCTGGTAAATCCTGCGATGGAAGGAAGCGGTTGTTGCACTAAAGAGTTATTTGTCTTATTATGATAATAATCTAAAGAAAGATTGACTCTATCATTAAGCATACCAAGTTCCAATCCTACATCTACCTTCTGCACCGATTCCCATGCGTAATATGGATTTGCTATACGGCCAGGCGTTAATCCTGCAATATTCTGATAGATAACATTGCTATTGCTGCCATACGTACTTAAATATTGGTAGTCAGAAATTTGATCATTTCCCGTAACCCCATAACTGGCTCTGAGTTTACCCAAGCTTAACCAGGAAACATTTTTTAAAAAATTTTCTTTTGAAAATATCCATGCTGCACCAATTGAACCGAAATTCCCAAATTGGTTACCTGGACCAAACCGGCTACTTCCATCCCGTCTTCCAACAATGTTAAATAAATATTTGTCTTGCCAATTGTAGCCGATACGGCTATATAAGGCTCCATACCGATATTGAGTATTCGCATTGTAACCAGAGTAGATTGTTGAGGCAAAATTTACGTTCGACAGTAAAGCATCACTGCTGAAACCATAACCACCGAAAGTATAACTATCGGAAATGTTTTTTTGAAAGGTGGCTCCAATAAGAACATTTAGCTGTCCGGATGCAATCTTTTTAACATATTCAATACCGGGTTCAACCTGCCAAATTAAGTTGTATCCGTTGGCAATATCCAATTGTCTAATATCGTTTGTGGGCGCAAAAACTACGCCTGAGAACCGTTTGACTGTTTGGTCAATTTGCTTCCTTGTATATCCTGCACTGGTTTTCAAGGTCAGATCGGAGAAAAGTTTGTAATTAAGATCTATATTTCCCGTCAAACTATTTATATCGGACTGATTTGGGGTAAAAGTTGTGCTTAAAGGATTAGTCCATGTTCCGTTCTGCCAATTTAAGTTGCCATTATTGTCATATATAGCTGGTGCGTCTGGAGCAAGTACTATTTTCGCGGTATAATCGCTCGCATGAACTAGGTTGGATTCGTTTGAATAACGAGCGATGAATTGCATTTTGAGTTTTTGATCGTTGGAAACATAATTCACCGTCATCCCAACGTTTACTTGTGAATCATGATCACCTCCCGGAAAAACTGCGTCCTGACGCGAACTCCCTGCATTAAGTCGAAATTGGGTATTTGTATTCCCCCCACTAACGGAAATCTGCCCATTAGAATATCGTGCAGTTCTCCCTATCATTTCTTTTTGCCAGTCAGTATAACGTGTGGTGTCCCAAGTCCCATTGATATCATAATCTGATGCAATCGGCGTTTTACCATCGTTGGCAAATGCCTCCCGTCGAAGCTTAAGATACTGTTGTGTGTTCAGTAGAGGTAATCTACTAGCTACATTCCCTATACCGCTCGTTAAATTTAAATCTACTTTTGTTCTTCCTGGGCGGCCCTTTTTGGTAGTAATAAGTATTACACCATTTGCGCCCCGGGAACCATAAATAGCGGTAGCATCAGCGTCTTTCAAAATTTGTATATCTTCAATATCGGAAGGGTTTAATGAATTAAAGGGACTTAGACCAGTTGATGGCTGAATAGGGGTTGTGGGGGGAGCCCCTAAAGCTCCGCCTGACAATCCCGGGTTCGTTAATGAGATTGATGAAAAAGGTAAACCATCAACAATATATAACGGGTCATTGCCACTCCCAATACTATTTCTGCCCCGCAATTTCACCTGAACTCCTGCACCAGGAATACCGGAAAATTGAGAAATGTATAATCCTGGCACTCTTCCTTCCAATGCTGCTATAGGATTAATGCCAGGTTGCTTGGAGATATTGTCTCCGGTAACTTTAAAGGTGCTACCTGTGTTTAACTCTTGTTTTACTGAGTAGTATCCTTTGTTAACGATTACTTCTTGTAAGTTCGTCTGAACAGGCTTTAATCTAATAATTGATCCTGACGCAATATCTTTTGCAGCTAATTCTATGGTTTCGTAACCAATAAACGAAAAAACAATAATCGTTTTGTCATCCGGGACCGTAATGGCAAAAGTGCCATTTGCATCAGAAGCAGTCGCCTGGCTGGTGGTTTTGATTTTCACAGTTACACCGACAAGCGGTTGTCCAGTTTCATCTTGAACTTTTCCTGCCACGGTTACCTGAGCGAATATTGCTCTGGCTTTATCAATGAATGTCGGTTCATTTTTTTTTAACAAGATGTTATTACCGACAATTTTATAATCGACAGATGTATTTTTAAAGGCGGCTTTGAGCGTTTCTTCAATGCTTGCATTGCTGACCTTTACAGTGATCTTTTCGTTTTTAAGTTCCTGGTCGGTATATAGGAACACATAGCCGGATTGTTGCTTGATGGTATTGATGACCTTTTCTAAGGGCGCGTTGGTTTCGTTCAGGTTGATTTTCTGGGCGAATCCTTTGGCGCTGGCCTGGACAAGGGCTATGATCAACAGGAGTGTCGTTAGTTTCATAACCTTTATAATTGTTTGCAGCGGCTGTCGGCTGTTAGGTCGCAGCACTGCGTGAATAGCAGTAAAATTCATTACTTTTGTAAAGTTTTGGGTTAATACATGAATAGTTCTCCAAATTATTTATCCTGACTTTGTCGGGAAAGGGTTGACCCGGACTTTGCCGTAAAAGTGCTTCGAACCACTTTTGCGGCTTTTTTGTCTCAGATACCCTCAGTTTCGCCGTTGCTTTATTGTCGTAAAGTTGTTTTCATGGTCTTGGGGGTTTGGTTAATCATTCTGTTTATTGCTATTTAGGTTATGTTATGGTTTTACGAGGATCTTCTTCCCGTCAAATCCCTGTACGATTTCAAAATTGACTTTAAAGAATTTAAGTACTTCCAATACTTGTAAGGCATTGACGTTGCGGTGCATCTCGCCGTGGAATACGGTTCTGGGCGTTCCTTCAGGGTATTCGACATCTACGTCATACCAGCGCGAGATTTGGCGCATAGCATCCGCCAGCGGCATTCCTTCGAAATTAAACAGGCCATTTTTCCAGGCGATGGCCTGCTCGATATCGGCTTTCTTTACTCTGATATTGCCGTTGGTAATTACGGCTTGTTGTCCCGGTATGAGCGTTTTTTCGTTGTTGATTCTTATGCTGCCTTCGATGAGGGTGGTTTTGATATTCGGCTCATCGTCATAGGCGTTGATATTGAAATGGGTGCCTAAATCTTCGATGGTTTGGCCTTTCACACTTACTCGGAATGGCATTTTTGAATTATGGGTAACCTCGAAATAGACCTGGCCGGTGATCTCTACTTTACGTTCGCTGCCTGTGAAGACTACGGGGTAGCGGATAGAGGACCCGGCATCGAGTATGGCGACGGTGCCATCCGATAGGGTCAGCGGGTAATAGTTGCCGCGTTTGGTGGTAATGGTATTGTAGGCGATGGTTGCTGTGCCTGTGTTTTCATTATTGTTGTCGTTGTTGTAGACAATGCTGTTGTTAGCGGTCTTCGTAATGTTGGTGCTGCCCTGCGTGGCGATGGTACCGGCTTTAACCTGGTTCAGGCTGATCTGCTGGCCGTTGGACAATTGCAGGATCGCGGACTGGTTGCCAGGCGGGATATCCGTCTTTGGTATACTTGCGGTTTGCGGTGGTACTGTTGCTTTATTTTTGAACAGGAAGTAACCGCCCGCTGACAGGATCAATAAGATAGACGCGGCGGCGGCGATGCGGCGTGGCCATAGGCTACGGGTCTTATGTTGTGCATGGGCCATGATGGTATGGCGCATCTGCTCATGGGCGGCGTTGATCTCCTGCATGGAGGGGTTCTCGTCACTGTTTTTAAAATCTAACAGGTGCCAGCTTTCTACGAGGGCTTTTTCCTCGGGGGTGCAGTTGCCATCGAGGTAGCGTTTGATCAGTTCTTCGGGTGTATTCTTTTCTGACATGTAATGGCGCTTTTAAGGCGTTTCATATACATGTAAGTTAAGTGGTGATGTGTTCCCGAAGAATTTTGAATTATTTTTTGGAGGGATGCTCCTTATAAATCGCATAAGTGACTTAACACTTTTGATTAACCGGCACCATACTCCTCCTACTCCAGCCGGGGACATGAGTCTTAATAATTTAAATCAACTCATTTTTTGTAGCTTTAATTCCAAACTTTATACAATGCCTTATCAATCCGACAAAATCCTGGATGAAGCGATAGCCATCGCCATCAAAGATACTGACATTCAAAATGGCCTTGCTGAAACCAATTATCCGGCGGAACGATTGGCCGGTGAAGTTAAGGTTCAGGCTTCGGAAGTTTGGGCACCAGTTCTAAAGGACATCGCCGACTTTGATCAAACCGAAGGAAGGATCGATGATTTTATTTTAAAACATCCGTTTTTGTATAAAGCCGGGCAGAAGAGGTCTACCCGAACGTTTTTTAAACCTGTCTGGCTGGTCATTTTATTTGAAGCGTTGTTTATAATACAAGATTTCGGGCCAGTTTTTTTCCCTGATCTTTGGCCCTCATTATTGGTTTATCAACCGATGTATAAACAGGTAAATGATACACTGCTGAGTTTTTTGCTTGCCGCCGGTATTTTTACCTTGCAAAATGTCATATTATTCAATCGCTGGTTAGGTCTTTGGGATCTGACGATACGCTACTATTATCGTTTCGTATTCTTTTTAGCCAGGCGTGACAGCCGGCGGTTGTATGCACAATGTACGATGGATGTCGCGCATCTGGGCATGGTTTCGAACTTACTAAAAGATAGTTTGCGCGAAAAGGGGGTAAAGGAGGTCATGCGTAAGATTCTGAACGAACATATCGCCGTCTCCTATCAAACGACCTTTGACAAGATCGAAACTACCGGCCTGGGCGAAGTACTTGATGCAACGCGTACGATCAGCACGCAGGCACGCGAGCAGATGGACTACCTGCTTAATCATATGCCAGGGGGGAGTATCGGCATAGCGGGTTCACGCGGCGCGGGTAAAAGCACCTTGATACAATTGTACTGCGGCCGCGACCGGATAGTGCCAGAAATGAATGGTCGGCTTGTACTGCCTGTAATGGCATCCGCTCCGGTAAAGTACGAGGCGCGGGATTTTATCCTTTATCTTTTCAAATCGGTTTGCCGGGCTTATCTCAATATTGACGGAAATAATAACCGCTATTTGCAACGGCGTTATGAACGAGGATCAGCGGTGCCCATATCCAGTCTCTGGCTAAACCATTTAAAACCAGTGTGCTTTATCGGCGGCTTGATATTAATAATGGTATCACCACTTCTCCGATGGAGTTATGTTGCCGACCACCCCGGCAAAGCTTCACCCAAGCGGGATACGATCTATATTAAAAATATCACTCAACCCGATAAGGCTACAGTGGTATCCCGCAGCCCGAATACCGACATAGATGCCTTGACCAGTTCTTTCAGCCAGTTGTTCCATTCTTTGGATGAACCCAAAGCTGCAGTGGATACCAATAAAAGTTTTTTCGCCTATTACCGTACCGCTTTCAGCCGATCTTATAACAGCGCTTCGGATTGCTTATTTTATGGTACTGGCTTATTTGTGATTTGGATGTTGCTGGCGTTTATCGACCGGAGAGCACGGCGGCCCCTTGGCTCTTTATTAGGGAGACGATATTTTTCAGAAGAGCAATGGCTTGATGGTACCGGCTCTTCAAGAGATAAATCGCAACTAGCCAAGGATGCTGTCAAATGGCTTGAAAAGATAGATTTTCAACAATCTTTTACCAGTGGCTGGTCTGGCGGAATTAAACTGCCGTATATTGAAAGTGGCACTACCCGGTCAAACACGCTGACCGAAAAGCCGTTATCAAACCCTGAGATCGTCGCAGCTTTCGCCGATTTCCTGAAAGATGCCGCACAAATCTATCAAGTCATCATCGGCATAGATGAGTTGGATAAGTTGGAATCTGCCGCCTCTGCGGAGCAGTTTTTGAATGACATCAAATCTATCTTTGGTATACCGCGCTGTTTTTTTCTAATTTCTGTTTCCGAAGATGCGATGAGTAACTTTGAACGTCGCGGGTTACCGTTCCGGGACGTTTTCGACAGTGCCTTTGATAGTATCGTTTACGTGGAATACCTCGATTTGGAAAGCACTAAACGACTATTACAGCGGCGGGTCATCGGTCGACCAGCTGTTTTCTTCTGTTTAGCATATTGTTTTGCCGGCGGCTTGCCGCGCGATGTAATTCGGTATTTCCGGGACATCGCACGGCTATCAGCAGACACCAACGAACTGGCGGCCATCACAGCCCGGCTTGTTAGTGACGACGTCACGGCTAAATTACGAGCTATTGCCTTTTCAATTAAAAAATACCGGACTCATGAGGCAGCAGGCAAATTGCTCGACCTGCTGTTCGGAGATCCGGCCGAGTTAACCACTGGTAAACTGGAGAGCATGCTCAATAAGTTAAAGCGTCAAATGACTGCGCTTAGCTCAGAAATAAAAAAACAGCAGTCCGCAATAGGAACGGATACGATTCCTCCGACACTGGCCGAACAGTGGGAGTTACTCGGTTTGATGGAGGAAGTATACGCCTACCTGGCTTTCATTACAACGCTATACAATTTGTTTACGTCGGGGCTGGACGAAGCTAAAATCCAACAAATAGAACAAAATAAAGGGTTCGAAGCCTTGGCTGAGGCACGGCAAATACTGGCGGTAGATAAAGTGATCGCCCTCAAAAAGATCAATGCTTGCCGCAGTAAGGAGGGGTTTGCTGTATTTGGATAAATTCGGAGCTTTATTACAGTTTCTTCATCAGTTCGGCAAGTGCTTCGGCGCTAAGGAATAGGCCGGTTAATTGGAGCGCGCCGAGTTTCATTTTTAATTGTTTGACGGCGAGGCTGACCTGGTTCTGCACGGTTTTTTCAGATACGTCAAGGAGTTCGGCGATATGTGCAGTACTCATATTGGCCTTGCGGCTGAGTTCGTAGATGAGTTTAAGTTTTGGTGGCAGGAGGCTGATCTGTTCTTCGATGAGGCGCAGCATTTCGCGTTCGCGCAAAAGGTTGTCGGTTTCAGGGCTGCCTTCCTGCATGTATTTTTTCAGCGAGTCGGCGTAATCCAGCCTGACTTTCTTTTTATCGAGCAGGTTGAAAAATTTATAGCGCACGGCGCTGTACAGGTAAGCTAATATATTATGGTCAAATTCGATGCTGTCGCGTTTGTCCCAAAGGTATAAAAAGACTTCCTGCACGATATCGGCGGCCTCATCTTTGTCTTTGGTAATCTTCCGGGCATAGACATATAGTGTAGGCTGGAAACGGTCAAATAGCTGGGTATAGGCTGCGGCATTCCCTTCCCGTAGTTGGGCGACCAGTTGCTGATCGGTGGGTGTGGTGGGAATTGCCATGACGTTTAATGTAAATACGAATTTACCAAAAAATTTAGTGCAAAGAAAATAAACGATTGTAAATTAAGTGTTAAGCCGTGCATTTAATCTCTCTTGATGAGGTAGCAAATACCGAATACAATAATGGCGCAAACTACCACGAGCGCAATAATTCCTAATGATTTTCCATTCATGATGTTCGTTGTTGCAGGTGAAACCTGTCGTGTTACGTTGATCAATACAATCACCAATCCGATGATTGCGGTTATAAATTCTATGGTTGTTTTCATATCCTATTATTATGTTATATCCTGTTTTGTCAAAATTCAACTATTCACATGGTAGTTTATCGCCGGATCATAGCCGGTTTACCGCCTATGGTAACATAGGCGTGCGCGGATGTCAAGTCTTAGGGTTAAGATAAAATTTGGTGAATTCGTCTGGAAAACGGAAGGCGCGAAAGCTTTGAATGGCCTTTTTATTTCGGTTTTAGGACACTTATTAAATGAGAATGAAAAATAATCTTGTTGAATTACAGCGGGTTAACCTCAATTTCGCATTTAGCTGCAAGTTTTTTTGCAGTTGGAGGATTAGGCCCCGTATTTGGCCAAAAAATCTTTCTTCTTCACGATTTGAAGATAGATCAACGTGGTGATGACTTGCTGGCGCTTTTTGATCCAATAAAGGAATTCATCGCCAAAATCGAGGAATACCGGCGCACTGCAGGTGAGCCAGCCGCGGTGTTTGTATTTCCAGTTGAAAAGCCAGTATTGATGCTGAGCGTTTTTGTGCAGGTCGGCGACGGCTTTGAATTCGGCATCGTGCAGGCTATAAATCCTGACCATATTGCCATCGCCTTTGATATCTTCCTTTTTTATAAAGTGGGCGAATTTGGCGAGGCCATCCTGATCGACAGAAAAATTATAGTCTTTCAGTAATTCGGATTCCGGATCGGGTATGGCGTTATTAAAATCAAAATCTCCTTTGAAGCGCAGGCCATTGACAATCCACAGCAACTTGGGATAAAAAGCGTTGCGGCTTTGCATCTCTTCCGCTGACATAGCCGAGTGCTGGAACTCCAGGGTGATACCTTTGGGGGTATGCACATCCGCGCGGTGAAATTCGCCGCTCTGCTCATCGCGGAAAATAACCTCGCGCCAGGCTTCAGGGAATTTGTTCTGCCAGTCGAGATGCCATTGGGTCATGGGCTCCCACCAAGGGTCGCAGTCGAAGCGTTTACGGTGGGCCCAATGGTGTACCTTTACGCTGCCGCATTTGGCGATAACGGGGTTGCCGCAACCTGGGCATACGCCTTTAAGGCCACTGGCTGGTTCTGTTTTGATCCCGTTAACATTGGCGTAGCGCGTCATTAGCTAAAGATAGACAAATGGGTTGATTAGTGAATTATTGCTTGCGAAGCGAAGCTTTTTCACCCGTGCGCTAAAAATGATCCATGATAAATTTCGTGATTTCCGCTTTCCGTTCAGCGATCAGTTCTTTCGTCCATAAAGGCTCGCCTGGCGTCATTCGCTGGATCTCCAGTTGCTGCTGGAGATAGGTGTACGTACTGCGCTTTTCGGTGAAGGGCCGGTTACCGATAGAACGGTTATGCGAGGCGGATAACAGCAGATAATTACCGAGGCAGTTCACGTACTGGTTCCTGAATTCCTCGTCATAGTCCGGGTAGCCGGCGGCCACGGGTTCGCCGTTAGTAGGCGTTTGCGGCGCTATATGTTCCAGGTCAGGGAAAGCGATATCGGAGTAGCGCATTTGCGCGTAGCCGGCCTTGCCGCCGCTGCGCAAGAAATTCTCATACTTCCATAAAAGGAATTTGGCGGTTGTATGGTTAAGCCCGCCCTGGATGGAGCGTTCGAGTTCCTGCTTGTTCCAATAGGCCCACCACCAGGAATCATAGCTGATATCTTTCATCCATCGGATCCGGCCGGTGATATCGCCGATGCCCGGATTTTCCAGCGTGAACTTTTGATATACGTCGTTCAGCCGGGAGGTGATGTCGGCACGGGTACCGATGAGCCGGTGCCGCAAGACCAGGATTTCCAGCGCTGCGCATAATTCGGTGACCTGCCTCATGGGCAAACCAAAGAGATAAGCTTTGAGGACAAAAGGGACGGCTATGCCGATACCGCCGAGGGTGACGAGTGAATGAATTTCGATCTGTTTTTTTTCATCGGTATTAAAGAAAGCGGTCAAATATTCAAAACATTCGGCCAGCGTGCGGGTAAAGCTTTGGATAAACGCGATAGCATTCCCTTCGGACAATATTTTATCAACCCGCTCCGTGGCGCTAGTCTCCCAAAGAGAATTAAAGAAGACGCGGAGCGTATATACCAGTACATCGTCTTCATTGATGCGGTATTCAATGGAGGATATGGATTTGTAAATCTTCTCGAAACGGGTCTTCAGTTCGTCTACCAAATCCGTTTTATCACCGTCCGCGTGGAGGTGGATATGGAACATGAACTGGGCCTTCATGATCTCCAGGTTGGAAGGCTTCTTGCCACGATTGTTTTGAAAGATGAACATCTGGATCGCTTCAGACTCATTGGCTACAGGATGGGTCGTACAGGAGGCTTCCTGTACGATGGTTAACAGCCGGATTAGGTGGCTGTCGGTTTTATCATTCAGGTACGCGGTAAAAAAGTCAAAAGCGTCTACAATGCGCTGCGCGGAGGAAGTGTCCAGTCCGCTGGTATTCTTTTTGGTTTGATCGATCACATAATCGCGGAAAAGCTGGTGATCGTAGTCTACGGTAGTAAAATGATAAGTGGAATTTCGTTTGATCATGTCCTCGTACAACTCCTGTTCGTGTTCGGTCAGTTTGCGCAAGCTTTTCAGCCGGGTAAAGAGCGCGGCCAGGAAGATGACGATGGAGGTCAGGCGCTGCTGGCCGTCAATGACGCCGAAACGGTTCTGCTCATGTTTCTCAAACAAAAAATGCCCGAAATAATAGGGCGCCCGCGCACTGCTCTTATGATAATCTTCCAGGTCGGCGATAAACTCGTTGATTTGTTTGACCGGTTTACTTTTTTCCTTTTCGGTATCCCAGGAATAAGCGCGCTGGTAAGCAGGTACAAAGATCTTATTGCCGGCAAGTACGTTTCGGATGGTGGTGAGGGTTTCCATGAATGGTATAAGGTTTTTAGGTGACCAGTTGCTGGCCAGCGACGGTAAATGTAGGAGAATGGTATCGGCGAAAAATACTTATTTAAAAATATTTTTTTGCTTGCCTGTTTTCCTGAATAATTAGGGTACTGGTGTAATTGTTAGTGCAGCTACTTTTATTTTGGCGGCTGATGGACCAACTGAAGCTAAGCCGTGAAGAGTTGTATGAGCATGTTTGGAGCAAACCTGTCTCTAAACTGGAACAGGAACTATCCCTGAGCAACTGGGATATCAAACAGTTGTGCAAAAAGATGGAAGTGCCGCTGCCACCGGCAGGTCATTGGTCGCGTATTCAGTACGGCAAACCTATGGAACGCCTGCCCCTGCTGCCGCTTAGTGCAGACGCACAAGCGGTCTTAACTGCCGAACCTGATTTGCGGGAATCCCGGCAGGTGCATGAGCCACCGATCCTGTTTCCCGGCGAAAAGGAACTGTCCTTTGCCGTACCTGATCGGTTGGTCAACCCGGATAAACTGATTATTGCGGCCGAACATACGCTGCGTTCACGGATTACTAAACCTAACCCTGAATTCGGCACAGTTCATACTGAACTGGGGCAATTGAACATCCGGGTCTCACCGGGCAATATCAACCGTGCCTTGCGCATCATGGATACTTTGGTCAAATGCTGGCGGCGGCGGGGTTACCGGATCGAATTTGACGGGAGGGATACGCTGGTTTGCCGGCGCAAAGTCCAACAGCGTGTGCGGCTCTGGGAGATCACCACGAAAAGACCGAAAGAAACGCTGCATGGTTACCAGTTGTATGACCCGACGGGGAAGCTGGCTTTTAAGATGGAATACTATATGGGCAGGGAATGGCGGGACGGCAAACAATTCCTGGAAGACCAGATCCTGGATATCCTGAACCAGATGGAGATAGCAGGCAGACAATTGGAAAAAGGCTGGGCGGAACACGCGGAACAGGTTGCCCGGCGGGAGGCTGAGCAGCAGGAAGCGATTGTTAAGAGAGATAGCTTTGTGGATAAAGAAGAGGTGATGAAAACCGGGAAGGTCAGGAAAAAAAAGAAAAAATTTAAGAAATTACTGAAAGAGGCGAAGCGCTGGAGAGAACTAAAAGTACTGGATGAGTACCTGGCGGCTTTGGTGATGGCGCAATCACCCACACCCTCATTCCTGGAATGGCTGGCCTGGGCGAAGCATGAACGGGAGGCAGCAGACCCGCTGGCCGGTCTAAGCGTTGATGAGTAGCGGCTCGCCGTTGACTATTAGGTTTTATTATTTATCTTGGCTTGAAATCTTTTCCAATTATTGCTTAAACCTAAGCTTATGAGCCTAATCTACTATCTTGACACTACGGTTCCGCCGGACGAATGTGATGTCTTTAAGGCGGCGGCAAAAGACAGCTGGGCGCGGATACGCTTTTCCAGGCTGAAACCGCGTTTGAAGATCCATGAGACCACGATCACGCAAAACCTAGTTTATGAAATGCGCCTGCTGAAATCGCACTTCCCGCATCTGGGCTTTACCCTGTTCGAATCTACGATGGAAGATACCCATGGCGATGACCTGGAACTCTGCATCATACAGGATGATGGCCAGTTGATCACTTATGCGCTACAGGCCAAGATCATTTATCACCAGTCCACACGTACACGGATCAAGATCAGTAATGGAAAATACCCGCAGATGCGGCATTATGTGGGTGCAATAAGACGTGAAAACCAGGTGCAGTTATTATTAGACTATGCGCGCCCGCTGGGTTACGTACCGATGTATCTGCTTTATAACTATGTCTTTCGGCCGAAAATCAAAAGAGGTATACCGAATGATCTGTTTGGCTGTACAGTGGTCACTGCTCAATACCTGAAAGACAACCACGGGCTGGCAGATGGCAACCTGAGCCCCAAAGTTCAATTTACCGACCTGCATCCATCGCCGGCATTTCCCTGGCATGAGCTGATCTGCAAGTTAAGATCGCTGGATCAGGCTGACCTGTTAAGCGAACTTGACCTCGTAGGTTACCCGCTCGTATTACGTGACCCGAATGATGCGCTTGATAACCGGGAATGGGTAGAAGTGGATGTGAGTTCGGATACACCGGATGGCGTAACGCAAAAAGCTTTCGAATCCTTAATCAAGGCAGAGCAGCGGGGTGCCAACGGCAGGGGTTTTCGGCCCAGGTTCCGTCTTTTATTCCGGCCTGGCGGGGATCTACGGTAACTTTTGAAGATCACGTATGACTTAGCTGGCCGGTTTTCATTGGCCTGGTTAGAAATTCAAAACCATTATTGCTGGCAATGGTGATCAGTGGCTGCACCTGTTCCAGAAATTTTTGCTGATCGAGCGGCTGGTTTTCAAGCAGCGGGAACAGGGTCAGATAATCCTGTAACAATTTATTTTTCGGCGCTTTGTATTTGATGATCTCCACAGCCTGGTTTTGCAGGTTGAAAAATGGCTGAAAGTGCTGGTCTAAAATCGGTAGCTTATCGCTTTTACTGCTGTTAAAACTTTGGTCGGCTGGTATGAGGTTCCAGATCAGGTCATGCGACACAAAGGCGTAAGGAATAAAATGCTCCACGGCATAAGCGCCAACTTGTAAACGGCTATTGGTATAGATGCAATCCACGCTGCCGAGTTCGCCGATCACGATATCCCAGAACCTGCGCTGTTCGGTTAGGTTTTTCCTGACCGGTATCCTGATCAGCTTATTGGGAATATCCGGAACATTAGGATTTTTAGTTTGCAGGTACATGGCCAGGTTCCAGTAACAAAAGGCTTTCAAAATACCGGCATTATTTTGTAAATAGACATGCCATTCAGGATTGATCTTGATGTGGTCTTTAAAAACGGCGTAAGGGCAATTATTGGTAAAACTTTGTGAATACTGATAGGCTAAGGGCTTATCGCTGGCGTTGAACCAAGGGCTTAAAAAACGGTGTGGTACTTCGGCATCAAAGTGCTGCAATGTTTTTGAAGTGGAACTGTTGGTTGAACTGGAAAGTTGCTGAATGATAGCTGCCCGGCTGGCATCAATCGTAAGGCTTTCGGTTGATCGGATCCGCTCAATAGCCTGTTGTAATTTATCCTGCTTGCCGAAAGAAACGTGGAAATAATTGACAGTAAACCAGGAATGGGCGACCATTTCGGCAAAAAGATGATGTTTGCTGATGGTGGTCTCTCCCTGTTCTACCCGTCCGATGATCGCCAGGAACCAATAAAATTTATAGGTCGCTACCGTGTTATTGAAACAAGCGGCTAAGCGGCTGATCGGTAAGTTTGTTTGGTCTGGCAGGTTCACCAGTCTAAGATAGCAGTTAAAGGCTAATATCTTCATTCCGGGTAATTTTTTAATTGCATCGGTGTTTAGGGATAATGTTTAAATTAGCGCAAGACCTTGTCCATGTCCAATTATGAATTTCCTAGAGATTTTAAGACATCAAATCACTAACCTGCCAATAGAGCAGCCAGATGGTTTATCCTTCAAACAAACAATTACACATAAAATCAGGGAATTCGGTGAAATTGTCGACTCATCTGAAGATTTGAGCGAACCAGTGAACGGCATGACGCTCAACCCGGAAATCTTCAAAAAGCGCAATAAAATCTTGCGTGAAGGTATCCTGGATACGATTGAGATCTATTATACAGGCAACCTGCACGGTGCTTATAACCGCCTGGCTAAATTCATGAAAGATGCCAATACGGACGGCTACTTAAACAAAGAAATGTTCGCCCAGGTGGACAGTAGCTTTTTTCGGATCAGAAAGCATAACGGCAATTTTCCGTTAACCCGGCCGGAATTGTTTCATATTCCCTTTGATTTGCGGGGAAAGGTCGCCACTCAACGTTACAGTATCCCTGGATTACCTTCGCTCTATATCTCCAACTCTATCTACACTGCTTGGGAGGAAATGAGGCGGCCGGATTTCAACGAGATACAAGCCATCAAATTAAGTAATAACAGGCCATTGCAATTACTCAATTTGCGTTCAGACATCTATTCACGCAATGCTCATGTAACGGATAACGTGTCGTATAACTGGGACCCGTTGTATGCGGTCATGATCTGGCCACTTATCGCAGCGTGTTCGGTCAAGGTTAAAAACACTTTGGATACGTTTAAACCGGAATACATCATCCCGCAGCTACTACTCCAATGGATCAATAAAAGTAAGGTGGACGGCATATTGTATTCTTCCACGCACATCGATCTTTCCAAAAGTAAACATGCGGGGGCATTCTATAATATTGTGCTTCCGTCAAATCGTTTGAGTTAGAACAGGGTTATTGCGGTCACCTGGCAAGCCTTTTTAAAAGTACCAATGTACTGCCGATGCAGTTACGGCAGTTTTCCAGTTACAGCAACCGCTTTCATGACCAGGAAACGATCAGTTCTTTAGTCAATAGTGAGGTACAAGCTATTGAACTTATTGAGGGTAACTTACAACCGTACCATACGACCTATTTTGGCTTATTGGAACACAGCCTGGACTTTTTGGAAATGCACGAAATTAATTGATCCGTCAAGTATTAACAGATTGCAGTTTTTTTATTAAATTATTATGCTCCGGCTTTACCGGATAAAACTTAATTAAGTATGAGTATCATCGCTTGGGCGGCTGGCGGGCTTGATCACGGTGCGGCAACGGCCGGGGACTGCTAAGGGGGTATTATTCATGACACTGGAAGACGAAACGGGTTCGGCGAATTTAGTGGTCTGGCAGGCTTTGTTTGATAAATACCGCAAAGAGATCGTGCAGTCCAAATTGCTGATGGTATTCGGAAAATTGCAAATCGCCAATGGGGTGACGCACCTGGTAGTACGCCAGTGTTTTAACCTAAGTGTGTTACTGCGCAGCCTGACGGAAACTGATCTGCCGCAAACCTTGGCGCGGGGTGATGAAACGACCCAGCCGGTGAATTATGACGGGCGGTCTACGGCACCGGCGGTATCTGCCGAAGGAGCATTTCATAAGGGGCGTAATTTTCATTAAGCAGCAAGATTGAAATATTTGTTTTATTACTTCGTGGTGCTCAAAAGATAGCAATTAAGCAACTTAGCTAACAAATAAATTTTTTATTATGTCCTTCTTTTCTTCTGATAAGATTTCCGGAACAATTTTCTGAAGCTCCCGGTAAGTAATTCTGTATCTCTTAATTAATTGTCCAATCACTTTCTCAATTTGATCCGTCGTCGTAGTTTCAGTTGTAAGAATAAACAAGTTTGTTATAGGATGAATAATAAAACGATCATCTTTCCTTTCCTCCATAGCAGCCAAACAACTACTAATTCCTTCTTGATATAAATGTTCTTTCCTGAATTTGATTATAATATGAGCTATATTATTATAAATTTTCCCTTTGCTCCAAGCATCGTCATTACTAAACTCCAATGCTGACTGATAACATTCATACGCCTTTTCAAAATTGCCTTCTCTACTGTAGCAATTAGCCTTAATATTAAAAAAGTCATTGGGGTAGTTCTCAGGTTTGATGATACTGAGCATTTCAAATGCCGCATTGGTTTCACCCGCCGCTTCAAAAGTCCTTGCGTATAACATGCGAATAGAATCAGCGGGGTCAGTCAAGTCATTTTTAAGATAAGCAAGATTTGGAAAAATAAACCTATCCATAATTTCTTTACCCTTTTCTCCCAGCAAAAGGCAGTCTTTAATAATTGCATTATTTAAATGGTAGGAAAAAATGCTCTCAATACTTTTTCTTTTAAACAATGATTCAAAATAAGGAACAGCTACCTTTTGAACCTTATTGCTAAAAGAGGTAACTGACAAGGAGTCTATTTTAATCGCATTATTTTCAAAAGGTTTAGCATACGATTTATAAGAGAACCCTTCAACTGCTTTATTTTTAAGAATGGAAATATATTCGGCTGCCTTCTCTTTTACCTTTTTTGACTCTGCCACATTCTTTTTTTCCGCAATCAGTTGTGTAACACGTTCTCGCTCACGCTCAAAAAGTTCAACAAACTCAATTAATTCGGGTTCTTTCCTGAAATAATTGAGCCAGGATAAATAATCCGGAGGGTTCAAATTTGCCTCACTACAAGTTTCAAGAACGCCTCTTATGAGACTAAAGTCTTTCAAATCTCCTTTTCGATACAAACCTTTAGCTAAATAGCGAGCGCTCCACAACGCCGCTCTGCGATCTCCAAATGCAATCAACAGGTCATGGGCTTTTTGTAGGTGAGATACGGCTCGATTATTATCCTTTTGTTTAAGGTAAATCATTCCAATCCGAATATGGGCAACGCCAATGATTTGCTGTGAAAGTATAATAGCGTCTTGTAGCGTATTTTCATTAATTTCAAGCGCTTTCTCAAATTCACCGTCGAGGATAAAATAACCTGATAATAAAGAAATTGCATGGAGCCTTAAATTCCATTCCAATTCCCTAGGTTTAAATAGGGCCAGTGTGTGTTCAAGTACCTGCCTTGCAATTTGATGATCAATCAAGGTGTCCAAATAATCTGAATACAACTGAAAAGATTTGATAAAAAAGCTGATACAATCCTGATTTCGCAAATCATAGGGCTTCATTTTTAATGAACGATCAAGACAATGATAAATGTAATCTACTCCTTCATCAAATCTACCCGCAATAAAGGCTGCATGCGCTAAATGATAATCGAGCCATATGTCGTAATAGAAAGGTTCAATCTGGCTTTTTACTTGATTGTCTCTTTGATTTCTAAGAAGAACATCCAATTGGCTGTACATTAGGTTGCTTTTAAAAAGAGCCACTTTGCTTTTTATAAGAGATAATGCCAATTTAAAATTACCAGCCTGCTGAAAATGTGTAATTGCTTTATAATTTCTTTTCGCGACTTCTCCGTCACTATCTGAATCGTTGCTTTCTTTGTTATCGGACAATAAAAATTTGCCAGATAAGGCATGATATTTTACTTTATTCTCAATTGAAATTAGCGGTAGTAAAAACTCCCTGACCGTACCAGACAATTCAAAAAAACCGGCACCTATTGTTTGAATAATATTCTCCTGATATAGTTTATGGATAGTATCGTCGGCAAATGTGTAATTGATTTCGTTTGTAAAAAAGAGCAGGGTGTCAAGTTTAAATGGCTCATTTAACACACATAAAATTCTAAGCAACTCATTTTCACTCTCATTTATGCGTTCAATTATTTCACTTACCTGTCTTTCCATTGTTGTGAAATTTAGTGGTTTCTTATATAGGTCATTTATATCTTCCTGAATGCCAATCTTGTTAAGATATTGCATAATAAAATAGGGCAAGCCTGTTGTCCAGGTCAAGATGTCTTGGATAATCGCCGGAACAATAGGAAATTTTTTGGTTTTAAGAAGTTCCGTAAGCTCTAACCGGTCAAAGGGTGTTATTTCTATTTTATTTGCACCGGTAGAAACATTTAATTTTTCATTTTTTCTTTGGATGATAAACAAGCGTGCTAACCCAACAAAATGTGAAAAGCTATTTAAGAAATCGAGAAAAGTATAAAGGTTAGCTTTTTCAAAATCATCAAAGACGGCAATAAAATCCTTTTCTCGAATGTACTCAAAGGCTTCAGTTATTTTTCCATAATCTGTGGGAGATTTTAAAGTATATATTTCCCTCGAAAAATCTCCCAAAAAGGAAGTTAAAGTATAGTTATCATCACATGTCGTCCATAAGACCCGTCTGTAAACGCCTTTTTCTATGGCTTCTGTAAGAAAATCGCTTACAATAAAAGTTTTACCAGTTTTCGGTGAACCTTCAATAAAAACTACTTTGTTTTTACCTCGTGCATCTTCAAGTGCGTTATAATAAGACTTTCTGCGAAAAGGATGATTAAATCTCCTTAGAGCAAAAGGCTTTAATGATTCCAATTCGGCATGCTTTACCGACTCCAACATTGCGTGCTCCAATTCAAGTTGGATGGTGAATTTTTTTAGATAAGCATCCCAATAGCGTGAGTCACTGATGCGGTTATTTTTTAAATATCTCCTGATCACATCGAGATCATACCCTTCTTTAGAATGATAAAGCCAAACAGCGGCAAGTTGATTTTTATAATAATCTTTTGAACTGAACCCGTGCTCAATATACTTTTTGAGGGTCCGAACACTACAAGCTTTTTCCCAATCTAGTTCGCTCTGGATCTGAAATGAAAAGTCAGCTAATTGTTTATTCGATAACTTGTTCCTATCTAAGTTTTTAGTCTCCAAAAGCATTTCAATCAAGTCATCAAATAACTTGAAAAAGGCAATTTGCTTAACATCAACCTCGAACATAATTGAAAACTTTTCCTGATTTATTGAGATCCGGTGATTTAGGCCCAATACTTTTCCAGCTACAAAGATTAAGGTTATCGAACTTTGTGATAGTGTGTTAGTTAGGCTAATTATTATCGAAAGTATGTGGTTTTTTTTACATTTTCTTACACCTGACAATAATTATTTATATGTCATCAGAGGCTGTACATAGCTAATTGACGGCTATATCAAATAACTATTTTTTTAACATTTAAATTTTCACGAATACTTAAATCCGGGACAAATGAATTCACCAGATAATGATATAAAAAAATTAATACCGTGGGGCGGTGGCTGGGCGGCCCGCTTTTATTTTGACTATTATATTAGCCACCAATTACAGAACCGTTCTTATAATCTACCGCTTGCAAGCTTGATTAGCAAAAATTCTTCCGGAATGGCCGCGGTCAAATATTTCGATAAGATCAATAAGATAACGGGGGCCACTCAAATTCAATATATTTCATCTGAAATCAAAAATTGCCGAAGTGTCGTTGATCTTAGCAACTTAACCAATCAGGCAAATGAGTTGCTTACTTCAGCATATTGGCTGTCGCGTTTAAAAGACCACACTAATTCTAACACGCCGCTAAAGATAATTAAGGCAAAATTACAAAAAGAGCAATTGGCTCCATCTGGTAGCCCACTAAGGTTTCTTGAATTGTGGAGTTTCCCTTTATTATGTGAATTATTTCCATTTCAGAAACCAGTAGTAAATGTTAGATACATTGAAACGGAGTTATCCGGACAGGCCTGGAAAAAATGGTTTGTATCAGACAGTGGGGTTCCAATTTGGATAGATAATAAAACTAAATCAAATTTTCGGCAAAGCCAGTACTTAGTGTGGAAATTACTACACGAGGCGACCCACTTACTACATCTTGCAAATTATCCATTTGCCGGCTCCTTACACGACCCATATTATGCATTACAATTGGAAAGCGTAGCAATGGCTGCAGAATTTCGCTTGCTTCAGTATTTAGAAAGTAATAAAGAGCTTAGCAATAAACATATTTTCCCACTTAACAGGAATAATATCATCAGCGTATTGCTTTTAGGTTTTTTTGAAAGAGCATTACGATTGGAGGCCGATGTTCAACTACATTATCATCGGCAAAGTCCAAATGATTGGCTGGCAGACGGCGGCAGGCAATATGACAGTGAATTATTTCATTTTGTAAATGAATTTCACGGTCTGCCTGGCTTTATGGCAGGTTACCTTATCGGGATGTTTAAATACTTAAATGCCGGCGATGAAAAAAATATTCTCACCAATAAAACCCAACTTTTTTATGAAAACAATTAATACTGTTCATTTACTAAATGAGCCATATAACCTATCAGACCTTGTTACGCGCGTTAGGCACGATTTGTCAACAATAGGCTATATCGTTCTCAAAAATTTCGGTCATGGCCGCCAAAATATATCACAGACCTTCCTTGACTTTTGTAGCAGAATTGCAACACCTGTTCCCCACAATATGGCTGGTAATATCATATGGGATATCAAACCAAGAGTTGAATCGAATAGCTCACTTACTACTTTTTCGGAGCATAACGAGGAAGCATTTTTACACACTGATAGTCAATACAGCAAACGGCCGGAAGATATTTTTGGCTTGCTATGTCTAAGAAGTGCACGCTGCGGCGGTGGAAAATCATTGTTATTGTCATTAAAATCTGTACTCAATGACATGAAACAAACCACTGAAGGCCTTAACTATATCAAAATATTGATGAGTGAAAAATTTCGATTTATTACACCATCAGTTTTTAATGACGGCGTAAATACAGATTATGCAGAGCATTACATTTTAAGTAATCATGGTATACGCTTCAGAGCCGACACCATCGAAAAGGCTTTTGCCCTTTATCCAGATTATTATTCGGCACCGCTTGTTGATGCCTACCGATTTATTAAGAATAAAATTCAAAACTCTAAAGCTATTATAGAGTATAATCTTGAGGATGAAGATCTTATCTTAATCAATAATTCAACCATGTTACATGGCAGGGAAAGCTTCTACGATATGTTAAGGCACTTGCTACGTATTCGTATGATTTTTTGAATTTATATTTTAGTCAATTGCTAAGCCAATGAGAGAAATAGTTAATTATACCGCTGTATAAATAAATTGATCATACATAAAAGCTTCCGCCAATGGTGAAGTATAAATGAAAGTATATTTGTTTAAGCTCGTTAAAGCCGGTTCACCTCCATTCCGCGCGCTTCGCGCACATCATTCCGGTTCACCCGCTTTAACGGCAGACGCAACAGCCGTAGTTTTGGTTACGCTGCGCCAGCGCAGGCGGCTAAAGCCGTCCCTGCGCTGACCAAAACCACGGCAGTTGCTGTTTTATTTTTGAAGCCGGCTATATTTCGTCAGGACGATAAATAAGATATACCCGATCATCCGTATGGATGTAGTAACCATAGTCAAAACAACAACGGTGCTCAAATCCATCTTTATCGATAAAAATTGACGTAAAATATTTGAGATTAAAGCCACATAGCTAAATATCCGCTGCGCGGCTTATGGGATGTATGCCGGATTAATTCTTCCAATTTTCAACATAATCAAAAAGACTTAAATAACCATTTTTTGGCTTTAATGATAATACACGGATATGTTTTGTTGGCAAAGATCCAATCCTTAACAAGATATTAGCTTTGCTGTGGTCCCTATTAAACTCGGTGTGCATTTTCAGATCGGGTATTCGAAATAATTTGTCTAAAAGATCAGTATCGTCGAGCAATTGCATAATGATTTTTTTGTTGTCCATGTTCATATGGTCAGCTCCCAGAGTATAAGAATCACCGGACAACATATCGGTTGACACCCATTCTATTTTTTTTCCTTCAAAAACGGGCAACGCTTCCATTCGTTTGATAAAAGCATCGGTTATCAAAGGCGTGATAAAGATTATTTTCTCTATCTGTTTTAGATTCCTCTGAAATTGCTGGGTTTGCGCAAGCGTAGTAAAGGAAAAATATTTTTCTTTACCCTTATTGGTTTCTACCTGATATTTTTCGAACTCGGCCTGGTCTTTAAACACTTTCAGGTAGTATTGCAGGGATTTATCTGCCTGAGATCCACTGATCGAAGTATCCGCCACGATAACCAGGGTTCTTCCTTTACAATCTTGATTGAAAAGATCAGAGACATTTTTCTCAAAATTTAACTCCCGGTCCTGGAAACCGCATTTCTTTAACATTCGGGAAAGTCCGTTACGATCCCGGTCGGGGTGTTTTAAAGGGAATAGTATGCAATTTTCGTCATTAAATTGCCTAAGACTTTTTTCGAAAGCTGCTAAAGCGGTATCACTCACTGAATAATGGATGCTTATCAATTCCAAGACAGCCCGGTAAAACTTCGTGATATTGATTTGGTTCTCGTTTAAATAAGCGCCGAACTTACTCCCGGCAATACTTTGGTCATTGAACAAACTTAACCAGTAAACAACACGCTCTTTTATATTAATAGTGTTAGCGTAATGATCTTTTAACTTTGATTCTACACCTTGAAAATCATAGCTGTCATACTCTTTTTCAGCTGCTTCGTAATGATCCTGCTTGGGAAATACCTTCACATAATCGTTAGGTTCACTTAAAGTGGCATCCAAAAATTCTTTCCGTTCAGCAATCCTGTTAAAGGCTTTGGCTATTTCAAGTTCCGGCACATAAATCAATAGTTCTTCTTCATTCTCAATAGCAAACACATACTGGGCTCTTGTCCTCGTTGCCAGTTCCTCCATGTTTTTTTTGTAAAAGCCTATAGGATCACGTTCAAATAATAAAATGTGTTTATCCGGAACCGACTGGCCATTAACCAGCAGTTTAACCTGTGGTGTCCTGGAATGCGGATCGAACTGACTTTTAAAGGTGATATCAACTCTTTTTAAATCCGCCAATGTAAATGAACGTTCATTTGTGAAGTCGGAGAGTATGGCCAGCTCTTCGTCCAAAATATCCACTATATCAAAATCGATTGTTTCAACTTCATTCTGGAAATTTGCAAAAGACTGGCGGATTGTTTGAAAAAAAGCAAGCAGGGTGTCGGAAACAATTTCAGTCCTGCTATTGACGGTAAAGAAAATATCATAAGGCATCTCCTTTACTGTTGGGAAATCGCTAAAATGGACGTTCAGGTACTCACTCAAGTCACTCCCGCCTCTTCGTTTTTTAGATAGGGTATTCCATGCGGCCTGGGTCCAGAAATATTGAAAGTCATAGATGGAAGTGATACCAGATGACCCTAAAACAACCAGGAACTCGCCGAGGAAATCGATTCTATCTTCTACAGAATTAATGATCAGCTCTGATTTAGGAAAGAAACGGCTGTCTAACTGACCGATGCTGAAATTAAAGGGATTGTGCATGTCTGCGACAATATGAATATCCGCATTGTTAAAGGCCGAGATGTACTGAATGGTTTCCCAAAAGCCAGCCACATCATTGGCGTGTGTAATTCCTGCCGGCGATACTTTCTGCGAAAATTCGGAATAATAAGGTATTAATGGCTGTTCCTGGAAAGCATAGGGATTTTTGTAATAAACCGGGTATTTCACCTGGTATTTATCCATAAAGGTTGCGGCGTTCTGAACAAAGGTTCTTACCTTTTCCAGGAATTGTTTAAATGACAAAGACCGGTTGTATAAATCAAGCAATTCACTTTTCGCAATTTCAACTTCGTTGTTATTGTACTCAGGGTCGATCTGAAGATAATCGAACCGTTTTAAATCCCCGATCTGGTTTATCGACTTAACAAAAATATGGCTGTCATTTTCCAGCACAATCAACCCGTTTAAGGCTAGGTTCTTCACACAAATATTGTCCTTGACCGGGTACAGTTTTACATTTCCATCCAGCAACCATTTACCAAAAAGGGAATTGGTATCCATATAGGATTTATCTTCGGTTGAGAAGTTTTCCAGTTTGATTTCCTTGGAGAATAGCAGTACCAGTAATATATTTTGAAACTGCTTTAAAAAACCATGAGGGCAATCATACTTATTTAAGGGGGAGCCCTCTTTATTTGACAGTAACAGGGTATAGCTGCTCTTGGAGAAATCCTCACCCGAATGATCGACCGCCCTTGTTAGCCAATCGAAAGAAATGTTTTTGGTAAGGGTTATTGATTTTGACTGCTGAAGCAGGTTTTCCCACGAACTTATTAAGGTCGAGCTTTCAAGGGCATCGTCAAAAAGCGTGAAAAAGCACAAAACGTGATAATACTGTATAATAAGTTCCTCGCTATCCATCAATTCAGCTATCCCTCCTTGCTGGTGCCACTCGCTAAAACGCAAAAACGAATAACCGGCCAATTTCTGAGCAGCTGCTTTTGTTAATGGATGCTGGATGATAATACGATATAGCTCTTTGACAAAGCTGGCTTTGTCTTTATCTCTTAGTTTTTCTTCAATAAATCCATAATCGCGTATGGTATATTGTATTTCTGGAGTCTCCATTGCAGAATTGATCAAAAGTTTAGGACAGGTTTTCAAAAAGATTTCACTTAAAGCAATATCGAACTTCATTGCTATAGTAATGATTAACGACTTATCAGCATAGGTCAGGTCCTGCCTTTTTGTCAAGCTGTCAATCAACATGGCCAGTGTCTGCCGATGAGTATTAACTGGTTCTTCGTTAAAGAGAATCGTATTTAAATAATGTCCAAGCGACAGTCCGGTGAGCCGCTCTTGCTGACTGGCGATTGCCCAGAAATCATCTGGTTGTAACTTGATTAAATCCGCATAAAACATCATATATAAAGTCCCCCTGCCGGTATCACTATAGGGGAGGAACTTGATAAGTTTATTTTTAATATGATTAAGTCGCGGATCACCGGAAAATTGGAAGTAAAAAAATCGCAGATTGTCCTTCAATCCAAACTTAACATCATTCGTCAGGTTTTCCAGTTTTGACAGCGATTCCTGAATTTCAGCTTCCGTAAGGATAGCCTTATTCTTATTTGCCTTATTGATCAGATATTTGGCGTCGTCCTGAAATCTTTTAAATTTTCCTGAGCGGTTATAGTCAGCAACATTGTGTATTTCCGTTTTTGAGAGATTCAATTCCAGGTTATTGATATTTATCCACTTATCAATCTCTTTTAGGACAACGTGCGCTTTATTTTCATCTTCTACAAACACAAAAATGTCATCGACAAACCGGTAATAAAACTCTCTTTTTCTGTCTTTAATGATTTCGCCTTCTATTAATTTATCCAGGCCCAATAAATACAATTCGGCCAGATACCTGGCATAGGCCGGACCTTGTGGCAAACCTTTATTTCCATTGTTGGTCGTCTCAGCGGACAGCTGGATAAGGTAATCAATGATGCTTTTATACCGTCGGGTTTCTGCTTCTGATAGTGTATTCAGTTTAATTTTAATCGCGGTGGGTGCCTCTTCATAAAGTTTTATCCGTAGCCTTTGAAGATCAATACGATCATAAAAACTCCTGATGTCGACTTTAATAACATAATAGTCTTCAAACTCAACATTGTTAAGGATATGATTGACGTTTTTGGAGAATATCGACCAGTTGATAAACCAGTTGCCAAATATGTTTGAGCTGTGAAAACTTGGAGCCAGCCGGTACCCGAAAGAATTTTCTGATATCTCTGTGTAAAATATATTATTCAGTACAAAAAGGAAATAGGTTGAAATAATATTATTTGTAGCATCCAGGCTATATAACTTCCTGATCTTATCGCCTTCATTTCTCTTAAATTCGAAAAATTCTGATTGTGCCGGAAAACTTCCCTTGTATACTTCCGCTATAGCATTATCGATTTCCTTAAAGCTGGTATTTTCAATTTTTTTGAGCAGCGGAAACAGCGGGATTTCATCGTTGATAATCGCATATTTTTTTAACGCGCTGATAATCTTGTTAAAAATATAAATAGAAATATCCGGCAGCACCAGTTCAAAGGACTGTTCTATTTTAATGCCTTGTATCAATTCTACAGGTGATACAATAGGGTTGCAAGTGCAGTAGGCACACTTCCCCAGTTGGCTACAGGTAACCGGAAAATAATATTGAATGAGCTTTAATTTCTCTTCTGTCAATTCTTTGCGAAAGCCCTTAATTCTTGAGAAGAATTCCAGTAAAAGTTTATAGCCCAGTTGATGATCTTCCGGACTTTTTAATTTTCCAAGCAGACCGACCATGAGGCTTCGTTCCTTCCCACCCAGGCCCTTTCGATAGTCGAGTAGTAACTTATCAATATGTTCACACTGGTGAAGATCAGCCAGGACGTTATCCAAAAGGAGTGCCTCTTCAGAAACTGGCGTAAGCTTAATATTACTCAGATACCCTTGTCCCAGGTAAGGACGACTAGCCAATTCTATCAGGTAATTCGCCAACACCTCATCTAGCTGACCGGAGGTTAAAGGGGAATAGGCATCTAAAATAATCAGCTGCTCTGCCAAAAAGGTATCGGTCGGGCGTGAAGGCCAGAACTCCTGATTCAGATTAAATGTATTGGGATCGTCAAGAAAAAAAGATAATTTACCTGACACCTTGTTTTGGGAAAGCGGTAGCTTTACCCCCAATCCAACCATCTTCGTGTTTTTACCAACCCCTCTTGTTTTTGGAAAGCGATCTGCGTTAATCGCTACTTTTAAAGCAACATTGGATAAAATATAGTTAACTAAATGAAAACCCGTCTCTTTTGGTTGAAGTTCTTCAAAGACAATCCAAATATGAAACCCCCGGCGTCCTGAAAATTCCAAAAGGTAAGGAATAGCTAATTCCTTAAGGAAATTAACGATGTCATTTGCTGAAGATGTTACCAGTTCGAGATTAGCTTCATTGACGGCGTTTTCGTCAATCTCGCTCTTTGAAATATCTAAATCAATACATATCCATTTAATAAATGCTTTATTTAAAGAGTGATATTCTTGATAGGTTAACAGGCTCTTTTGATTAAGAAGCATATCATCAATAGTAACCACGGATACCTTTTCGCGAATTAAGCGGTAAGTACCATCCTCCATTTGCCTGCCATATTTGGTATCATCGACAAAAAAAAGATCGAATAGCTTTTGTGATACTTGTTTATAAGATGTATTGGTTAGCATTAACGAGGCGCCCGGGTTATGTAAAACAGGTCAATTTATTCAATTATAATCAAAGTACCGAATAAATCATCACTTACGCACGGTATGTAATGGCATTGCCGACATCTTTTTAGACTTTATTTGGCTGTCGGTAAAAGTTGGCGTGTCGAGATTGCGCAACAAATCATGGACTGGATACAACGGGTTGGTTAGGTCTATGCTGTATTTGTGGATTTCGCTTAAATGTTCATAAATTTATTTCCCATGCTAAAATAATTAGTTTAAACTTGTCAATATTTGACAAGTGATGGCAAATCAGTTCGGCATAAAAATTAGGCAACTTCGTGAAGAGGAAAAACTCTTGCAAAAGCAGGTTGCTGATCAGCTACACATGGATTCGCCGATGTTAAGCAAAATCGAAAGCGGCGACCGCAAAGCTAAAAAAGAACAAGTTGCCTTATTTGCTGATGCCCTTCATGCTGACCCGGAGGAATTACTAACCTTGTGGCTGGCTGATCATTTGTTAGATGTGGTGGCTGGCGAACAATTGGGCTTAAAGGCGATTACATTGGCTGGTGCACATATCACAGATCTTTTAAAAGATAAATTAACCTTGGTAAATGGCTTATAAAGTTACCTTAACCAAAGAAGAAAGCCGCCTGCAATTGGAAACTCTGGTAGAGGCATTTGCCGCTCAGTTCCCAGTTTATAGCAAAACAACTTATAATGAAGCGCAGTTACGCGTGGATTTTATCAGTCCGTTCTTAAAGACTTTTGGCTGGGATATCGATAACGAAGCTGGCAAAACGCAATTCCTGCGCGACGTCATCCAGGAGGAAGCCATAGAAGTTGCCGAGGCGGATGCCGTAGCCAAAAAGAACCCGGATTATACCATGCGTAATCAAGGGAACAGGAAGTTCTTTGTGGAAGCCAAAAAGGTAGCGGTAGATATTGAGCATTCGGTCAAATCTGCCTTCCAGGCACGTCGCTATGGTTGGAGTGCCAACTTGGGAATTACTATTCTGACCAACTTTGACAAATTAGTGGTTTACGATTGCCGTTACCAACCTAATAGCACTGATGAACCGGCGGTAGCCCGCTACAAGGTTTTTCACTATATCAATTTCCTGGCGAACTTTGAGGAGCTCTATGATTTACTTTCGTTTGCCTCGGTTTCGGCGGGTTACCTGGATGAATATTTTTCGCTCAATCATCCTGATTTGACCACCTTTGACCATGTTTTCCTGAAGCAAATCGAAAAATGGCGGCTACAGCTTGCGGCTAATATCATTGCCGGTAGCCCGAACATGAGTGAAGAAACGATCAATATCTTAGTCCAACGGCTGTTAAACAGGATCGTATTCCTGCGTATATGTGAAGACCGTGATATCGAAAAATACGAAACCTTGAGGCAGGTGAAAGATTATGCAGGGCTCAAAGCGATCTTCGTGAGTTCTGATAAAAAATACAATTCCGGCTTGTTCGATTTTATCGAGGACAACCTTTCTTTACAAATTAACCTGGATGCAGCTATCCTGGTAGGTATATTTAACGAGCTTTACTACCCGGAGAGCCCTTATGATTTTTCAGTTGTTGACCCGGCGATACTTGGGCAGATCTACGAACGATACCTAGGCAGCCGGATTGCAATCACCGCGCCCGGTCAAATTACGTTGGTGGAAGAGCCGGAGGTGGCTGCATCGAGTGGCGTAGTGCCCACCCCTAAACTGGTCGTTCGTCACATCATACGGGAGACATTGGAACCGTTATTTGAGGGAAAAACGCTGAAAGAAATACAAGCGCTGAAGATCGCCGATATCTGTTGTGGATCCGGAACTTTCCTGATTGCCCTTTATGACTACCTGTTGGAAAAGATCACGCTGGCCTTAATCGCTAGTGGCGAGCCTGATCCGGAGCTTTTGGCTTTAGACAGAACAGGGGCTCATAGCTTAACTTTAAAAGGCCGGCACGCGGTTCTGCTCCACCATATTTATGGAGTAGACATCAATCCTTATGCGGTTGAAGTAACGAAATTTAGTTTATTTCTGAAGTTATTGGAGAATGAAAACTCCGGCTCTGTTAACCACTTTCTTGCTAACCATGGCAAAAAGGTGTTGCCTTCATTGGACGGTCATATCAAAACGGGAAACTCCCTGGTTGATGAAAGCTATTTTACTTTTGATCTGACAGCAATTAACAATGATGAATTGCTGTATAAGGTGAAACCGTTTAATTGGTCAAATGAGTTTCCTTTCTTAATGGAATCCGGTGGGTTCGATGCCATTATCGGTAACCCTCCCTATGTGCGCATCCAGCACATGGCGAAATACCTGGCCGAAGAAATTAAGTTCTATCAGCATCCAACAGCCGGTTATACTGTAGCGCAGTCGGATACCTTTGACAAATACTACTTGTTTATCCAGCGGGCAGTCCACTTGCTAAAGCCTGAAGGACGCCTGGGTTATATCATACCCAACAAATTCTTTATCGTTAAAGGTGGCCGAGCGCTGCGCCGCTTTATTACTACCAGCAGCGAACTATCCAAGATCATACACTTTGGTGTTACGCAAATTTTTCCAAATCGCAGCACTTACACGGCTGTCCTCGTTTTAGGGCCTACAGGGAATGACCAGTTTAAGTTTAAGCGCATCAAGCACCTGGCCAAGGAGCTATTCGGCGGCAACACCAACTACCGGGCCTACGATAAAGCCAATTTTAGCGGAGAGCCCTGGATCTTCCTGGCTGATGAGACACAGGAAGTCTTTGACAAGCTCTATGCTGCCGGCACGGTACAACTCAATACCATAGCAGAAATTACCGTCGGTCTACAAACCAGCGCGGATAAAATATATATTTTCCAAACGACAGCAGAGACGGATACAACCTATCGTTTCAGAAAAGGAAACGTTGACTTCGAGGTAGAGAAGGCGATTTGTAAACCTTGTCTTTATGACCTGAGTTTTGGCCTGTTTGATACGGTAAAAGCCAATGCACAGATGATATTTCCTTATACGGTTACGGATAAGGCGGAAGTGTTTACCGAAGCCTATTTTCAAGCAAATTATCCACTGGCCTGGGCTTATTTGAACGGCTACCAGGAAACTTTATCCAAGAGAAGCATCAATGGCTCGAAAGAACCAAAATGGTATCAATACGGACGTTCCCAGAGCCTGACGAAATTTCACGCCAATGACAAATTGATTTGGCCTGTTTTATCTAAAGAAGCTAGTTATATCTTAGACGAAGCGAACTTGCAGTTTACGGGTGGCGGTAATGGCCCATATTATTGCCTGCTGAGTCGTACTGACTATTCGCCGTTGTATTTTCTGGCGATTTTAGCCCACCCCTTGTTCGAGGCAATGGTTAAATCTGGGGCCAGTGAATTCCGTGGTGCATATTATTCGCATGGCAAACAATTTATTGAAAGATTACCCATTAAGGCGATTAACTTTGCGGAGCCAGCTGAATTAAAGCTACACAACGATATTGTGGCAGTGGTTAAACAGATCATAGCAGCCAAAAGGACTTATCAAGATGCGGAAAATTCTGCCAAGAGCACCGTACTTGCGCGAAAATTGGCTTTCCTGGAAACAGGTTTGGTGGAACAGATCAATCAATTATACGGAATTACAGCTGCCGATATCAGAACAGCGTTAAGTGACCAAATTTTTATAACAGATTTTGAAGAATAGACAGATGGAACCCACCCTAGAAGAAGCACTTGATTCCAGGAAGCTGCGTGGTGGCTATTATACACCTCAGCCGATTGCCGATTTTATTTGTAAATGGGCAATTACCGAACCTGCTATTCGTGTATTGGAGCCCAGTTGCGGTGATGGCAATTTCGTGGAGGCGGTTATCCAGCGGTTATTAAAAATAGGCGTTCCGGAAACCGAACTATTTGGCCGGTTGAAGGGCATCGAACTACTGGAAGCTGAAGCGCAGAAGTCTAAGGCCCGCGCGGCTAACTATGGCCTTAATTCGACAACGATCACCAATTCTGATTTTTTTAGCTTTTTGGCGACTAACCGCAACGAGCGGTTTGATGTAGTGGTGGGCAATCCTCCTTTCATCCGCTACCAAAATTTTCCTGAAGAACACCGAAAGCTGGCAATCAGTATGATGCAGGAAATGGGTTTAACCCCCAATAAACTGACAAATATATGGGTACCCTTTTTGGTATTGTCGGCAGGCCGGTTAAATCCTGGCGGCAAGTTAGGTATGGTCATTCCTGCAGAATTGTTCCAGGTCAAATATGCTGCTGAGACCCGCGTTTTCCTATCCCGGTTCTTTGCACGGGTGACGATTGTAACCTTCAAAAAATTAGTGTTTAAGGATATACAGCAAGAGGTCGTTTTACTCCTTTGCGAAAAACAGGTAGAGGGTGTTAACGGCATACGCGTGGTAGAGGTCACTTCATTGGAAGAATTGGAAAGCCTCGATATTACCGAAGTACAAAACGAAGAGGTAAAGGTACTGGAACATGATACGGAGAAATGGACGAAATATTTTTTAGACGAGGAAGAGATCTGTTTGTTGCGGCGGATCAAAGCTGATCCGCGCATCCAGCTTGCAGGTAGCCTGATGACGACTAATGTCGGTTTGGTGACGGGGATCAACGAGTTTTTTATGATTACGCAACAGGTTGCAGAAAAATGGAATATTTTGCCTTATACCAAAAAAGTTGTCAGCCGTTCGGCACATTTCCGGGGTATTAAATTTACGGAGCAAGATCTTCTGGAAAATGCAGCAGCCGATATGGACAGTTTTTTATTCCTGCCGCCCGATGAAGATTTTGCTTTATTGCCCCCCGCCTGTCAAGACTATATACGCTACGGTGAATCGATGGATTTTCATAAAGGCTACAAATGCAGGATCAGGAAACGCTGGTATATTACGCCGTCCGTCTATGAACCGGGTGGCTTTGCATTAAGGCAAGTCGGTGATTACCCTAAGCTGATCGTCAATGAAACAAATGCTTCGTCGACCGATACCATCCATCGCGTACGTTTTCAGCCAGCAGTTGATCCAAAAAAGGTCGCACTTTCCTTTTTAAATTCCTTAACGTTCGCTTTTTCAGAAGTTACCGGACGGAGTTATGGTGGCGGGGTATTAACCTTTGAACCGACGGAGATAGGGGAAATCCCTTTGCCATTGTTAACCCACACTCGTATTGATTTTGATCGAGTAGACAACCTTATTCGCCAGAGGAAGATCGAGGAGGTAATGAATATTATTGACCGCGAACTATTGATAAAGCAGTTGAAATTCACGACCAATGAAGTCAAGCAGTTTAGGGACATTTGGAAAAAACTTTCTGGTAGGAGATTGAATCGCAAATAGCATCATGCGCCGGTTGTTATAAATCCCGCATGGCAAGTTTTACCATTCATAGAGATAATATTTGCCAGGATCATCCTAATAAAATTAACTAACACGGCTGGGCTCGCCAGCCGCGTTATCCGGTCAGACGCACAAGCTATTGATCTTCTCACTGAGCGCGGTCAATCCTGCTTTTTTCAAACATTCTTCACCAAACATTTTAAGGTCATTGATGTCTTCTGGTGGAACAATATCTAATAACTCCTTCGCATTACCGCCATCTTTGCTCAGGCTGTTCTCAATTACACTTGATAACAAGAGGATCGCTTTCCTGTTCACTTTGACATCGATCTTCACTGCTTCATTCATACCTGGACTACATAACAAAGTTTCATAGACCTTACTCAACACATTCGTTGCCATATTCATTTCCTTTAAGGGTTAATAATGGCGGTAAAGTTAATTCGCTGTGCTGAAACGATCCTGTTCAAAGTTTAGCCGGGATGGGTGGATGTCATTTGACTGCTCTACTTTTGGTTTTATAATGTGAAAGGGATTGGTGCAATGGATTTTACAAATGAGACGTTTTCGCTTACCCAGATACGGGGATTAGACCTTACTTACCTTTTGGAGATGTTGGGCCATGAGCCAACAGCGAGGAAGAAAAATGATACGGATTGGTGGTATTTGTCGCCGTTGCGGAATGAGCGTACGGCGAGTTTTCATGTGGACCGTACAGACAACGAATGGTACGATTTCGGGCAATCTGTGGGCGGCAACCCGGTTGACTTTCTACTGCGGTATTACGGGTGTTCAATTGCGGAAATGATAGAACGGATCAATGTTTCTTTTTCCCCTCACCAGCTCTATTTATTTCAGCCGGGGCTGCAACAGGAACGTCCGCGTGACAAAGAACGTTTGGCCATCAGGTTTGTAAAACCGCTGTACGCTTACCCACTCAAAAATTACCTACACGAACGGTCTATTCCGATAGCCGTAGCGGATGCTTACTGCAAGGAAGTGGTCTATGAAATTGGCGGGGGAACTTATTACGGCCTGGGCTTTCCAAATAACATGGGTGGCTGGGAGATTCGCAACAAAAACTTCAAGCAGAGCAGTTCGCCAAAAGATATTACTACGATTCGTTTTGGAGCAGATTCGGTGCAGGTTTTCGAGGGCTTTATGGACTTCCTTTCCTATCAAACTTTGCACCCGTACCAGGAGCCGGGTAAGACTGATTTTGTGGTACTGAATGGTGCGGGGATGTTTGACCGTGCACTGCCTTTTTTGGAGCGACACAAACAGGTCGGTCTTTGGCTTGACAGGGATGTGACGGGTAAGGCTTATACGCAATATGCTTTATCGCTTGGAAGCAAGTACCGGGACGAAAGTGGTTTTTACAGCCAGCATAAGGATTTGAACGAATGGCTGATGAATAAGGGCGAAGTTCAAAAACCCCGGTTAAAGCATGGATTGCGGCTGACTTCCGGCGGTTGATGAATTTACAGTTTTTATCTTTTTTCCCACAACAGCCCGTAGTTAGATTGCCTTGTACGCAATCGGCAAGATGTATAGTTGTTTAACAACAACTAAAAAAGACGCCCCCTCCGAAGTCGGGGCGTTTGGAAAGATTGGGTTTGTGGCAGGTTTTGGATGTTATTGAGTAGTGAGATGATAGGTGATGGAAGCTAAGAAAACAGGGCGAATACGGATCATCGGCTTGCGGTTGACGGGCGATGAATATGGAGTTTTGGAAAGCCGGTGGCAAAAAAGCACGGTAAAGAAGTTAAGTGAGTTTGTGCGACGGGTGTTGTTTGGTAAGGTGGTGACGGTTAAAACGCGTAATGCTTCGCTGGATGATTTTATGGCGGAGTTGGTTCTATTGAAGAAAGAATTAAATGCTATCGGGGTGAATTTCAACCAGGCTACGCACCGGTTACATACGCTGGATTATTTGCCTCAAATGGAGCACTGGCTGGTTGGCTGGGAGCATGATAAGGAGGTATTGTTCGGGCAGATTTCTGCGATAAAAGAACAGCTTTCAAAGGTCGAGGAACAATGGTTGCAGTGATCCACCAGAGCGGCAGTTTGCGAAATATTCTAAACTATAATGAGCATAAGCTGGCAGCCGGAAAAGCGGTGTGTTTGGAGGCCTCGGGCTTTATTAAAGATGCTTTTGATTTGAACTTTTTTGATAAACTACGTCGCTTTGAAAAGTTGACGGAATTGAACCAGCGGACAACGGTAAACAGCCTGCATATCTCTTTGAACTTTGACCCATCGGAACAACTTTCGGATGAATGCCTGCGGGAAATTGCAGCGGTTTATATGGACAAGATCGGCTTTGGTGAACAGCCCTATTTGCTATACAAACATAACGATGCGGGGCATCCTCATGTGCATTTGGTGACGACCAATATTAAGGCGGATGGCAAAGCGATTACGCTGCATAACCTCGCCAAAATCAAATCGAAAAACGCACGGCTGGAAATTGAAAAAGAGTTCCGGTTAGTACCGGCAGAGGGTCGTAAACAGCAGCAAAATTTTCGGCTCAAACCGGTTGATGCGGCAAAGGTGGATTACGGTAAAACGGAAACGAAAAGGGCCATCGGCAATGTGTTGAATAAGCTGATTGCCGAGTACCAGTTTGCTTCTTTGCCGGAATTAAACGCGGTGCTGGGCTTATACAATATTGTTGCAGATGCAGGTGGTGACGGTAGCCGGGTCAAACTACATGAGGGGTTGGTATTTCGCATTTTGGATGAGCAAGGCAATAAGGTGGGCACGCCAGTTAAGGCAAGCCTTTTTCATAGTAAGCCAACACTTAAAAATTTACGGAGCCAGTTTGCTGAAAAGACAGTTAAGAAAGAGCCGTTAAAACCGCGCCTTAAAAATATAATTGACCTGATCCTATTGTATGGGAAGATTGATTTGCCAGAGTTCGTTGCGGCATTGAAGAAAGAGGGGATTGATGTCGTGGTACGGCAAAATAAGGATGGGGTGGTTTATGGAATTACTTATGTGGACCATCGGCAAAAGGCGGTGTTTAACGGTAGTGATTTAGGAAAAGGATATAGTGCCAAAGCTATCCTGGAACGCTGCGCAAACATTGGGGCAAGTGAGGAAAAAAAACAAATCGGCGAAAAGGAAAAAATGGGGCAAAGCAGGGCGGCAAAAGAGGGTTGGCGTAGCGTAAATGCGGGTCAAAATATCGCTGGCGAGGGGAAAAATGGTACGGGCATGGGGTTAATTGAAACCTTGCTCGATCCGGGATACCAACCGGAGGGAATGGACTGGCAATTGAAGCGGTCGAAGAAGAAAAAGAACCGGAGGCGCTTGTCGCCGGAGTGATTGTGAGGATAATGTGTGAAAGATTTTGTGAGGGCGATTTATGTCAACTACGGGAGAAAACGATCAGGCGATGCGCAAGATCCTGGATATGACCAGGCTGATTAGTATAGCGGTTTTGGTTATACATTTTTACAAGGAGTGTTACGGGGCTTTTGCGGGTTGGCATTTGGTTGCGCCGCTATCGGACAGGTTGCTGGGCAATATCGTGCGGACGGGGTTGTTCAGCAATTTCTATAAGTCGAAGCTAATAAGCTTGGGCTTCCTGGTGATCGCGTTGATCGGGGTTAAGGGGAAGAAGGATGAGAAGCAGAGTTATAAAACGGCATTGCTGTACCTGGTAACCGGCTTGTTTTTTTTCCTCACCAGCTACTTTTTCCTGTTGGTGAGGGCCAAGTTGGAAGTGGTAGCAGTCCTGTATGTGGGCGTAACGGGATTGGGCTACCTGCTTTTTTTAAGCGGTGGTACGATGGTCTCGCGAATCATCCAGGATAAGCTATCCAATGATATTTTCAATAGGGAGAACGAGACATTCCCGCAGGAGGAAAGGCTTTTAGAAAACGAATATTCGGTGAACCTGCCGATGCGGTACCAGTTGAAGGGTAAGAGGCGAAATGGCTGGCTTAACCTGATCAATCCTTTCCGTTCGGTATTGGTGACCGGGGGTGCGGGCGCGGGTAAATCTTACTTTGTGATCCGCCATATTATCACGCAGCATATCAGCAAGGGATTTGCGATGATGGCCTATGATTTCAAGTTCGATGACCTGTCGAAGATCGTTTACAATACCTTCCTGAAATACCGGCATTTATACCCGCCGCAAACGCAGTGTTACTTTATCAATTTTGACCGGCTTCTAAACCGCTGTAATCCATTGGAGCCGGACTCTATGCTGGATATTACGGATGCGGTGGAATCGGCGCGAACGATCCTGATCGGGTTGAACCGGGAATGGAATAAAAGACAAGGCGACTTCTTCGTGGAAAGCCCGATAAATTTGTTGACAGCAGTAATCTGGTTTCTTCGGAAGTATAACGATGGGGAGTTTTGTACGTTGCCGCACGCCATTGAGCTGATCCAATGTGATTATGATAAACTGTTTACGGTATTGCGTACCGAACAGGAGGTTGACGCGCTGATCAACCCTTTCGTTAGCGCCTATATGCGGGATGCGATTGAGCAGCTAGAGGGGCAGATCGCTTCGGCGAAAGTAACCCTGGCAAGGTTGTCCTCACCGCAATTGTATTATGTGCTATCGGGTAATGATTTTACGCTGGATATCAATAACCCGGAAGAGCCGAAGCTACTTTGCATTGGCAACAACCCACAAAAAATACAGATCTATGGCGCAGTAATTTCCCTTTATATCAACCGGCTCATTAAACTGGTCAATAAAAAGGATCAGCGAAAATGCAGCCTGGTATTTGATGAATTACCGACGGTAGATATAAGTAACATCGATGTGCTGATCGCGACCGCGCGAAGCAACAAGGTAGCGACATGCCTGGGTATCCAGGACTTTAGCCAGTTGCGCAAGGATTATGGCAAAGAGCGCGCGGATGTGATTGTGAACTCAGTGGGTAACGTAGTAGCCGGGCAGAGCACGGGCGACACGGCGAAAAATATTTCAGACCGCATTGGGCGGATCATGCAGGACAGGGAAAGCTTATCGATCAACCGCACAGATACCTCGATCAGCAAATCCAAGCAGTTAGAGGCGGCGGTACCGCCCTCCCGGATTTCTTCTCTCAGTTCTGGTGAGTTTGTGGGGATGGTTGCTGATAACCCGGACTGTAAAATAGAGTTAAAAGCCTTTCATTGCGAGATCGTCAATGACCATGAAGCGCTAAATAAGGAGATCGCGGGCTATATGGAAATACCGGATGTGCGTTTAATTAATAACGCCATTGTGCAGCGGAATTATTTACAGATCAAGCAGGATGTACAGGAGTTGATTCAGGAAGTGATGGAGCAGTTGCTAAGTGATCCTGCTTCAATTCATTTGGTCATCAAAAAATGACTGTATGATCGGTGATGTTGATGCACCGATAACAGCCATTTCCTACCTTTGTGATCGACTTTCCGACTCCTGGAATACTTTTCTCCATGGCCTTAAACCGGGCGATATTATAAAATCGGCATAATATTTAAAAAATACTGTCGATCTTTGATATAATTCTTAATATTACTTTCGTAAACCTATGCCGCCCGGCAATCCGGACGCAAAATTGTTAGTGGTTGGCCCTACGACCGACCGAATCAAATGCGCTTATCACATGAAACTCAAAAAAATAAAAGTTAAAAACTTTCGACTGCTCCGCGATTTTCAAATGGACATGGAGGACGACCTATCGCTTGTGATCGGCAAAAACAACTGCGGCAAAACCTCCTTGATTGCCGTTATGCAGAAGTTTATTGGAGACCGCTCGATTGTAAAAGATTTCTCCTGCGACGATTTTAATATTGATTTCCAGAAATTCTTGAAGGCTGTTGTTGAATCGGCCGTTGATCCGGAAAAAGTGTTCATGGGTATTTCTTTAAAATTATTTATTGAATATTCAGAGAAAGATGATTTATCCAATATCAGCGACCTACTGTTGGATCTCGACCCGGCTAATAAAATAGTTGTGTTGACGTACGAGCTCGTACTTTCTGAAGATAATCTTAAACAATTCCGCGCTGATTATTTAGCCTACCAGGTTGAGCGGATCGTAAAATTAGATGAAAAACTTGTCTTAGATCCCGAAGGTGACGCGGCGGCAAACGAGCTCATCAAAAAATTAAAAGCGCAGAAAAAATCTGCCTTATTCTTTGAGTTTTTTAAAGCTAACCTGCATCAATATTTCAAACCAAAAAGAAAGATACTTTGGTATGACCTGGCCACCGGTACTGAAGTGGAAGACAATTTTATGGATATTACGGACGAGAAGATCAAGTTAGATAAATTGATCAATCTCAGGGTAATTAGTGCACGCCGGGACGTATCTAATAAAGAAACCGACAAGACCTTATCTGTACTTTCCTCAAAATATTATGAAAAAAGAGAGAATCTTAAAGTCGGGGAAGAAGCGATCAAACGATTTAGGGATACGCTAACCGATACAGATGACCAACTGGACGGCGTTTATGAATTGCTGTTTGAAAAGGTCATTGAAAAGGTGGATAAATTCGGCGGCATAAGGCATGGTGATTCTGTAATTAAGATCATATCCACCCTCCAGCAGCGAAATTTATTAAGTGGAAATACGACCGTGATGTACGATCATAATTCGGAGCACGCCTTGCCGGAGAATTACAATGGCCTCGGTTATATGAACCTTATCGGAATGATCTTTGAAATCGAGGTTTTGCTAACGGATTTCCGAAAGGAACAATTTCCGGACGAGAAGCCAGCAGATATCAACCTTTTATTTATCGAGGAACCGGAAGCACATACGCACCCTCAGATGCAATATGTGTTTATCAAGAATATCAGAAATATCCTGATCGACGCCAGTTTGGGAATGGACGGTGGCGGCACCCCATTTAATTTACAAACGATTATCACTACCCACTCCTCGCATATAGCGGCGGAGAGCCGCTTTAATGATATTAAATATTTTACTAAAAATGGTTTAAACCACGTCATTGCAAAGAATCTACAGGATTTGGAAAAAGAGTATGAAAAGGACGGAGAATCGGAAAATTTCAAGTTTCTGAAGCAATACCTCACCTTAAACCGTGCAGAACTATTTTTCGCTGACAAAGCCATCTTCATTGAAGGTGACACAGAACGGATTCTACTGCCGGCGATGATGAAAAAAATTGATCAGGAACATCCGGATAATCCCTTATTGTCTCAGAATATTTCTATTGTGGAGGTCGGTGCTTACAGTCATATCTTTGAAAAGTTCATCCATTTCATCGGCGTTAAATCTTTGATCATTTCCGACCTGGACGCCGGGAAAAAGATAATGGATGATGGCAAAGAAAAAACCGTCAAATGTGCTTTAAATGATCCTGATGTCAGTGTTACCACTAACGCTTCCTTAAAATACTTTCATCGCGGCCAGACCTCGATCACCTATTATTTAAAGCTTACGACTGAATATAAAATATTGCGAAAAAAGCTGAAAGCTGGCATCCCTCGTTGGGTTTCAAACCGTGCAGGCAGCCTGTTAATGGTTTATCAGGTTTCAGAAACCAACCAGGGCGGTTCGGTATATCATCCGCGGAGTTTTGAAGATGCTTTCTTTCACCATAACAGACAGTTTATTGTGGACAATAAAGACAATTTCAAAAGCTTAAAAAACATCAAGTATTTAGGGGATGCCACAAAGAGTAGCTACGAGCTGGCAGAAAGTTGTGTCGGCAGTAAACCCTCGTTTGCCATTGAAGTACTGCTTAATAGTAAGGAGGATGGCCACAAAAAAGAGTTTGCGAATTGGGAAACGCCGGAATATATCAAGGAGGGCCTGCTATGGATAAAGAAAAAATAGAGCCGGAAGTCCTCCAAATTCTTGGTCACATTGAAAAGGGTGAGAATTTCCTGCTCAGCGGCGGTGCCGGGAGCGGAAAGACCTATTCTCTTGTGCAGGTGATCAAGTCGGTCATTGAGGCCGACCCGCACTCAAAAGTTGCCTGTATGACCTATACCAACGCTGCCGTAAGGGAGATCGAAAGCCGGGTGGATCACCCCAACTTACTGGTGTCTACCATTCACGATTTTTTATGGGGTGTTATAGGCAAGTATCAGAAAGAGCTTAAAAAGGAACTGATCAATTTGTTGAACAGCGATCATGCCGGTTTTAAATTACCGGAGGCGCCTGTTCCAAATGACTACTTTGATGCCTTGGAAGACGGCATTACTTACAAGGAATGGACCAGGTTGACCCTGGGGGAAATATCTCATGACGAAGTGTTGGAACTGGCGAATGTGATGTTCAAAAACTATCCGCTTTTGTGTAGCATCTTGAAGGATAAGTTTAAATACATCTTTATCGATGAATACCAGGACACCAGTCCATTGATCGTAGAAACACTGTTAATCCATCTGCAGCAAAGCTTAAAAAAGAATGTGATCGGATTTTTTGGTGATGCGATGCAATCCATTTATGATGAAGATGGGATCGGCAATCTCGATGAGTATCTGGCGGCCGAACTTGTGGTCGAGGTACAGAAAAAACAAAATCGCCGTAACCCCCTGGCGATCATTACGCTGGCTAATGACCTCCGGACGGATGGACTGGAACAAGAACCGTCCAAAGATATGAAAGCACCCAATATGAAAGATGGCGTGGTCAAGCAAGGCTCAATCCGGTTTTACCATGCGGCAAGCTATGATGAGGATAAAATCAGGGCTATTTTAGGCTGGGACTTTGAAAATGCCGAACAAACCAAAGCGTTATTTTTGACCCACAATCTGATCGCGCCCAAAGCGGGATTTGTCGAGCTTATGCTCATTTATGATAAAGATCCCATTATCGGGTTAAAAAAAGACATCCTCAATAAGATCAAGGATAATAACAAGCGCGGCGTAACTAACCCGGTGATAACGGAAGGAATGACATTCGACCAGGTAGTTGATTTATTTCAGCTGAAAAATATCAGGCGGCAGTTGAAAAAGGACATCATTCTTTCATCTGTACCAGACTTGTATAATCAATTAAAAGATCTACACTGGGAGGTGATGCGTAAAATTTACATCGAAAAGGAAGAGCTTATCGATGATAAAAAACAAGATGCCCGGGAGGAAAAAAAGAAGGGCTCCAAAAGAGACAGGCTAATCCGGCATCTGTTTAAAATAGAAGATACCCTGCATTACTATCGTAAGAAGAACTATCGTGAATTCCTAAAGCGTACCGAGTTTCGAATCCGGACGAACAAAGATAAAGTTCAGTTAAAGAATTTTATAGAAACATTGGAAACGATGGCTGACGCGTCTATAGAAGATGTTATTAATTACGCAGCCAAAACCGGCGTTTGTGTGAAGGATGATCATCTCGATCTGTTTATCGAAAACAATAGTTATTTATATGGCAGGGTCAAACAGGTGAAATACGGTCAGTTTAAAGCCCTGTATCAATATCTGGAAGGTCACACACCCTTTTCCACGCAGCACAAAACTAAGGGTGCTGAATTTGAAAATGTTTTGGTCGTGATGGATAATGGTAATTGGAACGATTACAATTTTGAATACCTTTTTACAGACCGGACAGATAAAGAGAGCGTATTGGACCGGACGCAAAAAATATTCTATGTGTGTTGCACCCGTGCAAAGGAAAACCTGGTTATTTTCTATATCATGCCTCAAGATAATATCGCGGTTAAAGAAAAGATCATTAAAAAGGCGCAGCAATGGTTCGGCGTGGATAATGTTATCCCTTTACTATAAACTTATTTTATAATGTTCGTAATTTGATTAATGTTCGAATCCTTCAACTCCATATTGAAAGTAAAATCACAGGTTGATGCTGCGGTGACCTTAAAGTTGCTTCGTGCGCGAAATCTTCCGCTAGTGGTTACCTTTCTATACCGGGAGTTTAAGGAGAATGAACAAATCACCATACGCTATCAGCACCTGATTCAAAAATTGGGCGACTTTCTGGAAGAGATCGAGTATGGAGACGATGACGAGGAGATCAAGTCCGGTAAACTGATTCTGGATTTTGACGAAAAAGCAAAATTATACATTGACCGCTGGATAGAATCGAATTACCTGCGTAATGTGATGGACGATACCAGCAAGGAACCTTTGGTGCTGCTTTCCAAGCATGTAGAAAAAGTCTTCCAGGTTTTTGAACTGCTGAAAGAAAAGGAATTTGTTGGCACCGAATCTAAATTCAGAGACGTATTTCATAAACTGCGGGACATCGTGCAGAACGCTAACCCGGATAAGGAGAAACGTCTGGAAGAGCTTGAAAAGCAAAAACAGGCCATAGATGAAGAGATCAGGAAGATTAAGATAGGTGGTTTTGTGCCGATTTATGAAGACTACCAGGTCAAATCGCGTTACGAAGATGTGAATCGCTTAGCCAATGAATTGATCGGGGACTTTAAAGAAGTAGAGGATAACTTTAAAGAGATCACCCGAAGAATATATGAAAGGCAGCAGCAGGTCAATCTATCCAAGGGGCAGCTGTTGGCAGAGACATTTGATGCGCTCTACGAATTAAGGGCTACAGATCAGGGGAAGAGCTTTTACGCTTTCTGGCAATTTATGCTCGATGATGCCGGTCAGGCCGATTTTCAAAAGTTAACCAAAGAAGTTTATCAGGTATTGGAAGACCGGGGCATAGAAGTCGCCTCCCGTTCGCTGCGAAAGCTCAAAACCCTGCTCCACCTGGCCGCCCGGAAAGTGCTGGAAAAAAATGGGATTTTGGCGGATAAGCTCAGTCGGGAGATTATTGCAAAAGATCAGTTGGAATCCCGAAAAACCAGGGAGCTGATGGCCGCCATCCGCAGTTTGGCTATCAAGCGGCTGGATAGGCCCCTCGAATCGGAGGTCTGCTTGTCGCTGGAGACGAATCCTGAAATTTATTTCCCTTTAGAAAGAAAATTGGGCGAAAAGCCGGAAATCAATACATTTTCCGTGAATGCACAAGGTGCTTCGCTGAATATGGAAGACATCGGGGAATTGTCAAAACTGTTTAATGCGGATTTGATAGACAAGCAAACACTGCTTGCAAATATACAGGAACTGCTGTTGGAACGAAGCCAAATCTCCCTAAAGGAAGTGATCGAAATAAAAGGGATAACCAAGGGACTGTCGGAACTATTGGCTTACGTAACGCTCATCAATGTTTCTAGTAAATTTTTCATGAGTGAAACAGTCAGGGAAGTGATCTGCTTTGATCACCAACTGCATAAATATCTGGAACTGCCGCAAATTATATTTTCCAATTAAAAACCATGGAATTTACAAACCCGAATATCGCCAATTATGCCAAATCAGCCGTCAGGTTATTGCAAGGGCCCGTATTTGAAGACCAACAGGAAATCTGGAACGAAGTGATTAAATATCGGGTGGAGTTAACGCAATATTTTGAGAAAATAGCGGTCAGCGTTATCATTGATAATAGGGACGGATATGCTTATCTTAAACAGCTGGAATTAGACGACTCCGGGTTAACCATAGGGCTGATCAGGCGTATGCCATTAAGTTACGATCTGACCCTGGTATGCGTTTTATTAAGGGAGTGGCTGCATGAATTTGAATCTAATGATCTGGAAACAACAAATCTGTATATCACACCTAAAGAGTTCAGGGACCGACTGGAAATGTTTTTCAAAGAGAAAGCCAATGAGCTAAAATTCATTCGCGAACTGAATAAACATTTAGAGTCTTGTGAAAAGATGGGATTCTTACGTATTGTACATAAAGAATCAACCAATCCTGACGAAGATCGCTACGAGGTGAGACGAATCATTAAGGCCAGAATAACCAACGAAGAATTGACCAGATTTAAACAAATACTCGAAGATGAACTTAAGTCTGTTTAGCACCAAACCGAATGAAACAGGCTTTAGATTACACACGTATGAGGTCTGGAACTGGGGTACATTTGACCACCAAATTTGGACAATGGAACCAGGCGGCGAAACATCTCTACTGACCGGCGCGAATGCGTCCGGTAAAACAACATTGGTGGATGGTTTATTAACGTTACTGGTGCCGGAAAAGAGAATGCGTTTTTATAATCAAACCGCAGGGGCTAAAGGTGAGCGCACAGAGGACAGTTACGTAATGGGTGAGTATGGCGAAACTGAAAATGAACTTACCAATACCCGGGAGATTAAAAAGCTAAGGACAGACAAAGTAAAGGCGCAGTCTATCTTATTGGCAGTCTTTCAAAACGAATCTCAGTACATTACACTGATCCAAGCCCGCTGGTACGCTGGCGGAGAACTAAAAAGAGCATTTATTCTTGCCTATAAACAATTATCGATCAACGCGGATTTGATGCCGTTTGACAGCAACGGCGACTGGAAAAAAAGACTGAAACAAAAATATCCAAAGCAAGGGGCTAAAGAAATTCTTTGCTTCATGGATAGTCCGGGTGATTATGGCCGGTTGATGCGGAAAGTGTTGGGAATGCGGTCTGAAAAGGCGCATACGCTTTTCAGCCAAACCATTGGACTTAAAGTATTAGGTAACCTGGATGAATTCGTTCGGCTGCAAATGCTGGAAGAAAGAGATGCAGAAGCGGAGTTTCAAAAGATCAAAGCCTATTTCAAAACATTAAGTGATGCCCACCGGGCTATTGAAAAGACCAACAAGCAAATAGAATTGCTTTCCCCGATCAGGGACAAAGGGACGATCCTTGCCAAACATAAAGCGGACCTGATGCTCCAGGAGAACCATCATCAAATAGCACCTTTATGGTTCGCCCGGAAAAGCCAGCTGCTGATTGAAGTTTTTATTGCAGATCAAATGATCCTTAAAACAACAGCAGAAACAAAGATTAATTCGCTGAAAGTGGAAATTGATGAGTTAGACGGAAAACGTATAGCTATCGCAGTGCAAATCGAATCTGATGAGGTAGGGCGGCAAATTGGTGACATTGAGAAAGAAAACAAGCGCATTACCCGTGAAAAAGAGGACAAGGAGGCAGCATTAAAGTATTATAACCAATTGGCCGGGCAGCTGGACTTTCAGTTAAACCCGCAGTCTTCTGGTTTATTTGACGAACAAAGAAATCTGGCGAAAGAAAGAAAAATTAGCGCCAACACCGAGTTGTCCAAATTGGACGATGACCTTTATCAAGCCAAAAGGTCGGAGGAAACCCTGAAGGAGCAATTTGAAAATGTCTCCAATGAGTTAAATATACTTCGTTCTCAAAAAAATAACATTACAGGTTCACCGGCAAGGATCAGGAACGAGTTATTGGAATTCACCGGGGCTTCGGAATCGGAGATCCCATTTGTTGCCGAGTTAATAAAAATAAAAGGTGATGCCAGGGATTGGGAATCCGCAATCGAAAGAGTGTTGCATAACTTTGCTTTAAGATTAATCGTGCCGGATGAATATTATCAACAGGTAAATCAATATGTAAACCAGCATGATCTAAAAGGGAGAATTATCTATCAGCGGTTCAACAAGCGGGATGTTTCCACCAGGATATTTCAGCAAACAAATGAAGATGAGCTGATCCACAAGCTGGAATTCAAGCCTTCAATATACACGGAATGGATTAAGAACGAAATAGCTGGCAAATTCAACTATATCTGTACGGATGATATGGAATTGTTTCGATTATCCGACAAAGCACTTACCAGCGCGGGCCTGACCAAAAGTGCCGCCCGGCATGAAAAGGACGACCGTCCAGAGGTTAAAAACAGACAGCAATATGTACTCGGCTGGGACAATAAGGAGAAGTTAACCATACTGAAAGAGGACGCCGTTGAATTAAACCTTAAAATCACGGAGGCCGGTAAAAGGATTACCTATGTAAAAAATCACCAGTCAAGAATTAGGAAGGATGAAGAGGCATTAACGCGGTTTGTTGAACATGACGCGTTTAAAAAAATTGATTGGTGGAGCCTGTCTGCCCAAATTCAACAAAACAAAGGAAAAATTGAGGAGCTGGAAAAAACCAATGATCGGGTAAATACGCTTAAAAAGCAACGCGACCAACTAATTGAAACTTTGTCCCAGCTATCAAAGGATTCAGATTTGATGAAGGCTTCGTTGAACAATATTGAATCCGGGATTAACCAGCAACGACAAAAGTTAAGGGAAACGATTGATACGATCAGCCGGTATCCTGATATGGGTATTGCAGACAACTTACTGTTGTTTGAAAAGGAATTTGTTTCCGAAACGGAATTAGATGTTGATGGTATCGATCACATTAAATCAAAAATCCAACGCAAGATCAATGACGCTATAACAAATTATAAAGATCAAATAAGGATCGAAGAAAGTGCGGTTGAAACCTTAATGAGATCATTTATTAACCCGGAGAGGAGTATCAGCGATCAGTTTGAAGATTGGAATTCAGATACACACCGCCTGAGAGAAAGTGCCGCGTTCATTGATGAATATATTGCTTTACTGGACAGGCTGGAAAAACAGGAACTGGCAGGCTATAAACATCAATTCAAAAAATACCTGAACGAAGAGATGATCACCAAGATGTCTGATTTTCAAACCTGGTTGGAACGGCAGGAGGAAGATATAGAAGAGAATATCGAAACCTTAAATAAATCACTTGCAAAAATTGATTTTAAAAGCAATCCGCCCACATTTATCCGGCTGCATGTTGAAAAAGACTATGCGGTCAGGGTCAAGGATTTTAAGATCAGGCTAAACGACTGGAAGCCAAATCTCATCGAATTTGAAAGAACCAAGGATGATGATATTCTGGAACAAAGTTTCAATAAAATTAAGGCATTGCTCGACTACCTGACGACAGATGAACATGCCAGAAAAGAAGTATTGGATGTGAGAAATTGGCTTAAATTTAAAGCTGTTGAACATCATAAGGAAGACCCTACGAAAATATTCAGAAGCTATACTGGCACCGCAAAGTTATCTGGCGGTGAGGGCGCGCAACTGACCTATACGATACTAGGTTCAGCGATCGCCTACCAGTTCGGTATCCACCAAGAGGGCATGAATACGAACTCTTTCCGCTTCATTTGCGTAGATGAAGCGTTTAGTAAACAAGACGATGAAAAGGCCAAGTTTTTAATGGAGCTTTGTAAGCAGCTGCATTTACAGGTGATGGTGGTATCTCCGGCAAAGGCAGAGGAAGTCGCGATTGTTGAACCTTACATTGCCAGGGTTCATTTTGTACAACGTAAAGATAACAGGCATTCTGTCGTTTACGATATGCCAATCAGGCAATTGAAGGAACACAGGGAGCAATATTTACAAGCATCAGATTAATAGTGATCACCACGGCCGAAATAAGAAAAAAAGCAGAAAAGCTTTATCCAAGTGTGCTGAGATCGGTACTGACTGGCGAAGGCTTTTTTCCTGTGACGCTAAGATCTGACAAGTCGCTTTCAAAAGATTTTTCAGCGATGAGCAGGGAAATAGCCCATATTATGTCTGATTCTAAAGATAGAAAAGGCTTTGGCTACCAGGTTGTTTCTGAAAAAGTAAAACACAGGCAGCACGGCATTCAGGATATTCCCAAGGCGATAGTGTTTGAAACACTGGCGGATTATATCAAATATATTGGAAAGCAGCATGAATTTGACGCTTTTAAAGCTGATGCCGATCGTATTTTGAATTCCATTCCTCAGTTGAAAGATTGGTGTAGCAGCAATCCACTTATGGTCGTGGCGAACAACAAGAGCTGGGAAGACCTTGTAAAAGTTTGTCTTTGGTTTATCTCTTTTCACGAAACGGGAAAATACTATATCAGGGAGTTGCCCATCGAAATTCACACCAAGTTCATAGAATCTCATTTAGGGGTTTTACGACTGCTGCTAGATGAGCTGATACCTCATCTGTCAAAAAGAGAAGAAACATTTTTTCAAAAACGATTTGGCTTAAAACATGAAGAACCCCGCATAAGGATAAGAATTTTAGATCCGTCGCTGATCATTGACAATCGTTTTAGCGATATCAGCTTACCATTAAGCGATTTTTCCAACGCGAATTTTATTTGCCGGAACGTGCTCATAACGGAAAATCTCATGAATTTTCTTACGTTACCGAAGCTGAAAAATACGATCGCTATTTGGGGCGGCGGGTATGCGGTTAAAAATTTGCAGCTTATTGAATGGATGGTCAATAAACATATTTATTATTGGGGGGATATCGATATTCAGGGATTTGAAATACTGTCAATGCTTCGCGGTTATTATGAGCAGACAGTTTCCTTAATGATGGATGAAATAACGTTCAACAAGTTTAATCACTATCACGGCACTGGCAGCGTTTCTAATGTCTGGGGTTTAAATCACCTAACGATTAGTGAGCATAATTTGTATCTCCGGGTTTATGCCGAAAATCAACGACTTGAACAGGAGAAAATACCACAGGGGTATGTAAACGAAATTTTAAGACATCTGGACAATTAGGTGATCTCTATATCGGCAAGTTAACTGTCTAAGTTTTACACTAAGGAAAAAAATAACGAGGTAACTCGCATATTTACACTAGTAGCGAAAAACCTTAACATATGTACAGTAAAAGACTTTTCAACAAACTCAAGCTTTCATTTAGCCCTTTAAGCAACTATGATTATTCCCTGTTAACGTCACAGACGTCTCTAACTGATATTCTGGCGGAAAGTCATATCTATATGATCGTTCAGCGCCCCTGCTTGACTTTTGAGGAGTTATATATTGATCCAACCATAGAAGAAGATCCAATATTAAGATTTAAGATATGTAAAAAAGGGTCGGCAGAATTTTTAGAATGTAGTTTCCCATATCGCCGGGGTATGTTCAAGGAATTATTTAAGGAGAAAATGGGTATGTTATTCACACCGGATTATGAATTTTTACACCATAAGTTCAGTGATCCTCCTTACTATCATATCGCCAACTTCCTGATGTTTGCCGATGAGAATGGGTATGGGAGCTGGTTTTCCCCGGAAAAGTTTTTGTTTGAACGTTGGAACGACTTGTATGAATCCGAAGTTAAAGGTGATGTCCCCGCTTTCCTTAAATACAAAGTGCATTATATCGGTAAAGCCACTGAAGAACACGTAATAAAAAGATTAACGGGCCATGAGCACCTTCAAGATATTCTTTCGGTCGAATTCCCCCTGCATTATGGCAGTCTACCGACTGACGAGATTGCCATATTGTTTTACGAATTCAGCGACAATATACATCTAGCGATGTTTGGCGCCGACGATGAAATGGGGGATGTTCTTATTCAGCAAATGATTGACGGTAATTTACCCATGGTACCTAAAAAAAGAATTTACCTCGATGCTGAAAAAGCTTTGATCAATGCTTTAAAACCCAGGCACAATAAATTATTCTATAAGAGCTATCCGCAAAGTAAAGACGGATTAAAGCAAGACGCATTAGACGCCTATACTTACACGTTCTTTGATCCAATCACTTTAGTTTACAATGAGGGCGAAATTACCGGAAGCGAACATTTTATTGAAGCAGATATGCTGTTGGTCAAAAAGGGGGAACCGCTAGCTATCCTTAAATACGAACGGGAGCATACACAAGCGGGCGCTGACGAAAAGAAACGTACGGCCAAGCGTGCGAAGCCCAAAAAATAAGATACCGATGGCTGCGGCAAGCAGCAGCCATCGGTAATGTTAGGAGACGATAGGCCGCTTTCCCGTTTCCAACAGTTTGCCTTTAAGGGCAAGCATATCCTCACTGATCTTTAGGTCAACGATCTTTGCATAGTGCTGTGTTTGCTTGAGCGACTTATGACCGAGCATTTTAGATACAGTTTCAATAGGGACACCGTTACTTAGCGTAACCGTTGTGGCAAAAGTATGACGGGCAATATGAAAAGTAAGATTCTTGGTAATATCACAGCCGTCCGCAATCTCTTTCAAATAGGAGTTCATCTTCTGATTGGTAAGTACGGGTAACACCAAGCCTTTATGGACGCAATATGGGTCGTTCTCATACCGGGCAATGATTTCCAATGCTGCCGGTAGTAACGGTAACCGGGTTGGTGAGTCCGTTTTCTGACGCGTGGTATTGATCCAACTGCCCCCGTCAATGCCAGTAACGATATCTGTCCGCCTTAGTTGGTAGACATCAATATAGGCCAAGCCGGTGTAGCAGCTGAACAGAAAGATATCCCGCACATGGGCCAGTCGATCTACGGTATATTTTTTTTTGGCAATACGCTCCAATTCTTCCTTCGTCAGCGCTACTCGAATGACCTCCTTCCTACTGGCTTTAAAATCGGCAAATGGATCTTTCTGTAGCCATCCTTTTTTCATACACTCCAGTACGATCTTTTTAAAGTTTCCGATATACTTAACGGCAGCGTTATGCCCACAGGTGCGTTCTGTCTTCAGCCAGAAAACAAACTGGGTGACAAATTCATAATTGAGCTCCTTGATTTCGAGGTCGTCTGTCCCGTATTTCCAACGGATGAAATCCTTTGTATGGCCATGCGCGGTCTTGTAACGCGTGTAAGTGGCTGGCGCGAACTCTTTACCGATCAGCGCTTTCATTTGGTCGTTGTGATGCTTAAAAGCCACAAGGATCATACGTCTTTCCTCGTCCTGCCCAGTCAGCACATTCTTAAGGTTTTCGGCGGTAATAGGTTTGTCTGCTAATTGCAGTTTGGATCTGGCGGAATATACTTGAGCCAACAAACTGTCCAAGTAACCGTTCAAAGCAAGAGTTTCTTCTTTGTTGCCGGTGGCGCGCCCGGCGACAGCATTCCAGCGCTGGTTGTTCCATTGGCGCTTGGTCGCTACATCCTTAGCGATGCTATCTACTGTAATTCTAAGGTACACATACCTCAAATTCCCTTTCTCATTCTTGGGCTTCTTCAAAAAGAAAAAGACACCAAAGCTTTTTTCTAACATAAAATACGCATTAAGAGGTTAAACAAATCTCGAAATGCAGCTTCATCTAATCAAGTCGTCCATCGCATGAATGGGTTCATTGTTAGTTGATTAAGCCCTTTTCAACGCGTCTTTTTTCAGAAAAAAAGACGTCATAGATGACGCGCTGAAATAGTGGTAATTTTTGACAATTCTGGAGGGCTTAAAAACAAAAAAGCCCCTAAATTTGAAATTTAAGGGCTTTTTGACATTTTAAAGATGTACTTAGCGGAATGGACGGGACCGTAACCTTACCCGTAACCAATTAGATCACAAACATTTATGTTTTTAAAAACCTAATAGTCACCGCGGAGGTCACGGGCTATTTTGAGGTTATTTGCGTTGTTTTTAAAGAACTTTTCGTATCCCAAATATACGAACTTGACCCGAACTTCCGGTCATATTTTTTGAACTTTCCTGTGAAAACGAGTTAGTACATTAGATATGTAATTACAGAAATACAAAATTATAGAATTACATAACAGGTAGAGTAAAGCTTCAAGGTGAGCCTATCCTATTCTGCAAACTTTAGCTTCTCGACCAGATCCGTAAAGTATTTGGTGCCCCATATTTTTAAAGCTGAGTCGTCCGGAATAAAGCGTATTACGTCCTCTTTAATATTTTCAAAATTGACGGCGTTTATTTTTTCCTTAAGCAACGTTAATACCTGCTCTTTATTAATGGTCTCTTCCTTCCAGTCCCTGGTATCGCGCGCTCTTCGCAAGAAGTGGTGCAAATCAAGTGGTACGCCTTTTTTGATGTACCATTCCAGGTCATACCAATCTCTGCCTTTCACCCGGTTTTGCCACTTCCTGAATAATAGTGCGTGCATTTTGCCTGCGAAAAGACTCGGCAGGGTAAAGGTCTTTACATAAAAAGAGATTGGCCGTGTAAGTAGCTTTTCCTCCGTAGCGAACCCTAAAGGTGGGTCCCTGTCTACCTCGATCTTAATTTTCATGTGCGGCATTAGCTTTATTCCGGTTTGTGGGACGACCTGTTCCAGCACCAGTTCCTTCCAAACGGTATCTGATTTTAAAAAGGCAGACTCCACATTGGACGCTACAGATTTTTGCTTTTCCTTCAAACTTACGGTAATCCCCAGCGATGCGAACTCATCTACGATCGCCTGAAAATAAGGTTCCAGCGAAAAGCCAGGGTCTTTTTCGAGCAAGGAGAAATCCAGGTCTTCGGAATACCTGTTCAGGCCATAGAATATTCTCAGGGCGGTTCCGCCATAAAATGCCGCTTTTTCAAAAAAGCCTGAACGGCTGAGGCCGGCAAGCGTTATTTCCTGCATGACCTCCCGCAGGGCGTCAAACGCTTCCTGCTGATTTTGGGGATTGTATTCTTTTAACCAGTCAGCTATGATCATAAACTTGCAGTGCTTTAATTAACATTGTTAAGCTGGACTTCTTCGGTGCTTCGTCAAGCCAGGTTGACATCATCTTAAGGTCGAGCCCGGTCAATTTATCATCGTCGATGCGCAGATCTTCGGTAAGCAGTTTAATAACCTGGGGGGTGCTGCGCAGGTGAATGCCGGAGGTCATAACGATTTTGTCGCAAATCGCCTTTTCCGGCGATGCCATCAGAATGTTTTGCTTTGGCGACAGCTGGACACTCTTGATCCCGTACGAATAGTAAGGAAGTGGGCAATGCCTGAAAGTATATCTTCCGGCATTTGTCTTGTATTTTCTGGATGCCTTAATAGTGACCGATGTGATCTCATAAACCCTTTCCGGGATGAACCCCCAGTAGGATAAAGCGGTTTCCATAGAAATATAACTCGGCCCCCAAAGGTGATTCGCGATCAGGTACGGTTCCGGCCTGGCTATCTTGCTGTTGGGGCCGGGTATGTATAAACCGTTCTTGACGCTTGTCAGTTCGCCTGACTTCATGAGCTCACCAATCTTATCATTGGGACGCTTGTAGTCCTTAATCAATGATAAAATGATTTGCCTTGTCAATGGCTCTTCAGCATAATTGGTTAATAAGTCATCAAAACCCATAATGTAAAATTACAACTAATTAATCGGAATTTTTCCGATTAATGTTAAAATATTTTACATATACATGTTAAAAATAATATTAAGAATCGGATATTTTCCGATTCTTAATGAATTATTTTACAATCATAGGGAAGGAACTTTATTCATAATTTCTCCAAGCATAGTTTAGTCGCAAATAAATTTCCTACGATTTTTGACATCCGACTCGGATAAAGTCGGAGTTTTTCCTGCCAGCCTTCTTTGACCTTTGCTATGTAATTCTACAATTACAGAATTGAAGATTTATGTATTTATAACTTTTTAGAAATATGTAATTATGGCAAAGATCATCACCATCGCGCATCAAAAGGGAGGCGTAGGAAAAAGCACCATGGCTTTAAATCTGGCTTTGTGTTTTAAAGACCAGTTAAGTGTGGCCTTAGTAGATTCAGATTTACAAGGTAGTTTATATCATGCCAGGGAGGATTTTCCTGACTTGACGGTTTTAGCAGCTGAAAAGATTAGTGATATCCAGAAAATGGATTTTGACCTCATTATCATTGACACACCGCCTTACTTGTCAAATAGGCTCACAGATTTTTTCTTGCTTTCGGATTTTGTATTGGTTCCAACTAAGGCAGGTTTTTTTGATGTTATGGCTATCCGGTCAACCCTGGCGTTAATCAGGTTTGCTCAGGCTAAAAAGCCAACTTTAAAAGCAGGCATCGCACTAAATATGGTGAAGTACAGATCAGGTGTTACTAAAGATGTTGCCGAACTTCTACGGGATATGGGAACACCATTATTAAAAACTATGGTACATGACCGCGTAAGCATTACCCGAAGTGCAATCACGGCTGGAATTCTAACCGGCACTGATCAAAAAGCCAAAGAGGAGTTTACATCACTTGCGGAAGAGGTAGTAGAATACATAAGTGCATAAATAAAGAAGTACAGATTTATGTAATTGCAAGATTACATAATCACATGACCAAGGTGCAATGGAAGATTATAAGAAGAAATTAGGAGGGTTGGCAGACAAGCTAAAAAAAGATCCTCCTAAAACGCCAATTCAGGAAGTACACCCGGTTAAGAATGTTGAAGACCCTAAAGAAGCCGAGGCCCAACTTAATGTTTGGATACCAAAAAGCCTTCTTAAAAAAATGAAAGGGTATGGCATTGATCATGATCTTTCATTAAAGGATATTAATATCCTGGCATTGCAATCATTCCTCAATACCAACGTAAAGACGTCAACAGAAATAGAGCATTAAATCATCATCCGGCTTATGATCAAAAAGCCGCGCATCGAAGCGGGCAAGCAGTTCAGGTTCAGCTGCAAGCAATTCACGCACCAGGTCTTTCAGGACCAAGGTCAGCCTGTCGAGCTTTGACACCAGGCGAACTAACTGTTCGGCATTTATGTCGTTTCTTTTCATCTCAGCCATAAGCGCTGCTTGGCCGTCAAGCAGCTCCTGTTTGACCAGCAGTACCAATCATAGAGTTGCAGCAAGTGAGCGTCGATCAGTGCCATACCATGAATATACGCGCAATGCTGCGTAAATGTTCATCCCAAATACTTAGACCGCCTCTCCGTAAGAATTAAGTTATATAACGCTTTGACTAATAAGGGCTACCGGCATACGCTTATAGTAGGTTTAGCACGATAATTCATCGGTTTGCCGTTAAAACCATCTGTTTAGGTATTTGTTAATCAAATACATCTATTAAATATTAAAACTATGGCAACAAGAGGCGCAAAAGTGGAAAGAAACTCGGTATCCGAGCAGCCGCACGAACTTAAATACGAAGCAAAGAAAGAAGGCACTTCAGCTAAAAATGTCGAAGCAGCTAAAAAGTCGACCGGTTCCAATCAGCGGAAGACCGTTGAGAAAAGATTGGCAAGTAAAAAATAATAATGCATCTACAGACAGCAAAGCCCCGCCCCCCGGGGCTTTGCTGTCTGTAAAAATTGCCTACCGATGAGCAGCGCATTTGTAAAAGAAGGGGAAAGCGAGCAACTGAAAGATGTCGCGCCCAATATGGCCTCATTAATCCAGCACCTGCAGCGCGAGTACCGTCGCACTGTGGTAGAATTGCATACCCGCCTGCACCCCAAACATTCGAAAGAAGTACATGAAATGAGCGATGGCCTGGGTTATATGCTCAATGATAAGCAGCAATGGCAGATAATATTGGACTAAACCTTGAAGATCGCGACCTATAATATTAATAACATCAACAGCCGTCTTGACGTGCTGTTAAGGTGGCTGGAAGAAGCCGCCCCGGATATCGTATGCCTGCAGGAACTCAAAAGCGAGAAGAACAATTTCCCGGAACAGCAGCTCAAAGCAGCCGGTTATAACGCCGTGTGGAAAGGGCAGAAAAGCTGGAACGGCGTAGCCATCCTTGCCAAAAGCGAAATCAAGGAACTACGTGACGACCTGCCGGGCGGAGACGAAGAATTTACGCACAGCCGCTATATTGAAGCGTTTATCGACGGCCTGGTCATCGGCTGCATTTACTTACCAAACGGCAACCCTTATCCCGGCCCGAAGTTCGATTACAAACTGCGCTGGTTTCAAAGGCTGTCCGATCATGCCAAGGACCTGGTAGACCGCGACCTGCCGGTGATCCTCATTGGCGATTATAACGTGATGCCGACGGAACTCGACACCTATAAACCGGAGAAATATGTGAATAATGCCTTGTTCCGGCCCGAGTCCCGCGAAGCGTATAAAAACCTGGTCGATCAGGGTTGGACCGATGCGATCCGGACATTGTATCCCACGGAGCGCATCTTTACGTTCTGGGATTATATGCGTGACGCTTATGGTCGAAATGCCGGATTACGCTTAGACCATTTCCTGCTCAATAAAAAAGTAGCCGGACGGCTGGCGGATGCCCAGGTCGACAAACACGTGCGCGGCTGGGAACACGCCAGCGACCATGCCCCGGTCTGGATCGAACTGGCGGACAGCGACCTGCCTGAAAAGGAAGAAACGGCTGTTTCTACTGAAACAGAAAAGCCAAAAGCCACCGGCGATCTGGCATCACTGCTTTCCCGCGCACCCAAAGCCAAAATGCCGGCTAAGCTCCAGCCGATGAAAGCGACGCTCGTGCGCGAACCCTTTGATGATCCGGGCTGGCTCTATGAGATCAAATGGGATGGTTACCGTGCGCTGGCGGTCATCCAACACCACCAGGCCGAATTGATCTCTCGTAACAGTATCTCTTTCGACCAGTTTCATCCGGTTGCCGATGCGCTGGGTAAATGGAACGTGAATGCGGTCATCGACGGCGAGATCGTTGTGCTCGATGCAGATGGCAAATCCGACTTCAGCGCTATCCAGAACTGGCAGCGGCGTAAGGACGGCCAGTTGGTGTATAATGTGTTCGATATTCTCTGGTACGAGGGGCGTGACTTACGTGAACTGCCCTTAATAGACCGCAAAGCCATACTGGAAGCGGTATTGCCCACTGATGATATCATTCGGCTCAGCAAAGCCTTCGCTGTTAATGGTATCGAGTTTTTTCATGCCGCCGAAAAAGCAGGGATCGAGGGCATCATGGCTAAAAAAGCCAATAGCGCTTACAGTGCGGGCGACCGTTCCAAAGAGTGGCTCAAAGTTAAAGTCGAACGGCGGCAGGAAGTGGTGATCGGCGCGTTCACCCGCAACGCCGGCACCGAAAAACTATTTAGCGCATTGGCCATCGGCGTTTATGAAAAAGGGGTGCTGCGCTATATCGGAAAGGTCGGCACGGGCTGGTCAGAGAAAAAGCAAAAAGAAATGATGGCTGAGTTCGAGTCGCTCATTACCAATGTCTGCCCCTTTGATGTGGAGCCCGACGTGGACGAACCCTCGCAGTTCAGGCCCCGCCGGCTTGGTGCCAAGCCGTTTTGGCTGAAACCCGAACTCGTTTGCGAAGTCAATATCGCCGAGATCACCAGTGATGGAAAAGTACGCCAGGCTTCATTCAAAGGCATGCGCAAAGACAAGAACCCGAAAGAGGTAGTCCTCGAAGTGCCGGAAGATACCACAACAATGGTAGCCGGGGTCGACGAAACCCAATCACATTTAAAAATAGCGCCTCACCCTAAGAAAGCCATGAGCAAAAAAATAAAGCCCGAAGCAAGTTTCCTGGATGCGGACAAAGACAATCAAACCGTTAAAGTCGATGGTTGCCCGTTAGCGTTTAACCACCTGTCTAAGGTCTACTGGCCCGAGGATGGGATCACCAAACGCGATATGTTCAACTACTATGACCAGGTCGCTGAATACATGGTGCCTTACCTCAAAGACAGACCCATGTCGCTTAACCGTTTCCCAAACGGCATTCATGGCCCGAGCTTTTACCAGAAAAATGTGAAGGATAAGGTGCCCGGCTGTATGGCCACCATGCCACATACCAATGACAAGGGCGAGGAAAAAGAGTATTTAGTAGCGACCAATAAAGCCAGCCTATTATGGATGGCCTCGCTGGGCTGTATCGAGATTAATCCTTGGTTCAGCCGCGTGCAGTCGCCGCACAATCCGGATTTTTGTGTCATTGATCTCGACCCCGATAAGCAGCATTTCGACCAGGTGATCGAAGCGGCGCAGGAGGTCCGAAAAGTTTGTGAGTCAATCGGCGTAAAATGTTATCCAAAAACTTCCGGTTCCACTGGTATGCACATTTACATTCCTATGGGAGCGAAATATACCTACGATCAATCGCAGATGTTCGCCAAGATCATCGTGACGCTGGTGCAAAAGCAGATATCCGCCTACACCACGCTGGAACGTATGGTCAAAAACCGCGACGGTAAAATGTATCTCGATTTTTTACAGAACCGGCCCGACGCAACGATTGCTGGGGTTTACTCGCTGCGGCCAAAGCCAGGGGCTACGGTTTCGATGCCGGTAACCTGGGACGAGGTAAAACCGGGCTTGACGATGCGGCATTTTACCATCCATAATTCGATAGCCAGGCTAAAGGAAACCGGCGACCTTTTCCGGGGTGTGCTGGGGCCCGGCATCGATCTACAGGAAACACTATTGAAAGCTAAAAGCGTTTTTTAGCGCTAACACAACGAATTGTTATTTAATCAGTATTTTGGCAATTATTTTATCCTAATTCAATAATGCAGTTGACGGACGGCGAAAATTTATACCAGACGGTGCTCAGCGCGCCCATAGGCATTTGCATTCTTAATGCAGCCACCTTAACAGCCGAGATCGTCAATGATAAATTTATCGGGATCGCGGGTAAGCCGAAAGAGGCCATACTAAACAAATGGTACTGGGAACCTTTTGCTGAAGCCAGGCCTTATTATGAGGCTGCGCTGGCGGGCGTCGTAGAAACAGGGGAGCCTTATTATGCCGATGAGGTAGAATTGATGCTTATCCGGCATGGCCGCGAGGAATGGATCTTCGTCACCTTCGTTTACGCACCGGTAAAAAATAGCGCCGGCGAGGTCGTAAAAGTCGCTGTCTGGGTCCTGGAAAACACCCGGCAGGTCATCGAGCGGCAAAGGGCAGAAACAGCGAAGGCCGCCATGCAAAAAGAGCGCGACCGTTTCAATTCCTTTATGATGCAGGCGCCTGCAGGCATATGCGTTTTGAACGGCCCTGATCTGGTATATGAATTTGCTAACCCGAGCTATCAGCAATTACTCCCAGGAAGGATACTATTAGGGAGGCCCATTTTTGAAGTACTTCCGGAGATCGCCGGCACGCCTATCGCCAGTATTTTACACCAGGTATATACTACCGGCGAAATGGCGGTGATCAAAGAATTGCTGATACCGCTTGCCGATCACGAAGGCGGACCGCTCCGGGACCGCTACTTTACTTTCAATTACCAGGCACGACTCAATGAAAACGATGAAATTGACGGCATACTCGCATTTGTTTATGAAGTTACCGAATTCGTCGAGTCCACTCACGGCACACAGGCGGCCTATGAACAGCTGCGGCTGTCGAAAGAGGCCGCCGAACTTGGCTTCTTTGATATGGACATGAATAAGGGAACGCTGGAATGGGACGCCCGCTGCCGGGAACTGTTCGGCATATCACACCAGGACGAGGTCACCTATGAGAAAGACTTTGTCAACGGCCTGCACCCGGAGGACAAGGAAAGAATACTGAACGTGATCCGCAACGTTTTTATTAAGTCCGTCAGCAACGGGGTTTACGATGTGGAATACCGGACCGTTGGTGTCGAAGATCATAAGGTAAGATGGGTACGGGCCAAAGGACAGGCTTATTTTGATAAGGAGGACAGGCCGCTACGTTTTATCGGCTCAGTGCTGGAGATCACCGAGCAGAAAGAGGACGAATTGCGGAAGAACGATTTCATCGGCATGGTCAGCCATGAGCTCAAAACGCCGCTGACTTCTTTAACGGCCATCATCCAGGTAGCGAAAGAAAAACTAAAAAACAACACAGACCCATTCATCGCCGGAGCAATGGAAAAAGCGAATGTCCAGGTAAAACGGATGGGTAACATGATCAACGGCTTCCTGAACATCTCACGACTGGAGTCTGCCAAGTTGCTGCTTGACAAGCAGCGGTTCGACCTGGAGACGCTGATCGAAGATCTCGTTCAGGAAACGCGTCTTACGGTAACCAGTCATACCATCAATTTTGAACGATGTGATCATGTCTTTATAGTTGCTGACCGCGACAAGATCGGTTCGGTCGTGACCAACCTGATCTCCAACGCGGTCAAATATTCCCCCAAAGGCAGGACCGTTGATGTGGAATGCAAAGCCGAAGGTGACAAGATCAGGGTCAGCATCACCGACCAGGGGATGGGATTGAAACCGCAGGACAAAGAGCGGGTATTTGACCGCTATTTCAGGGTAGAAAATAACAGCAGCAAAAATATCTCAGGGTTTGGCATCGGCCTGTATCTAAGCGCAGAGATCATTCGCGGGCACAATGGTCATATCGGTGTCGAAAGTGAAAGCGAGAATGGATCCACTTTTTATTTTACGCTTCCGGTAGCGGTTTAGGGAGCGGGCGTTAGCCTGTTGATCGTGTCGATGAGGTCCTCCAGATCAAACGGCTTGGTGATCACGGCGTCAGAGCCATAGACAGTTAATTCATTTTCGGCATTCACATAAGCAGAGAAAAGGACGACCGGAATATGGCTGAAAAGCTTGTGTTCTTTAAGGGCACGGCAGATATCCCCGCCATCACCATCCCGGAGCCGGTAATCCAGCAAGATCAGATCGGGCTGAAATTTATCTGCAACAGCCATAATGTTCTTACTATTATTTACGGTTTGAACTTCGAACCGCTCGTAAAGAAGGGTCTCCCGCACGACATCCAAAATATCGGCGTCGTCATCAATGACAAGTATTTTCTTCATCATAGCATTAAGGTCTGTCGTATACCTAAAGGCAGAGGCAGTACATACGCCCCCGGCCAGACTAAGAATATAATGGCAAAGTTATGTATTATTTATTATTGATCTCTAATTAGAACTAAAATGGCGCTTTCATAAAAGCTAAATTTAACAAAAAAGGGACACCTTTCCGGCATCCCCTTGTCAATCACAAATTTTTCGGATGATTATTCTACTTCGGCGGCTGCGGCTTCGTTCACGTAATTTTCGGCTACTTGGGTCAACAGGGAATCGGCATTTTTTTCTTCGGCTAAGGTCTCATCCAGCAGGCTTTGCGCTTCGCTGAATCCCAAAGTTCCGGCCAGCGTACGCAGCGTACCGTAAGAAGCGATCTCGTAATGTTCCACTTTCTGCGCGGCAGAAATAATAGCGACATCGCGTACCTCGGTACCTTTGTCGGTATCTTCCAGTAACTCGGTCGCTTCTTTCAGCAAACCTTCCATCGCCAGGCATTTCTTTGCGGCGGCTTTTTCACCAATCGATTCAAAAACGCTTTCTAAGCGGGTGACCTGACCTTTGGTTTCCTCCAGATGCGTGCTGATGGTGTTTTTCAGGTCTTCCGAGGTGGCGCCCTTGATCATTTTCGGTAAGGCGGTCGCCAGGTGTTTTTCCGCCCAATAGATATCTTTTAATTCGTCAACGAATAATTCCTTTAACGCACTCTCTGCTTCAGGGGTGCGGCTCACATTTTTGCTTGCTTTTGTTTTCATGGTATTCAGATTTAATAATGTACACAACCTATGCAAATAGCATTCCAAAGCGTGGCTATTTCCGGATCGCGCTGATCTCCCCGTTGCGCTCCATGTAAACTTTTTTTATTGTTTCCATATCCTCGGTCAAAGCCGATTTTCTCACCCCTTGCATTAGGTCTTCTTCGCAGACCAAAGCCCGTTTCATGTGCTCTTTTAGGAACACACCGTCTTCAAATAGCAAGATCTTTTCGCCTTCCACCATGCGGCTGAATTTCTTACTGGCCGCGATCAGCCGACCTACGGCGCGGTGCAGCAGCACGATCACCAGGCAACAAACAACGACCGGGATAAGGGGAGAGGCGCCGACCACGGCCCGGCTCATGATGGCGCCCAGCGAAACGGCGATAATGTTATCCAGCGCCGTCCGCATCCCGAATGACCGGCGGCCCGAAATGCGGATCAGCACCAGCATGATCAGAAACATCAGGGCGCCTCGGCTGCTCATTTGCAGCACGTTCAGTTTTTCGCCCTCGCCAAATAAATTAAGTAAGAGTTCCATCTTCAATCAGTTTTTGGGCCTGTGCGGCAGTTAGCCGGGCGATCACCCGGAAATGCTTGCCGGCCTGTTCATTATAATTTTTAAAAAAATGTTCCAGTTGGTTTAAAATGGACTCCGGTAATTCCGCCAACTCTTTGATCTCGGAAAACAATTGCGATACGTCAGGGACGCCGACAATACGGTCATTGCGCATCCTTTTGCCGTCCCGCTCGGTCTGTTCGCATTGGAAAGCGCCAATGATCCGGCAATCCATCAGGCAACGCGGGAAGGTCCCTCGTTCCTCCAGGACGATGATATCCAGCGGATCGCCGTCCTCGCCTTTGGTATGCGGGATCATGCCGAAATCATAGGGAAAGACCAAACCGGCCGGCAATATCTTATTCAGCCGGAAACGGTTTTCTTTTTCATCAAAGTCAAATTTCTGACCGAAGCCTTTCGGGCTTTCGATCATTACCGTGATCGTGTTAGTCTCCATACTTACCGGCTTTAAAATCCTTCACAAACTCGTTATAATATTGATTGATCTTAATAGCATACCGCTGCGCATAGGAGATCACCGCTTTCTGCCAGCCCTGGTCAAGCCCGAAGGCCATCAGGTCGTCCAGGGTGCCTGAACCTTGCATGCCGCCACTGCGCAACTGCGCGGAAGCAGTGAGTGCTGCCATATCATCAACGACCTGATACATGTCCCGGTAATCTTTCAGTAACTTGAACTTGATGCTGTCCTTCACCGGTTGCAGTTCCTGGATAATAAACGCATCGCCCTGAAATTCGGTTGTGCTCAATAAAGCCGAGGGCACGTTCTGCATCCGCTGTTGTACGCCGATCACCCTGGCCGCCTCAGTATCCCAGGCCAATTGCTGCACCGGTACATAGGGCTGCACCGAAGAAGCCCGCGCCTGTTTCATATCCAGTAGTAAATAATGATTTTTCGTGTTGGTGCTTTTCAGTAAGAACAAATAGCGCTTAACCCCAATGCTGCCCGTGCCGGCCAGACGAAATACCGAGCCGATCACTTTATAATTATAGGGGCCGTCACTGCTGGTTTGTATCCATTCCTGGATATGCGCTTTCAGTTCTTTTCGCAGTGGTCTATCCAGCTTAAAATGCCGTTCATCTTCCAGCGAAAGCATAATGCTTTTCTTTTTGCTGACCGTGCGCTTTTTGAGCAGGTCTTTATAAGTGCTTTTGGTGGCTCTGGTCAAGAAATCACAGACGATGCCCTTGGCTGTCCTCGGTTCTATGCTGATCGCTTTGCCTTTGGCGAGCGTCGCCGAATAGGTCTTTAAAAATAGTTGCGCCATCTTCAGCGCCTTTTCTTCTTCAAAACCCAGTTTATCAAACGCGATAAAAATACTGGTCACCATCCGGACGGTTTCGTAACTGGCCGGCGCGAGCAGCGCTTCGTCGAAATCGTTCAAGTCAAAATACACCAGTTTGTTATCACCCTTGTAACTCCCGAAGTTCTCGATATGGAGGTCGCCGCAGATCCAGGCCAGCGGCGACAACGGCAGCGGTTCGGCAGCTGCCAGGTCTTCATAAAACAAATGGCAGGTGCCACGGAAAAACCGAAAAGCATTTTCGGCCATCGCCTCATACTTCAGTTGCACTCTGTCGGGCAACAAGCCTTGATTAAAATTTTTCAGGCGTTCTTCGAGTTTCATTTGTTTTTTGATTGGCGGCTACCGGTTTTGCGATGGTGGTTTTCTTCCGCGGCATCGATCGAATGCGTCTTCGTTATATCGTTTTCCTTTTCGGCAAGTTCCGACAGCCGGATATAGAATTTATACAAATGGTCAAGTTCCGCCTCCGTCAGGTCCTCGATATTGACCATCCGGTTACTGGTCCCTTCGTGCGAGGCCAGCAGTTCATTTAATTTCAAGTGGATCGCCTTGGAATCTTTGTTCTGTGATTTTTGGATCAGGAATACCATCAAAAAAGTCACGATGGTCGTCCCGGTATTAATAACCAGTTGCCAGGTTTCCGAATAGTGGAACAGCGGTCCGGTCACTGCCCAGACGACCACGGTCGCGGCGGCAATGATAAAAGCCGCCGAGCTGCCGGTAGCTGCAGTGGCCCAGTTGGAGAAGCGCTCAAAAAAACTTTTTTTCTTTTTCATGACCAATAGATATGAATCGAACTGTGACCCGGAACGGTGAATTCGCGATGACCGTTTTTTACTTTTTTGCCGACGAGTTCCCCTGCTGTTGTTTTTACGGTGAATGATGGCAAGGCTTTTTTACCTATTTTTAGGATCAGCATGCGGCAGTTTAAGCGCCCATCGCCTTTAACTTTAAAGCTGAGCTGCCCGCTGCTGTGGCGAAAATGCGCGGTCGGGTAATCCAGGAAGATCCAAAAATCCTCACCGGGTACGCGGTAAAAATGCCGGGGGATGATCCCGAAAGCTACGCCCGCCCCATAAACTTCCTGCCCCACCGTGCCCGACTGTTCCCAGCCGTCATGGATATCCTCGATCGCGATCCATAGTTGATGATCTACCTGCCCGGTCTTCACCTTTTCGGACAGCATTTCCTTCGGCAGGTTGGGCGGATAATAATAAGGCGCGCGGTTGACCACATAGCGCAGGAACTCCGGCACCAGGATGTTTACTGCCGGCAAGACAGGCTGGTTTTCGGCATACAGTAAGAAATTATGAAGCGCTGCAAATACTTCCTGCTCTTCGTAAGCCGCCGTGTAAGGCGCATCATTCAAAGGGAACATCGCAAAAAAGGTAGGGTAATTTTTGGCATAGCCGTAATTACAATCCCATAATTGCATATTCTTCAACAGGTTAGCCAGGCATACATAGGCGAGGTCCAGATACAGCTGTTCTTTGGTTTCCTGGTAGAGCCACAACATCGCATTGGCGCCAAAGGCCGTGTTATTAGCCTGGTAAAACAGGTCGAACCCTTTACCTTGCAGCGTTTTTGCGGCCCGCTTGGCTTCCAGCAGGTACTTATGCTGTTGGGTAAGCTGCCAGGCGTGGAGCATCACCAGCGCGTAGAGCCCGGCGACATCCTTTTCACCGCCCTTGCCCGGCTGGGTCTCCGCTTTGACCGCTGCCAGCGTTTCCAGGTGATATAATACAGGCCATTCATAATTAAAATGCCGCGCTACCCGGATGGTATAATCCAAAGAATCTAAAAACAATTTTTTGCCTTGCCGATCCCCGCGTATCGCCAGGCGCCCTAAATTCAGCAGCGGGTGATGCAAATACCAGGAATCCATTACATTGGGTTGCAACTGCTCCTCCTCACCGCTCAACTGATCTGCTAAAGCCGGCAAAAAGCGGACAACTGTTTTCAGTTTTTTGTTATAAAAAGCGCCCAGCCCGTTCTGGATCTTTTGGATCGCCGGCAGCGCTGTCTTGCACCAGTCATAATAATCGGTCAGCGGCATCAATACGGCAAGCTGTACCATCAATTCCGGAGGCGTCTGGTAATCGGCCACATAGGCGTTCAGGTAGTCCTGTCCCGCGCCATGAGACCAGCAGCCGTGACTGAATTCCAGGTCATGGAGCCCCTTGCCGACCATCTCCGGCCAGGGATAATACCGGGTTTCCGGTTTGGGCAGCACTAAATAGATTTCCGCCAGCAGCTCCAAAAATTGCCTGGCCTGTGCCAGTTCATCTTTGGGGTTTTCCGGGTTAAAAGCAATGTAGGCATCAGACAGCACCACTTCCTGGTGTGCGGGGATCGGTTTATTTTTCAAGGTCGGCGGTAAAGCAAAACCCAGTTCCGGCCAGCTACCACCAACCGTATTGCCCAATGAGGTTTCCGTTAGCCGGGCATAATCGTTTAACGCAGTTAAATTTTGGAAATACAGCAATGCTCCGCTTTGAGGCCGGTCCAGTGCAATATACTGCAAGCCTGAGCGCGTGCCCACCTGACTGACCAGGATGCTTCCCGCTATTTCCCGGCTTTGTCCGTCTGGCCCCGTGATCACCATGTCCCGCGGCCAAAAAGGGATCAGCAGCGGCTTATGGGGTTTGATGATTGTTTGGTAATGGATGATCGGTTTCTCCTGTGCCGGAAAGCTCACCATCACCGTATAATCGCCGATCGAACCCTTGAGATGAAGCGAAATGTCAAGTTCATGCTTGCTTACCCGGGTAATTTCCAGGTGGTCGTTAGGTACGTAAGCCGGACGCAACACGATCTGTGCGCCCCCGGGGCAGGTCACACTTATCCAAAGTGAATTATTGAGATGATAGATATGGGCAGCATACCCCGCTAAATCAAATTTAAACAAGGCCGGAAGATCCTGCCCATGAAATAAATTTTGTACGGCTATAGCCCAGGGTGAAAGTCCTTCCATAATCAGCGCAAGGTTGTAAAGTGTGTTATATAACTATAGCCATAAATTTTTGTTTTTGAAATTTCCTGTTAATTAAATCTTTTAATTAAAAACATATTTCAGCGCCTGAGGTTGTAAAAAGAGCGCGATCCTGTCCACGAAGCCGATTCTCTATTTAATCACCATTAAAAATTTATAACTATGTTTCACCACGTTAAAGACCTACAATTTAATGCCCGGGTATCCCGTCCCGATCCGCGTTTCGCCAACCTCTTACTGGAGCAATTCGGCGGGGAAAACGGCGAACTGGCCGCGGCCATGCAGTATTTCACGCAGGCTTTCGGTGCCAAAGTACCCCATCCCGACAAATACGATATGCTGATGGATATCGCCACCGAAGAGTTCAGCCATCTCGAGATCGTCGGGGCGACCATTCAGATGCTGCTCAAAGGCGTAAACGGCGAGCTGAAAAATGCAGCTGATAGTTCTGAGATCATGCAGGTAATGAACGGGAAAGCGGCGAAAGAAGATATTATTCATCAGGCCGTTTTTGCTAACCCGCAATTTGGGATCATCACTGGCGGCGGGGTTACGCCGCGCAATAGCCAGGGTATTCCCTGGTGTGCTTCTTATATTAATTCTAACGGGGACCTGACGGTCGACCTGCGCAGCAACCTGGCTTCGGAATCCAGGGCGAAACTGGTTTACGAGCACCTGATGAAGTTTACCGATGATCCGTATATCCACGAAACACTATCCTTCCTGATGACCCGCGAGGTGACCCACTATAAAATGTTCGAAGCCGCACTGGACAGTATCCAGCCTAATTTCCCTCCTGCGGTTTTGGCCGCCGACCCGCGTTACCTGCAAAACGCCTATAATATGTCAGCTGGTACCGTACGCGGCCCATGGAACGAGGGTGAGATCAAAGGCATGGGTAAGGACTTTGTCTATGTCGAAGACCCTATCGGGCAGGCGAAGGAAACCGAGGGTCAGACCAAGCTTCCGGATGACTTCACTAAGGAGGTGAAGACCAAAGATAAAATGGACAAGCAAATGAGTGCCGAAAAAAGTGCGGAGGTTAAAAATGCAGAACCCGACGGTGTCGCGCAATGGAGCACCTATAACGGAAAATAATAATAGACCGCAAGAGGACGGCCGTAAGGCCGTTCTTCTAAAACTATTTGCATAAAATGATGTTTTCACTGAAAACAAGAAAACCTATGAAAAAGACCATTTTACTTTTAGTACCCGTAATTGCCGTTAGCCATTTACAGGCTTGTTCCGGCAGCAAAACCGGTTCATCAGGAGACACCAGCACTGTGAAAAAAGACAGTACTTCAATAACAACCGTGGCCTCGGCTGACACAGCATCAGCAATGTCAGACACGGCTTTCGCCAATAAGGCGGCCGTTGGCGGTATGGCTGAGGTTGCACTCGGCAAAATGGCCGCGGCCAAAGGCGCCAGCAAGGAAGTAAAGGATTTCGGCAATATGATGGTGATGGACCACGGTAAAGCGAATGATGAACTGAAAGGGATCGCGCAAAAGAAAAATATCACGCTGCCTGCCGGAATGGATGCCGAGCACCAGGCCAAAAGCGATAGCTTGAGTAAGTTGAGCGGCGCAGCTTTTGATAAGGCTTATGTCGCTGTTATGGTGGAAGGCCATAAAAAGACCTTAGCATTAATGCAAAGTGAAGCCCGCGGTGGTAAAGACGTTGATCTTAAAGGATTTGCAGCCAAGACCGCGCCGGTGGTGCAGCATCATTTGGACGAGATCACCAAGATCCAGGCAAGCTTGAAATAGAGTTTAAAGTGTATAGTTTGATCGCCGCCTCCTACAGGGGCGGCTTTCCTTTTTACGATTTTTTATCATAGAACAAAAGATCGCAGATTGCGCCAAACTGCTGGCGGAAAGGAAATTGAGAATTGCGTTCGTGGAGAGCGCTACTGCAGGCTGGCTCTGTTCGGAATTTGCTTTGACAGAACAATCGGGGCAGGTACTGGAGGGCGGCATCACCTGTTATAATGCTGATCTGAAAAAAAGCCTGCTGGGCGTACCCCACGATCTGATCGAAAAATTTACGCCCGAATCTCAGGAAGTGACCGATGAGCTGGCGCGGCGGTTAGGGAAACTCATGCCGGCTGACATTTTTGTAGCCGTGACCGGACTGACGACGCCCGGGGGAAGCGAAACTGCTGAAAAGCCCGTAGGTACGATGTTTGTTTCAGTTCTCGTCAAAGATCATCTTTTTTCAGAACGCTATGAATTCAAAGGCAACTGCGAAGAGGTCATCAAGCAAACGATCGTTGCGGCGGCGGCCCTGGTGATCAGTCACATTTGAACGTCCAGCGTTTTTCAGTAACCTCTGCTTCCAGGAATGCCGACCGGAACTCCGCCGCATTTTTGAAAGCTAATTGCGGGATGAGCCGCGTTTCAAAGTTGAGCGTAAAACCGGAACGTTCGAAAGGCCAGGGCCTTACCGTCAGCGTTTGATCAGCAAATTCAATAAGCTGGTGATTCCTCCTATCCGGTCCCTTGCTGATCTCAACCGCGCGCGCTTCGGGCTGGTTCTCACGCTGGCAAAGCAGCAGGGATAAAGCATCACACCATTCCAATAAGCGATAATCCCTTTGCGCTTCAGCCAGACTCATACCCAGCTCCTTTTGCCAGCGTTTCTGTAGCTTTTTTTGTTCCTGCAGGAATTCACGGCCTTGCGCATGATGCAAGCACTCCGCGCCGTAAACGAAATCCAGATGCAGGGAACAAAGCAAAGCAATATAACGGCTTTTAGATAAAGCGAAATCCATCGTTTGGGTGCAGTGCCGCTGTTCAAAGACTTTCATTTTAAAGTCCACCGGGCCGCCCTGCGGGGTAAGCAGGTTATCGCGTTCCAGCTCGATCTGCGCATCGTCATGTTCAGCGATGGCCATAAGCAGTTCCGTCCAGCGTTTGGTCCTGGAGCTATGTTTCCATTGCTGGGCGATCTGCGCGGCCAGCAGGCCGTGCGCCCGCTGCGTAATTATTTCCCAGCCGCTTTCGGTATAGTTGACGATCATTTCTTTTTGCTGACCAGATAAAAGCCCAGTGCCATCCCGGCGACCAAAACGCCTGCGATATATTTCCGGTGCGCTTTGGGTTTGCCCGGCAATCCGAAACCACCATGGGTGCTCATGCCGTAATCTAGGGTTGTAAATACATTGCCGTCGCTGAGTGCTATCGGGTCAGCCGACTTCAGGTACCTGCGCATGACCAATCCCGTCATTTTGGTCATGAATTCCGGTAGGAACGCATGCCCTATTTTCAATAACAAAGAGGCACTGCCGACATAAGTATTCGCACTGGGATCAGCCGCCACTTTCACCATCGTTTTTGCCAGCCGGAACGGGTCATAAACCGGGGGCGCAGGCTTTAATACCTTGCCGGTATGATTGCCGGCATGCTGAATGCCGGGAGTATCCAAAAATGCGGGGAACAGGTCGCAGACATAAATATATGGCCATTCCGATAACTCGCCTTTCAAGGCTTCCGACCAGCCGCGTAAGCCGAATTTGGCAGCGGTATATCCTGCGCCGTAAGGCACCGGCAGAAAGCCACCGATAGAGATATTATTAATGATCGTGCCATAACCCTGCGCTTTTAATATCGGCAGCACGGCGTGCGCCCCGTTCATATACCCCAGGAGGTTCGTTTTTATCACCTGCTCGTGTACGGCCATCGGCGTTTTATCGAAATCACCCGCGGCAAGGACCCCGGCATTATTTACCCAGACATCGATTTTTCCGTGCCAGTCATTGGCAGCATTGGCTAATGCGATCATCGCTTTGCTGTCGCTGGTATCGGTCGGTACGATAAGAGCCTGTGCGCCTATTGCTTCGCATTCAGACTTGACCTCTTCCAGTGCTGCCACATTTCTGGCGGCCAACACCAAGTTCGTGTGATATTTCGCAAATTCCAGGGCCGCAGCCCTTCCTGCGCCGCTGGATGCGCCGGTAATAACGATGGTTTTTCCCTGTAATTTTTCTAGCTTGTTCATTGATCGTAAGTTAGTTTGGACAAAATTTCCTGGATCGAAAAACGCGCGCCGCAGACGAATTCATCCGCCGCCCCATAATAAATGGTGAGCTGATCACCATCCACGATATGTCCGTTAGTAAAAACTACATACCCGAAGAAACCGCTGAGTTCATAGGCCTTGGTCGGCACCATGATCGGATCTTTCGTGCGACCAATTACTTTTGACGGATCGTTCAGGTCCATCAGGAAAGCGCCGAGGCAGTATTGGTGCTCGGCGTTGGCCCCATGATAAATTTCCAGCCAGCCTTGTTCGGTGCGGATCGGTGCGGCGCCGGCGCCCACACGGGCGCTGTCCCACATGCCGGAACGGGTTTTGATGATACACTGGTGGTTTCCCCACTGGCGGGTATCAGAAGATTCAGCCAGCCAGATATAATTGCCGCCGATCTCCTTACTGCTCGGGCGGTGGAGGCAATAATAATTATCTTGTATCTTTTCTTCGAAAATGGCGCAGTCTTTATTATGGGGTGGCAGGATCATACCGCCGGATTGGAAATGCTGCCAGTCTTTGGTTATTTTCAAACCTACGCCAACGCCGCTGTCGGACACAGCGGTATAGGTCAGGTAATACGTATCATCGATCTGTGTAACCCGGCAATCCTCGATACCGAAACGTTCGAGATAGCCCTGGCCGAATAGCGAGGCTTTTGCCTCGGGCTCCGAAAAATGGATGCCGTCGTCGCTGCGCAATAAGCGTAAATGTGAAACGGTGGTCAAGTAATCCAGGCCTTTATAACTGATCACCCGCGCATCGGTGGCGATCAGGTTGGGGTCGTTCAGCGGCACCTCGATGATCTCGGTGTTCCCGGTAGCGTTCAGCGCGGGGAAAAAGATGACCCCTTCTTTTTGCGCTACGCCCTCTGCAACCCGCACCAGCAGCCAGGTCTTGCCCTCAAAGCGAAACACGCCCGGGTTAAGCAGGCTGATGATCTGCAAACCTTGACCGCTTGGTTTCAGATCTTTAGGCATCAGCAGCGGATTTTCCGGAAAGCGGTGAGCGATATCTGTCATCATTTTTTCATGATCTGGTGTCCTATTGTGGCAAACAAAGCAAATACGATATGTGCCGGAACAAGCTGAAGATAGTATTTATCAAAACGAAGGGATGGAGGCAGCGGGTGAGCCTTGAATGTAGCCCTCCAGATCGCCACGGCCAGCAATCCGCTGATGCTGCCCAGCCAGAGCGCAGTTTTCCAGTCAGGCTTGATCCGGCCTCTTTGCCATAAGGTGATGTATACCATAGCAAATAGCAAACCGACCGCATAGTGTCCCAGCCAACCCAATGCCTGACTTTCCTTTTTTTTGAGCTTAGGAACCAGCCGGTTAGCCAGCTGGCCGAGCCGTTCGGGTTCGCTGAAGTTTTCGCCATCAGCCAGCGATACCAGGTAACTGAACAACGTCATGAACGTGGTACCCGTAATGCCCGTGATCAATAGATCCTTAGTTTTCATGGGTGTCAATAATGGTCAGATCACGTGTTGCTGGCCCCGTTAACACTTTACCATTTATGTCATAGCGTGCACCATGGCAGGGGCAATCCCAGGTCTTTTCGGCACCGTTCCAGTTAATGATACAGGCCGCATGCGTACACACCGGGCTGAGCGCATGGATCTCTCCTGTGTCATCGCGGTAGGCCGCGACCTTTTTGCCATCCACCTCGACCAGCTTGCCGGTACCTGGCTGTAATCTTTTGAGTGAATCCGTTTCATGAACATTGATCCTGTCGGCTATAAAGTGATAAGCCACATCCGCATTCTCTTTCACAAACTCGCTGAAGCTGTCTATCGGTTTGATCCGTGAAGGGCTGAATAATTTTTCGTACCTGTTTGCTTTCCCTAAGATCAAGTCGGCAAGAATCTTACCCGCGACCGTGCCGAGCATCATCCCGTTACCGTTATAACCGGTAGCACAATAAATCCCTTTGGCCGCCAGCGGCATTTGGCCGATATAGGGCAAGCCGTCGACCGGCACGTAATATTGCGAAGACCAGCGGTATTTGACCGACGAAACGTTATAATAGGCGCGAACGTATTTCTCCAGTCCGGCAAAGGCCTTTTCCGCGTCTTCATGCCCGGTCTTATGATCGAGGCCGCCGACGAGCAAAAGCTCTTCACCGCCGATCACGTGCGTACGCACATAATGGTAAGGCTCTTGCGAATCATAGATCAGCGCATCAGGGTATTTCCCGTTTTTAAGCTTGACCGCCAGCACATAACTTCGGTAAGGCGCGCATTCAAAATTGAACAGATTGATATTCGGCGGTGTATGGGTAGCGTAGATCACGGCTCTCGCCTGAATGCCGTTTGCCATATGCAGACCGTCTTTACTTTCCGCGCTTTCGATCCGTGTATTTTCCAGGATAAGGCCGCCGCCAGCTAAAAAGTTTTTCTGTAAATTTTGCAGATATTTCAGCGGATGGAACTGCGCCTGGCCCGGCCAAAGCAGGGCCTTTTTAAAGGGCACCGGGGTCGGTACTTTATCGGCATATGCTACTGCCACACCCGCTTTCGCGGCTCCCTGGTAGATCTCGTCCAGCAGTTTAACCTCCTCGTCGGTTTCCGCATATAAATAGCCCGGCTTAACTTCAAAGTCGCAATCCTTTTGCCAGGCCACGATCAGGTCGTAACCTTCGCGTATCGCCTGGGCGAACAATTGCGCACCGTCTTCACCAAAGGCGCTTTCGGCCTCGGCATAGGTCGTATCCGCGAAAGTGTTAATATGGGCGCTCGTACCCCCGGTCGTACCAAAGCCGGCTTGCTGCGCCTCTGCTATGACGACGTTTTTACCCGCTTGCTGCAAAGTCAGCGCTGCGGTCAGCCCGGTGATCCCGGCGCCTACGACGAGGCAGTCATACACTTTTTGAGCCCCGGATTGCCGGGCAGTAACAGAGGTTATGCTGGTTTGCCAGGGGGATACCATTTGTCCGTCACGGGTAATAGCGGCTGTTTCGATTGCTTTTTTCATCACGTCTGATATAACCTTGTTTTATCTCCGCAGGTTTTAAAATTCTATAAATAATTAACAAATATTAACTATTAGCTTTTTAAAATTTCTTTAAACCATAATCGGGGTCTTTTTGTTGATTTTTTACAGCAAACGAAAACCTATGAAAGCAGCAGTATTTCACAAACCCGGCCAGATCACCTGCGATAACGTTGAAGATCCGAAGATCGAACTGGCCACCGATGTTATTTTAAAGGTCACTTCGACGGCCATTTGCGGTTCGGACCTGCACATTCTGAGCGGCGCGGTGCCGCAAAAAGAACCGATGATCATGGGCCATGAGTTCATGGGCGTGGTCGAAGAAGTGGGCAAAGAAGTAAAGAACCTGAAACGCGGCGACCGCGTGGTGGTACCCTTTCCCATCGCCTGCGGGCATTGTTTCTTCTGTCAGCATGGTGCTTCACCTGCCTGCGAAAATTCCAATTACAAAACCTATGGCCCGGACGGCGACCTGATGGACCAGAAAGGCGCAGCGCTGTTCGGCTATACCGATCTCTACGGCGGCTATTCCGGGGGGCAGGCGCAATATGTGCGGGTTCCCTACGCGGACATCAGCCCGCGTATTGTGCCGGACAATTTAACGGATGAGCAGGTACTGTTCCTTACCGATATCTTTCCCACAGGCTGGTCGGCCATCGACTGGGCGCAGCTAAAAGGTGGTGAAGTGGTGGCTATTTTTGGTTCGGGTCCGGTTGGCCTGATGGCGCAGAAAGCCGCCTGGCTGAACGGCGCTGGACGTGTGATCGCGATCGATCCGCTCAACTACCGCTTGGAAAAAGCCAAAGCGGTGAATCAGGTGGATACGCTGAACCCGCATGAAGTGGATGTGGTGGAGGCGATTCGCGGCATGACCAATGGCCGCGGCGCTGATGTCTGCGTCGATGCCGTAGGCTTTGAGCCGGAACGCAATTTCTTCGATAAGCTGAAGGCCACGGTCAATTTGGAGAAAGGGAGCATCAAGGTGCTGGAAATGGCTTTTAAAGCGGTACGCCGTATGGGCACGGTATCTATCATGGGCGTTTACGGCTCACCTTATGATAATTTTCCGCTTCATCGCCTTTTTGATAAGGGTATCACCCTGAAAATGGGCCAGGCGCCGGTACTGAACTATGTCGATCACCTGATCGATCTGGTGAAGCAGGACAAAGTGAAACTGGATGATATCATCACTCACCGACTACCGTTGACGCAGGTGGAACATGCTTACAAAATATTTGACGAAAAGGAAGAAGACTGCGTCAAGGTGGTCCTTGATCCGCATGCATAACCATGAAACACACCCTCACCAAACGGAAAAGCTGGAAGGCGATGCTGAAGGCGGCGGCGGGGCCAGTAAAATTGCCGGTGGCACATGACGCGCTCACAGCGCGCCTGATCGAGCTTGCCGGATTCGATGCTTACCAGATCGGCGGGTACGCTCTTTCAGGTGCCACACATGCCATTCCGGATATAGACCTTGAAAAATTCGGCGAAAAAAAATTCTCAGCAGAATGGATCATGCAGGCCTCGCCCTTGCCCGTACTGGTAGACATTGATGACGGGTACGGCGATGTAAAGAATGTAACCCGTACTGTACAGGAATACATCCGCCTGGGGGCTTCAGCCATGTTTATGGAAGACCAGCAGCCGCCGAAGAAATGCGGGCATATGGACGACAAAAAAGTGGTCGACGAACAAGTTATGCTGCAAAAGATCAGGGCCGCGGTTTCCGCCCGTGACGGCCACGATTTTTTTATTCTGGCGCGCACCGACGCCATTGACCCGGAAGGGATCGACAACGCTATTGTGCGCGCCAAAGCTTACCTGGATGCCGGTGCCGACGGCGTGTACCTGGAAGGGCCAAAGACCCTGGAAGACCTGGAAAAGATCGGGAAAGCATTAAACGACGTTCCGCTGGCGACCAGTATCTTGGAAAATGGCGGCAAGACACCTTGGTGTTCGCCAAAGGACTTGGGTGACATGGGCTATAGCATGATCCTATACCCGACTACCGTGATCTTCCAGGTGACAAAAACTATTGGCAAGGCGCTCCACCATTTAAAAGAAGGCAAACCGATGGGGCCATCTCAGGGCGTGGATATGCACCAGTTCATGGAGATCGTAGATCTGCCTTACTGGCAGGATATTGAAGAAAAATTTGAAGGAAAAACGTTATGATCACAAAGGAAAAAACTCCGAAAAAACAAAACCGGCAGCCAGGCATCGAGGCTAAAATGAACCCGGCCCCGGAATACATCAAAGATAACTATAAACCTGCAGGCAAGTTGCTGGACAAAGTCGCGCTGATCACCGGCGGCGATAGTGGGATCGGCAGGGCGGTCAGTGTACATTTTGCGGAAGAGGGTGCAGATATCGTCATTGTTTACCTGAATGAGGATGCAGATGCCAAAGCAACAAGCGACCTGGTTGAAGCAGCCGGAAGAAAATGCCTCCTCATAAAAGGTGATGTCAAGGATGCGGATTTTTGCAAAAACGCAGTGGAGCAAACCGTGAAAACCTATGGCAAACTCAACATACTGGTTAATAATGCCGGCATGCAGTTCCCCGAAAAAGATGTAAAAAACATCACTGAAGAACAACTGGACATCACCTTTAAAACGAATATCTACGCCTATTTCTATTTTGCTGAAGCAGCTGTCGAACACATGGGTGCCGGTGATTGCATTATCAATACGACCTCGGTTACTGCCTATCGTTCCTCTCCTTCGCTGATCGACTATTCATCGACCAAAGGTGCCATCACTACATTTACGCGGTCACTGGCCACTAACCTGGTCGATAAGCAAATACGGGTCAATGCGGTTGCCCCCGGCCCGGTTTGGACGCCGTTGATCGTTTCGACCTTCGATGAGGAGAAGATCAAATCATTCGGCAGCGAAACGGCCATGAAACGCGCTGGCCAACCCTCGGAGCTGGGGCCGGCTTACGTATTTCTAGCCTCCGATGACGCCTCGTTCATTACCGGGCAGGTCATTCATGTCAACGGCGGGGAAGTGGTGAACGGATAAATATTTAGCTAAAACCCATAAAATCAAATCCTATGGAAAATCAACAGAAAACAGTACTGATCACCGGCGGCACCAGCGGGATCGGCAAAGAACTGGCGAAACTGTTCGCACAGGACAACTATAACCTTATTATCGTGGCGCGCGATCAACAGGAACTGGAAAGCACTGCGGCAGAACTCGGTTCATCAGGTATTAATGTAGAAACCATTGCCAAAGACCTTTCCAATATAGATGAAGCTTTCGCACTTTGCCAGGAGATCGGCGACCGGAAGATCGATGTACTGGTCAATGATGCAGGCCAGGGCGTTTACGGCCTTTTCAAGGACAACGATATTGAACGCGAACTGGACATTGTCCACCTGAACATCTGCGCGACGGTGATCCTGACCAAATATTTCGTGCAGCAAATGGTCAGCCGCGGTCAAGGACGCATCCTGAACCTCGGCTCGGTAGCGGGCAAATTGCCCGGTCCATGGCAGGCGGTCTATCATGCGACCAAGGCCTTCGTCTTATCCTTTACTACCGCGGTGCGCGAAGAAGTTAAAGATTCCGGCGTTACCTTGACCGCCTTAATGCCGGGCGTGACCGATACCGATTTCTTTAACAAAGCCGGGATGAATGAAAGCAAAGTGGTGCAGGATAAAGAAGCCATGGCTGATCCGGCGGATGTGGCCAAAGCGGGTTATGAAGCGCTGATGGCCGGGGATGACCGGGTGATCGCGGGCTTTAAGAATAAACTGGAAGTGAATGCCGCTAACCTGATGCCGGACAGTGCTGTGGCGCATAACCTTTATGAACAGCAAAAACCCGTCGAACACGAATAATGAGGCGGAATTTCCGGATAACTATGGAAGCAAAAACTGTAGGTATTGAACAGATCAAAGTGCAGGATGACGGCACCTTCCCGAACAGCCGATTTCCCGCGCTGCTGTATAAGGATGTATTGGATATTCCGGTACTTTTCAAAGCTGCCCATGTAAAAAACCAGTTCGAGAAAAACGGTTGGTCGAACAGCTGGGATGCTGGCATCTTTGAATATCATCATTACCATAGCGTCACCCATGAAGTGCTCGGGGTTTACAAAGGTCAGACCACGCTGCAGCTCGGTGGTCCGAATGGGCAAAAAGTATTCATCGAAAAAGCCGACGTACTGGTCATACCGGCGGGTGTGGCTCATAAAAATCTGGGAGACGAAAGCGGAGTCAGCGTAGTAGGCGCGTATTTCGGCGGGCGGGACTATGACATGAATTACGGTAGGCCCGGCGAAAGGCCGGCTACTGATGAGAATATCAAAAAAGTCCCGGTCCCGGCAAATGATCCGGTATACGGACGAGATAAGGGGCTCTTTAAAATTTGGAAATAATGGAAACGAAAACAAAGACGGCGAGGAAAAAAAAGGATATGTCCGCCAGCTATAACCGTTATAAAAAATTCGGCGGGCAGCAATATACCGGCATGCAGATCGGCCGCAGCCACCACTGGGACTACGATGCCGGCGACTGGAAGGAAACCAAAATCACCCCTGAACTCTGGGAGATATCCTACGCGGTGACCAAACGCCGCAAAGGCCATGCGCCGGAAAACTCCGGGGTACCTGTCGGTACGGAATACCAATGGTATATCCTGGCGCATCAGCACGTTAAAAAACTGAACGCGAATGACTATTCGACCGAAATGAGCGGCCTGAAATTCAAGTTGGCGCACAAACGCGCGGATAAGGAGAAATGGAGCGCGACCGCACCGACGCAACGCAAGCACCTGATCGGCTACTTGCGTGAACTGGCAGACAGTTTGGAAAAAGACCCCATCCACCTGCAATTTGAATATGAGGGTAAGGAATACCGGGGCGAGGCGGTACCAATCTCAGAAACCTGTTCAGAGGGTGTCTGTTTTGAGGCGGATATCTCTTTGAATGATGAAGACCTCGGGATCATTCGCTGCGCCAAAAGTGGCTGGAAAATGGACAGGTTGGAACAGGAACTGGTAGACGTGATCGGCAACGAGATCTTTTTGTACTATGAATAATTAACAATTTAAAATATAATCGACTATGGCAAAGAATTCAGCAAAGACACATGACAAGGTTCATAAGGCTTTACACGAAGAAAAAGAAGGTACGCTGAAAAGCGGAAGCGGTAAAAAAGTAACCTCAAGAAAGCAAGCGATCGCCATCGGCTTGTCCGAAGCGCGCAAAGAAGGTGATAAAGCCCCGAAGAAAAAATCTTAACCTAACCATCCTATGAAAGACGAACACAAAATGACCCGGCGGCAGGCGGTTGCCGGGCTGGGCACTACGCTTGCCGCCGTCGCAGTAGCGCCTGCATTTGGCGGCACCGCGCTTAAGCTGAAACCCGCCGATGGACCGGTCAAGATCAGTGATCCCACCAAAATCCATCCCAAACCCCCATTTAAAAGCCAGCCACAGCCCTGGCCGGGTTTGCAGAGCAAAATGGACCCCATACCCGATTGCGGGGAAACCAGCTACAAGGGCTCTGGCCGTCTGATGGGCCGCAAGGCATTGATCACTGGCGGTGATTCAGGCATGGGGCGTGCGGCAGCTATCGCTTATGCCCGCGAGGGCGCAGACGTGGCGATCAACTATTACCCGACCGAAGAACCCGATGCGCAGGAAGTCATCGCCCTGATCAGAAAAGAAGGACGCAAAGCCATTGCCATTCCCGGCGATCTGCGCAGCGAGGAATTTTGTAAATCGTTGGTGCAAAAAGCGATTGCCGGTTTAGGGGGGTTGGACATTATTGTCAATAATGCCGGAAGGCAGCAGTCGATCAATTCCATTGTGGATGTAACCACGGAGGAATTTGATTCGACGATGAAGACCAATATATACGCGCCTTTCTGGATCATCCGCGAAGCGCTGCCGCATTTGCCGCCGGGTTCGGCCATTATCGGCACGACCTCGGAGCAGGCTTATGACCCCTCACCGGATTTATATGCTTACGCGCAAACAAAAGCTGCTACGATGAACTATGTGAAATCGCTGGCCAAGCAATTGGGACCGAAAGGTATCAGGGTAAACGGCGTCGCACCGGGGCCGGTATGGACGGCTTTGCAGATCAGCGGCGGTGCGCAGCCGGAGAAACAACAGATGTTCGGTAGCTGGACAATGCTGGGCAGGCCGGGGCAGCCGGCGGAGCTGGCGTCAATCTATGTACAGTTAGCGGCAGCCGATGCCAGTTTTGCCAGCGGCCAGGTTTATGGTTCATCGGGAGGTGTGGGTCAGCCATGAGAAAGTTATTCGTATTTGTTTTATTGGCTTTTGGTATGGTTGCCGAAGCCCAGATCCCGCAGCCGGACCCGGATACTACGGCCAAACATTTTCTGATCGTGGCCAGTATCAAGAATTTGCAGGAAGTCAGTTCAGGTCAGTTGGCGGTACAGAAAGCGATGAATCCTGATGTCAAAATGTTCGGCCAGATGATGGTCAAAGATCACGGCGATGCGGAGCAAAAATTATTGGCTTTAGCCAAAAGCCGCGGCATTGCTTTGCCGGCAGCAGCGACCGGGGGCATCAAGCCCGACCTGATGCTGGCACATGCCGGCGCAAAATTTGATCAGCTGTATGTGCATGGTATGGTCAGCGGGCATCGGAATACGGTGGAGATTTTTGAGAATTATGCGACCACGGGCAAGGACCCGGCCGTCAAAGCGTTTGCACAGCAAATGCTGCCGGTGCTGAAGCATCACCTTATGGAGATCCAGGCTATCGATCAAAAGCTGAAATAAATAAAAGAGGCGGGGTGATGCTCCGCCTCCTGATATATCTACCTTACATTTGTCCCGCCCAATCATCGTCACTATCCCCGCGGAGCAGGATCATAGCGAACCAAATGATGAAACTGATACCCAGCAGGTCTTTCAGCCCGGCGGGCAGTTGCCGGTGAGATAGCCATTGCATTCCTGCCCACAACAGCAGTGTCAGTAAGGCAAGCGCCGCAGCCAGCGGCTCCGGAATAATTTTGTACTTCATGCCATTTCCTCCAGGTTTTTTAACCGGAAGATCTCCCTGGCGATCAGCTTGCAATTGTGGCCAAGCTCGTCCAGCGTGCAGCAGATCGTCTTGATCTTTACCGGTAAGTCATTTACCGTTTCCATTAGGTCAATATGCAGCAGGCAGCCGTCCCTGAGCTGTTCAGCCCCTTTCAGCTGCCCGAACAAGCTATAGGCCGCCTCCCGGTCATTGCCGAAAAAGTACTGCCCGTAATCTGTAAATCCCTGCGGCGTTTTCAGGCTCAGCAGGATATAAAATTGTGTTTTCATAGTCGTGTTTAAACACCAAGAGCCCCTGTCGCAGGAGCTCTTGCATTAAAAAACTATTACACTTATTTGATCTCGATCTGGCGGCGCACCGCTTTGGCTTCTTCGCGTTTGGCAATATCGATGCACAGGATACCGTCGGTATATGAAGCATCGATCTGGCTGTGATCAGCGCTGTCCGGCAGCGTGAAAGAACGCACGAATGAACTGTAGCTGAACTCGCGCTTGTTATAGTTCTTTTGGCTGTCATTTTGCTCCGACTGCTGCTCTACCGAAATAGTGAGCTGGTTGCGTTCCAGGTTCAGCTTGAAATCTTCTTTTTTTAATCCCGGTGCAGCCAGTTCAACATGGTAGCTGTTCTCACTCTCGCTGATATTAACCGCTGGTACGCGGGTGATCATGCGGTCGTTGAAAAACGTGTCGCTGAAGATCGATTCGAAAACATCATTAAAGCCTGGCAATAATGTGTTGTTACGGTTGTTGTTGAATTTAACTAAGGTCATGGCCTTTTCTCCTTTAAATGTTACTCTAAAAAATTAATGTCAATTGTTAATTAAACTATACTAGTCCAGCAACGCCTATGCCAATCCAGCATTCCTGAAAAAATTGCAGAAATGCGCTGCAAAATTTTCAGCGGAAATGTCAGAATTTCAGCGACCGGTTCTGGCTTTCAGTTCGTTATTCAAGCTTTAATGGAAAGCCCGGACGAAGAAGTTTTTCAGTATTCCCACAAAGGCCTGCCACCCGCTGGACTCCGGATCTTGATATTCCCTGGATCGGGATGACAGTAGCGATCTTTTTGGCTTTGGATTAATGAGCACTTTGGCAAATAATCCTACCGCGGCTTTTTTGATCACCCTGAATACACCGTCCTTTTTCTTGATATCCTTTTTGATGTCTGGTACTTCAGATTACTGTAAATGGAGTGACATACCCATTTATTTCCCGTCAATTAAAGTCATTTTGCTGAATATATCGATGGCTCCCCGTTCTACATCCACCTTAGCGTTACTTTTAAAAAATTCTTCAGGTTGAGGAGGTCGGTGCCCTTGAATGACAGGCCCGTAACCATATCGGGGGTATCTTTAAGCACGAGCAGCAACAGGCCTTTACACCAGCGACGCTCCAGGCGCTTTTCGACCGGGGCCTGCTCAACGGTAGTGAAAAGAACGGCTCCATGAATTATAACCTGCATAAGATCATGAGGGCCAATGACGCTCTACGGATCCGGACCTGCTGGCTCCGGGGCTTGATTAAATGGGGGTGATTCATCAATGCGGGTATGAGAATTGCATTTGTAAGCATAGTATGGATCTCGGACAATTCGATCGGTTAGATTACACACGTAAAACGGAAGCTATCCTGAAAGGGACCTTCCTGGCCACCCGCATAACCGCAGCGTATTCCGTAAAGCTGTATAATGTCGATAACTTCTACGTGGAAGTATACTTTCATAACCGCAGCCAACTGATCATCCGTTTCCGGGCTTTCGACCAGACAGCCCTCGTATTGCCTTACCTGGATGAATTAAAGATCGCTGTCTAAATATGCCGATGGGTCCGTTCAGCTGTCTATTATCATAAGCGGCACGGCACGGCTTTGCTACACTAAAATATAAAAGCGTACCCAAATCAGGCGATACGGCGCGGTGGTATCACATTTGCAGGAGTTGGTTAATATTTAACTAAAACATCAAACCATGAGATCATTACTGTATATTCTCGCTGTCATCCTGATTATAGGCTGGGCGATCGGAACTTTTGCTTATGCCGCTGGCGGCCTTATCCACATTTTACTGGTTATCGCCATTATTTCGCTGATATTAGGTTTTCTGCGCCGCGATACCACCGTCGTTTAAGTTATTTAATCGAAGAAATACCAAAAGGTCCGGTCATTCCGGGCCTTTTTCACGAAAAAAGAAATTGATCGGATGAATTGGTGGATCGGATGTTCTGGTTTTCATTATAAACATTGGAAAGGCAGCTTTTACCCGGCTGACCTTCCCCAAACACGCTGGTTCGGCTATTATGCGGCAAACTTCCCAACCTTGGAGCTGAACGTTACATTTTACCGCTTCCCGAAACTGCCGGTACTGCGCGCCTGGTACGACAAGTCGCCCTCGGATTTCCGCTTCGCGGTGAAAGCACCAAAAGCGATCACGCATTATAAACAATTCCACGGTACAGCGGATATGCTGACAGATTTTTATCGCACGACGGGTGATGGCCTGCAGGAGAAATTAGGTCCGGTTCTTTTTCAGTTTCCTCCACGTTTTCGCTATGAGCCTGACCGGCTTGAACGTGTGCTGAACCAGCTTGACCCTTCATTCCATAATGTTTTGGAGTTCCGGCATCCGGGCTGGTGGTGCGATGCGGTTTACAATGCGTTGAGGCAGCGGGGAGTAACGTTCTGCGGGATGAGTTATCCCGGGCTGCCCGCTGATATCATCGTGACCTCGCCGACCGTTTACTATCGTTTTCATGGAGTACCGGAGCGCTACCGGTCTGCTTACAGCGATGCGCAACTGCAGGCTTTTACGGAAAAGCTGCTTAAAGATGAAAATATCAGGGATACCTGGTGTTATTTTAATAATGACGCGGCGGTTGCGGCTATTCCCAATGCCCGTACGCTTAGGCAATTTGCAGAAGCAAACCGCTAATGCCCGGGCGCTAATGCCTTAGCACCTCCCTACGCGATCAGGCCCGGGTGGAATGGACCGTAACCCTGGTTATTATGCAGAAATTGCCGGCTGGTGGATTTAAAGATATGGATATCCTTCATCAGCATACGCGCCAACAGATTTTGAACCCGTTTTTCGTGAACCGGTTTTTCAGCAGCCGGTCCCGGAATGTTGTTTAATGCGATCACTTTCATAAGTTGAGCAGTTCAACTTTAATGCCATTAGTCGATACGATTCAATGCTGCCGGAATACGGCGGATTGACGGCCGCAACTGACTACTTTAAAAGACTGGCCTTCCTGTTATACCGACAGGTCAAGGTCAATTTTCTCCCGGGTTTTTATCGGCGCGGGCACAAACTATCTAAAAAAACGAGGCGGGCACCGCCCGGGCTGACTTTCCCGGAATGGCATGATATTGGTAATTGGTAAGGTCTAATCTAATATGAAAAACATTATGGCAACTACCGAAAATGCAACAGGCGTGATCAACGACCTGATCGGGATCAACAACGACCGCGTCGCGGGTTTTGAAAAAGCGATAGCCGATATCAATGACGAGCATATCGATCTGAAGGAATTATTTCAGCGCTATGCTGCGCAGAGCCGTCAGAACAGCGAAGAACTGGCCGGTATAGTAGGCGCTGAAGGCGAGCCGGTAGAAACCGGTACCAGCGTAGCCGGCAGTCTGCACCGCGCCTGGATTGATGTGAAATCGCTCTTCGGCGGCAACACCCGCGAAAGTATTTTGTCCGAAGCCGAGCGCGGTGAAGATGCGATCAAAAAAGCTTACCGTGATGCGCTCGAAGACGAAGATCTAACCGCAGAGGCGCGTACCATCGTCAGCCGCCAGCAAAGCGGTATCGACGCTGCCCATGATGAAGTAAAAGCTTTGCGCGACGCGGCCAAATAAATCGTTCGATCTATAACAGGCGCTGCCACCGGCAGCGCCTTACTTTTTTACCGATGAATAGTATAGACCAACAACAACCCGAAGAAAACCGGGAAAACCTGAGCGGTGCTGCAGCCGTGGAAAAGATCAAAGAACTGGCCGGCCAAACGCAGACCTGCTTTTTCAATACCGACCTGAAGTCCGGACGTGCCGCCGCAACACGGCCTATGTCCGTTCAGCAGATCGACGGCGAGGGAAACCTGTGGTTCCTGAGTGCGGTAGACAGCCATAAAAATGCGGAAATTCAACAAGACAGCCGCGTTCAGCTTTTATTTATGGGTTCGGCCCATTCCGATTTTCTGACCCTGGGCGGCGAGGCCAGCATCAGCACCGATAAGGCAAAGATCAAAGAACTATGGGAACCCATCGTCAAGACCTGGTTCACCGGGGGTGAGGATGACCCGCGTATCACCGTGATCAAAGTAGTGCCCGATGAGGGCTATTACTGGGATACCAAACACGGCAAAATGGTCGCCTTCCTCAAGATGATCGCCGGCGCAATTACCGGCAAAACTTTGGATGACAGCATTCAGGGAACGGTGAAACCATGAAAGCTTTATTCATCAACTGCACGCTGAAGCGTACGCCCGCATTCTCTAATACGGAAGCGCTGGCAAAAAAAGCCGCTGAACAATTTCAGGCTAAAGGCATTGAAACCGAGATCATTCGCCTTAATGATTATACCGTGCTGACCGGTAATAGCTCCGATGAAGGTGAAGGCGATGAATGGCCGCAGATACTGGAGAAGATCAAGGCCTGCAATATCTTTATTATTGCCACGCCTATTTGGATGGGGCACCTGGCTTCGACCGCGCAAAAGGTGATCGAACGGCTGGATGCCATTTTCCGGGATGAAGACCTGATCGATGAGAAGACCGGGCAGTTCATGCCTTATAACAAGGTGGCCGGTTGCCTGGTGACGGGCAATGAAGATGGTGCACATAGCTGCGCCGCGCAGGTACTCTGGTCTTTACAGGAAGTGGGCTTCACGATCCCGCCTAATGTCAATGCGTATTGGGTGGGTTTGGCCGGTGGTGAAGAAGATTATGTGGAAGCCGGCGGCGAGCGTTATTTGTATACCAACAAGAGCCTGCGTTACATGACCGAAAACCTCGCCTGGTTCGCGCAGCTCTTACAAGATCACCCTATCGGTACCAATTTGCTGGAGGCCGAAGAAAAAGCTAAAGCCGAAAGCGATGAGGAATAAAAGTCCGTTTCGCCGCATCGCTATTTTAGGCGGCGGCCCCTCTGCCTTATTTGTTTTCAAACGCCTGCTGGAAAGCGAACATCCGGGTTTCATCGTGGACATTTATGAAAAAAGCGGCGAGCTGGGCTGCGGGATGCCTTACGGACACGATGGCTCCGCAGATGAACACGTCACCAATGTTTCGGGCAACGAGATCCCGGAATTGCCCGCCGACATGGCCGACTGGGTGAAAAAAGTGCCGAAAGATACGCTGGATAAATACCACCTCGATCCCGGAAAGTTCAATGATTATAAAGTACTGCCGCGCCTGCTTTTTGGCCAGTATCTATGTGACCAGTTTAAAGTGTTGTTACAGCAAGCCAAAGAGGTCGGCCTGAAAACACAGGTGTATTACAACACCATTGTCCTGGACATCGTTGACCAGCCTGACCAGCAACAAGTAGAAGTAGTAACCAATAAAGGCGCCGACATTTATGATCATGTGATCATCTGTACCGGCCACCTCTGGCCCAAAAAGCACGAAGGCCGGGCGCCGGGCTGGTTCGATTCGCCTTACCCGCCGGAAAAGATCGCGCTAAAGGCCGGTTACCCTGTAGCGGTAAGAGGCGCTTCGCTGACAGCCATCGATGCCATTCGTACCCTCGGGCGTCACAACGGCAGCTTTGAAAAGGATGAAAAAGGGCGGCTGCACTTTTACCCCGAAAGTCCCGGTTTTAAGATCGTGATGCACTCGCGTAACGGGCTCCTGCCCGCTGTGCGCTTCCACCTGGAAGATTCACATTTAGGCAAAGACACCGTGTTGTCACCGGAAAAGATCGCGGCTAATCGTGAAGCCAACGCGGGTTTTTTATCCCTGGATTATGTTTTCGAGGATAACTTCAAAAAAGGTATCCGCGAACATGATCCGGCGTGTTACGAAGAAATCAAAGACATGAATATGGAGGCTTTTGTCGATCACATGATGGCTAAACGTGAAGCGCAGGATCCGTTCGAACTGCTGAAAGCCGAGTATGCTGAAGCCGAACGCTCGATCAAAACGCGTACATCTGTTTATTGGAAGGAAATGCTGGCCGTTCTCAGTTTTGCCATGAATTACCCGGCTAAATATTTTTCGGCCGAAGATTACCAGCGTATACACCAGACACTGATGCCGCTCATCTCCGTAGTCATCGCCTTCGTCCCGCAAAGCTCGGCGGAAACCCTGATGGCTATGCACGAGGCGGGTTGCCTGGAAATGAAAATAGTGGATCACAGCGCAGAACCTGAACCCAGTGAACAGGGAGGTGCGGACTATGCCGGCGTACATTACGAGCTCTTCATCGACTGTATCGGCCAGCCGCATATTCCGTTTGAAGATATTCCCTTTGAGGGGCTGAAAGCCGCCGGCACGCATGCGCGCCTGGGCTACCGGGACCAGCCCGATGAATACCTGACCGTCCCCGGTCTGGCGATCAACGACCGTTTCCAGTTACTGGACGCTTACGGCGCGCTGAATGAAGGCATTTATATCATGGCCGTTCCGTTTATCGGCGGTTATAACCCGGATTATTCAGGGCTGGATTTCAGCGAGGCGGCATCTAAACTGGTGCTGGAAGGTTTACTGAATCAAGCATTAAGCCCATGAGCCTTAAACTTCATATGGTCTTATTAGGTTCCAAAGCGCCCGGCCGCAATGTCGAACAGCACGATTTCTTCTTCGGCATCGGCACTTCACTTGCCGGCCTGTTGCCGGCCATGCGCGAATTCTGGCCCGAAGCCGGTGACAGCCTGCATATCGACGGCTGGCGGGAAGTGACGCAAGTAGAGGGTTACCGGGTAAATATTCTCGACAAACCACAGGCCGACCCGCACAATCGCCGGCGGTTATTCTTTATTAATCTTGGCGGTTACCAGTCCGGTAAACTGGAGGAACAGCATTACACCTTACTCACCGTCCAGGAAGACCGGAAACAGGCGGTCAAAGCCTCGACCGGTACCGATTTTTTTAAGACGGCCTCCATCGAAAAGGTCAAAGCCGCCGCCGCGCACATCGATGAGAAATACGGCATCGATGTAGACGAAATCTATCATATTGAAGACTTGCTTTCACCGGGATGCAAAGCATTATACCATATCGAGCTACTGCCGGACCAAAGTTCAGCTACGGACGAAATTCATTTAGGTTATCTTAAACTCAACCAGTGGAACAACGGGCTGAAACATTGACCGCCTGGATAGCCGGAAAATATGCCGGTCGACATATCCCGTTTAGCGGTGAACCTTATTTCGTCCACTGCCTGGCCGTGGCCGAAGCCGCGGCCCCATACGTTAATTGGGGTTATGAGGCCGGGTTATGCCACGATCTGTTAGAAGACCACATCGCTACCGTGGAAGAATTGCGAATGGCTTTATCGGAAGCCGGCTATCGCCTCCCGGAAACCGAACTGATCATAGCCATGGTCATCGAACTGAGCGATGTTTTTACAGCGGAACACTTCCCTGACTTTAATGACAAGAAACTTCGCAGGCTGGAAAATAAGCGCCTGGTAACAATCAGTTCCCAGTCCCAAACCATCAAGTATGCTGACCTGATCGATAACGCCGCCTGGGTGCGGCAATATGAGCCGTACAAATGGCCGCGATATGCCCGGCGCAAACTCAGGTTATTGACAGCACTGGATAAAGGCAGCCAGGAATTACGTCGGCAAGCAGTGGAGGTCTTCAGCTGTGATTTGAATTTTTGATCAGAAATTGTATCATTCATTAAAAAAGAAGCTGCGAATTGCCTGGCTTTTAGAGCCGTGCTCGCCATCAGCCCCTTTCCTGTTTCCATTGTTTTTTGAGCCGCGCATATACCGTATTATCCTCCGCAGCCTTCCATCGTTCCTTAAAAATGCGTGCCGCTTCGGCCTTGTCGCTTTCGCCGGTACCGCGCTTCAGCAACACATAATTATTGGTTTGGTCATACTTCTTACCTCCTTTGTAATTCGCATATCGCCGCGCACGTGTAAATCCCATTTCCAAATACTTTCTTGCCATATCCGCGCCTACAAAATCGCCCTGCTCCAGGTAATTTTCAAAAAGCGCAAATATGGCTGAGCTGCTTTCGTCAGCGATTTCCGGGGTTTTAAAACGCCAGTAGGGCCCGATCTCACTTTTATAAGGTTCACAGATCAGTACGCCCTGTTCCCCTTTTCCAACCTGGTATAGTTCCGGATGTTCCCGGTAATTGACCTCCGGTTTCCAGGGATAATGATCATGGTCAAAATTCAGATATGCGGGTATCAATTCTGTCGTAATTTGGCCTCCATGCTCAGCGTCGTGTGCGGCACGGCCATCAGGCGCTCTTTCTGGATCAGTTTGCCGGTAGCCCTGCAAATACCATAGGTCTTATTACCGATGCGTACCAGCGCAGCTTCCAGTTGCTCGATAAATTTTTGCTGGCGACCGGCCATCTGGTAAATGGTTTCCTTTTCCAGTGTGGCCGCACCGTCTTCCAAGGTCGCATATGCGCCGCTGTTATCATCATTGCTGGCGCTGCCGTTCAGGACATCCAGTAAATCTTTATATTCTGCCCGGGCGATCTCCAGCTTATTCTGGATCAATTGTTTGAATTCGCCCAACTCCGTATCTGAGTAGCGCGTCGGCGCTGTTTTTGTCGTTGTATTTTCCATTATGGCTAAACACAAAAGAGTTTTCATGGTTTTATAAAAAAAGGAGGAACTATGCCCTGGTACAACGGCGATTATCCGCCATCTTATAAGAACCAACCCAAATATCTGCGGGATAAAGCGACCGAGATCGCCAACGAGGTATTGAAAACGACCGGCAATGAAGGCGAGGCGATCGCGACCGGTTTGAAGCAGGCACGCATTCATTTTGAGCATCACCCGGAAGAAATTCCAAAAAAACAAGAAATAACATGCCTTCGGCGGTGATCAAATCCTATCGATATGATGGGGATACACAGATCTTTGAGGTCGTCTATCATTCAGGAAAGGTATATCATTATTTAAATGTGCCGGAAAGCGAATACCGCCTGTTCAAAGCAACGATGGTTAAAGGCATTTGGTTCAACCGGCATATTAAAAATAAGTATGCGTTCAAAGAAGTGACGCCGGGATTAAATCAAACCGACCTGTTTACAACCTAGGCCGCCGGGGGCGCATCTTCCGTTCCGGGTCACCGGGGCGGCGAAGTTTTTCATACTGCGACGCAGAAGCAGGCGTTGCAGCATCTGCCAGTTTAACGCTGAGCTGCCGGTCGCCCATGGCCTCGCCATCCAGTGCGGCCATCACGGCCACAGCGTCCTTTTCCGAAACCATTTCGACGAAAGCATAGCCTTTGGCGATCCGCGTTTTCTTATCCCGCACGATCTTCATCACCACGATACTGCCATGCGGCGCAATGAGTTGCGCCAATCCCATCTCATCCATATCCAATGGAAAACCGCCGATAAAAAGTTTGATCATAAAAACAAAAGTAAAATTAAATCACCAGCCGGAAGGTCAGGTTGATCCGGGCCTTCATTGGCTTGTTAGATTTGGCAATGCGGTGCTCGAAAGCTTCCTGTAAACCGGACTTCATCAGTAGAAATGAACCGTGCTCCAGGCGAACCGAGTAGTGTTCCCGGTGATCCTGCTTATTACGGATGTCAAAACTGCGTACCTGCCCGAAGCTCACCGAAGCGATCACCGGCTGGCTGCCCATGATGCTTTCCTTATCGCTGTGCCAGGCCACCGAATCATTACCATCACGATAATAGTTCAGTAAAACACTATTGAACTGGATACCCGCCAAAGGCTCTACCATTTCGCGAATCATTTGCAATTCCGGCGTCCAGGGCAAAGTTCCTGCGATGCGTTCCGTTTCGCCATACCAGCAGGTCAGTCGTGGCGTCAGGTATTCTTTATCCCACAACTTCTGCGTCGTTTGCTTCCAGGGTGTAGTTTCAATAAAATATTGAAGCAATTGATCGCTGGCCTGCGCATCGATCAAGCTGGGTCTGTATTCCAAAAAATCTTTGGGCAAACCTTTGCTTTGCCCCGCATCCGGAAAAAACGCCAATTGCTCCATTAATACTCCTTCTCAACAATAATTTTTAAGGTTTCCGGCAAACAAGGATGTGCTTGCAAAAAAGCCGTCCGCTGCTGCCCGGCCAAATTCCCGTTCAGCCAGGTCTTCACATCGCCCCGCTCCAGGATCGCCGGCATCCGCTCATGGATCTCGGCCATCGCCCGGTTCGGCGGCATGGTGATCATCAAACAGGTGGGCAATAACACATTGGTAGCCACATCCAGCCAAATGTCCCACAATCCTGCGATGTAAAAGGGTTTGCCGTCAGCCCGCTCGACACGGTAAGATTTCTTCTGGTCTTTATTATACTCAAAAAAAGCCTGTATCCGGATCACGCAATGTTTCTTACCTAACTGGTTGCGCCATACGGTATGCAAATTTTCAATCTTCGCATGCTTATGCTTACTGTGAATTTTTTCATCATCCGCAGTCAATAAACCCCATCGGTATTGCTGCACCTTATCCGGCATAGCATCGGTCACGACCGTTAACATCGAGCCGGGATTCCCGCCTGTATTGGGCTTTGGCTTAAACTGCCTCCCATCCCTGCCTGTGATCAAAATATCTTTTTGTTCGCCTATTAAAACTCTTCCGCACATATCTAAAGTAAACGCACAAAAATACTAAATATTTTAGCAATTAATTGAATTAATTAACTCAAACGATTTTAAAGTTCATTCCTTATTATTTGATGAAACGTTTGCTTTTATTATTCGTCCTCATCTCGTCCGCGGCTTTTGCGCAGCAGGATATTTTATTGAGCACTTATCCGTATCCGTACGAGGTTAGTTATATCAATTTCGATAGTCAGCACCAAAAACTGAAAATGGCCTATATGGATATCAAGCCGCAAAAGCCGAACGGCAAAACGGTAGTACTTTTACACGGTAAAAACTTTAACGGCGCTTACTGGAAAACGACCATTGCAGCTTTGACCCAGGACGGGTACCGGGTGATCGTGCCTGACCAGATCGGCTTTGGGAAATCAAGCAAACCTGTGGGTTACCAGTTCACGTTTCAGCAACTGGCGCAAAACACCAAAAAGCTGCTCGACACACTCGGGGTCAAAAACATCGAATTGTTAGGCCATTCTATGGGCGGTATGATCGCGACCCGGTTTACCTTAATGTATCCCAATAGCGTTTCAAAATTAGTATTGGTTGACCCGCTCGGCCTGGAAGACTGGAAACGCGTCGCGCCCTATGCCTCGATCGACAGTAATTTCAAAAAGGAACTAAAAACCGATTTCGCCGCGGCCAGGAAATACCAGCAGGAGAATTATTACCACGGCACCTGGAAACCCGAATATGATGAATGGGCCAAACTGCAGGTGGCCTGGTACGGCGACCCGAATTACCCAACGGTCGCCATGGATAATGCACTCACTTCTGATATGATCTTTACACAGCCGGTGGTTTACGAATTTAATTTGATCAAGGCATCCACTTTACTGATCGTAGGCAGTTTAGACCGTACCGCCATTAACAAAGACCTGGTCAACGACCCGGCTATCAAAGCCCAAATGGGACAATATCCCCAATTGGCTAAAGCAGCCCAACAACAGATCAAAGGTTCGCAGTTGGTCATCATCGCGGGTGCAGGCCACTTGCCGCAGATCGAAGCCTTTGACCGGTATATCGCCGCCGTGAAAAAGTTCCTCGCTGATTAAAGTTGGATGCCGGTCAATCCCGCCAATTCAGCCAGTAGCCGCTCCTGGGCAGCGATGTCATCCGCTGCCCTGTTATAGCGTGCCTGTCGTTGATGGTAAAAATACTGGCCGCTGACCAACGCTGCGGGCTCATGGCTGGTCGCCAGCCAAACCTGCGTTTCATAACCCATTTGCAGATCATCGGGCGCGGCCCGGCCACCCATCTTCGTCGGCACCCAACCTGGGTCGACCGCATTGGCATAAACTTCAGGCCATTTACGCGCGAGGATTTTAGCCAGCATCAACACATGCAGTTTGCTATCGGCATAAGATAGCCGCTCTGTCCATTGCGCATGACCCGATAAATGCATACCCGAACTTAAATAAATAAGCCGCTTCGGTTTGTTCATTAACGCCGTTAGGATATAAGGCGCGAGCGTATTGACATGTAAGAGTTGCTGCATCCCGACCTGGTAGACACCGGCATTATGTATCACCGCATCAAACGTTCCCAGGGCATTGGCTTTTTCAGCAAGGGCTTTGGTGTCACCGATATCAGCTAAATCAGCCGTCAGCACATCTTTTGCACCCGGAGCATGGTTTAATGCATCTCGCGCACGCTGCTCATCCCGTGCATGCAGCACGACCACGTGCCCGTCCTTCATAAGTTGCCGGGCGGCTAGTTGCCCTAAGCCATCTGCCGAACCGGTAATAAATATCTTCGCCATTGCTTTTGTTTCTTTATCAGCTGGGTGATGCCAAAGGTAAGGAATACCATCACCACTACCGAAACGGGAAAGGTGTCGCACGTCGGGACTAAAATGATTTGCCGAGACACGGGTAGATTGTTAAAAAATGTTAAAGCTGTTTGAATTTTTTACATAGCTTTTTTTCTTTGGACCATCAATTTTAAACAATTAACCTTTTATTGAAAAAGCATTTTTTGAAGCTATTATTAACCATTTTAGTTATTAGATCATGTTACCCCACATCACTACCACCCCATTCCGCGCAATGCGGAGGTTTGCATTTTTATTAGCATTAGTAACCTTGGCCGGCCTGGTACAGGCGCAACAGCAATCCCAACAACCGGCCGCCTGGCCACCCGGTAAGTCCGGCTTCACAGCCAGGTTGATGAACATCGAAGCCGCCACCAGTGAGACCTTCCGTTACAGTACCACCTTGCATAACGGATCAGCAGCCGCACGGGTCTTTGAATTAAAGACCGACATTCCTTTCGGCTGGACGATCGCCTATAAAGTGGATGGCAACCAGGTCACTTCCATCAATATGGATGCGGGGAAAACCCAGGACATCGCCATCGAGATCAATGCCGCCGCTACCGCATCGCCGAAGAAATACCTGGTCCCGATCCGGGCTGTGGCCGGCTCCGATACATTAAAATTAAACCTGGAAGCCGTTGTCAAGGGTTCCTATAGCTTGGCCTTAAGTACGCCTACCGGGCGGCTGAGCGATGAGGTCACTTCCGGCAGCCAAAAAGAATTACAGCTGACCGTGAAAAATACCGGCACCCTGCCGCTCAACGACCTGACGCTTAGCGCGCAGCTGCCCACTGGCTGGGAATCTACTTTTGAACCCGCCAGCATTAAACAGCTGGAAGCCGGAAAGACGGTTGATGTCAAAGCAACCATCAAAGTACCCGATAAGACCATCGCCGGTGATTACGCAGCCAACTTTACCGCTTCGGGCAGCAGCGCAAATTCACAGGTCGCCTTTCGCTTGCTCGTCAAAACCTCCCTGCTTTCCGGCTGGGCAGGTGTACTGGTCATTTTGCTGGCTGTGGGCATTGTTTATTATCTCATCCGTAAATATGGCAGACGATAAACCCCTTATCCCATTTTTTACCGATGAAAGATCCTATTATACAATTAACGGGGTTGACCAAACAGTATGGTACTGTTAAAGCGGTCGATGACCTGAACCTGAATATTCAGCAGGGTGAGATATTCGGCTTGTTGGGGCCAAACGGGGCCGGTAAGACCACCACCATCTTAATGATGCTTGGCCTGACCGATCCGACTGCCGGGACAGCTAAAGTTTGCGGCTACAATGCGACCAGCAACCCGATCCTGGTCAAACGTAAGGTGGGTTATATGCCTGATAACGTCGGTTTTTATCATAACCTCACGGCTTTAGAGAACCTGCTTTATATCGGGCGGCTGAACGGCGTGCCGGAGAACGAATTACCTGATCGCGCAGCCGGCGTGCTTGAAATCGTCGGTCTGACTGCTGAGCGGCATAAAAAGACCGCCGCCTTTTCCCGTGGCATGAAGCAGCGTCTGGGCCTGGCCGATGTGCTGATCAAAAACCCGGAGGTCATCATCCTCGACGAGCCCACGCTCGGCATCGACCCGGTCGGGGTAAAGGATTTTCTGGCGTTGATCAAAAACCTGAGCCGTCAGCAGGGGCTGACCGTTCTGCTTTCCTCTCATCATTTACACCATGTCCAACAGGTCTGCGACCGGGTGGGTATTTTTGTCAGCGGAAAATTGTTGGCCCAGGGCGACATCACCGGTTTGTCTGCCCAATTGTTTGGTGCTGGCAGTCACATCACATCGGTCACATTCGAACAGGCTGTCCCGCAGCCCTGGCCGCTGGAAACAGAATTAAGAACATGGCCAGCCATCAGCCACATCAACATCCATGAAAATGAACTGGAGACGACCAGCAGTAAGGCTATAACTGCCGCGCTGGTCCGTTTCTTAGTGGACAAAGGCTGTAACATCACTGGCGTCCATCAAAAAAATTATGGTCTTGACGATATCTATCAAAAATATTTTGAATCCAATGAATAAAAGATCTCCTGAACCCGGACCTTTCAGCATCATGGTGCACAAGGAAATGGCGGATCATATCCACAGCTGGCGCCTGAGCATCCTTATTGCGCTCATCGTGCTGACCTTTACGGCTTCCATGTACGTGTCGCTGGGGCATATTCGTTCCGCTGTAGCCGATACGAAGGATCCGGATCATTTGTTTTTATACCTTAAGCTCTTAACGGCAACGGATAACTCGATACCGCCATTTCACGTATTCCTGAGCTTTTTGGCACCGCTCCTGGGCATCAGCTTAGGGTTCGATGCGGTCAATTCCGAGCAGAACAACGGGACGCTGACACGTTTGATGGCGCAGCCGGTCTACCGGGATAACTTCCTCCTGGCCAAATTCGTCAGCGCCCTCCTGATAGTCAGCACCCTTTTTATTGCGCTGGCTTTACTGATGATCGGTGGCGGACTGCTCTTCACCGGTGTGCGCATGGAACCGGCGGAGCTGCTCCGGGTAGTTGGCTTTATCGCGATCACGATCGTCTATGTCGCATTTTGGGTTAGCTTATCGGTCGTGCTTTCCATCTTGTTTAAACAGGCGGCCACATCCGCGCTCACCGCCATCGGTATATGGCTGTTTTTTACCATATTCTTTCAGATCGTGATCAATCTTGTGGTCAGGGCTGTCATGCCAGATCCGGCCTACCTGACCCAGGCTGAACTCATCCGTTACAATGACGTGATCTTAAACCTGCTGCGCATCGCACCCAACCAATTGTATTCGGATGCCGTCACTACCTTACTGATGCCATCCGTGCGCAGCCTCGGTCCTGTTACCATGGAGCAGATGGCGGGCGCTATTCCTGCCCCGTTGCCGCTGAAGGAAAGTGTTATGATCGTCTGGCCGCAGGTTAGCGGTATGCTGGCCGCAACCGCCGGCTGCTTCGCGCTGGCTTATTCACTTTTTATGCGCCGCGAGATCAGGAGTTAAACATGCAAAGCGTTTTTGCTATCGACGGGCTGCTGTTCAGGCAGCCCGTTGAATAGATCGTTTAAGCATAGAAACAGGGGGGATGCTCATAATCTTTATTCCGCCCCCCTTAACGGACAGGTAAGAATCGGCTGACTTAATTCCCCGGATCGTAACGGTAATGCCAATCCGTATCCTTTTGGCTAAGCGAAGCGGTCTTGCCGCTGTCAAAATTCTCACTGATATAAAAAGTCTTCCAATGGCTGATCTCGGAGATCATGTGCCGGACGGTGATGGTAATGGTCAGATCGGTACGACCCGAAGCTTTCAGGTTCTGATGAATGATCCTACAGACCTTGCGTACAAATTCATCAATATACACTTTCTTTTCCGCGGGCGGATAAAAGGTGGCTTTATAATAGTCCGGTTCAAACCGCCGCAGATCGATAGATAAACCGCGCTGCGGATCGAACTCAAATAAAAACGCCAGTTCGCGCTTTTTGATCTTGTGCAATAGACGCGGATTGTTCCAGACCCAACTCATCAGCGCCTGCCGCAGCGTTTCATAAAATCTTTCCTGCCCGTAACTCATCTCGCAACGATAATATCCTTCCAGTTGGTCGTGTATTGCTTACTCAAAAACTCCTGCTTCATCTTCCAGGTCTTGTCATACCCCTCAGCGGCCACCCGCAAAGCGCCCCGCCCGTAGCGCGCATTGATATCATCCATTAAATTACTCAACGCGTCCTGTTTGCCGGCGTCATAATTGCTGAAAAGGTTGTACTGCACTTCGCCGGCCGTGATGATGCCCGTTGCCCGGACCCCGGTCTTTAAATAATTATAGCCCGGCTGGTAAATGGCTCTTAACGCCTGCACACATATTTTGGTCAATTGCTGGGTGCTGTTGGTAGCGAACGGCACTTTGACGGTAAGACTCGGGTAATGCTGGTCGTGCTTCTCGTTATGCTTATTGGTCCGCAGGTAAATCGTCAGCATCATGGCCATACTCTTTTGCTGCCGCAATTTTATCGCGACGGTGGCGGCATGCATCGCCGCCGCTTCCTCGAGCTGTTCCAACTCGGTTTGATAGGTATTGAAACTTTGACTGGATTCGATGCCTTTGGAACGGTCGGCCACATCTTTGATCACATTGCAGGGGATACCCCATAGCTCCTGGTGCAGGCGCCAGCCCTGCACGGTCATATATTGTCTGACCAGGTCGGCTTTCAGCTGCCGGAAATCTTCCGCAGTAACCACGCCCAGTTCCTTCAACTTTTCATAATACTGCCGGCCTACGCCCCAGACGTCTTCGATGGGAAAATCCTTGATGACCGCATCGATTTTGTCCGGGGTATCTAATACGAGGTAATCGCGCTTCATTTTTTTTGACGCTTTGTTAGCCAGTTTGGCTAATGCCATCGTCGGGCCGACACCGACGGTGATGGATAAACCGGTATCCTGCATCACGTTCTCACTAATAGTCGCTACATGCTTTTCCAAGTCAACCGTCAGGTTGTTCAGCGCCAGGAAAGCTTCATCAATACTATACACCATCAGCATATAGGTATAGCGCGCCAGGTTGTTCATCATTCGTGCGCTCATATCGGCATACAGCGCATAATTACTGCTGAAGATCACCGCGTCCAGTTCCTTTAACTGTTTACGCACCATAAACTCGGCGTCCCCCATTTTAATGCCCGCCGCTTTGGCCTCATTGCTTCGGGCGATCACGCAGCCGTCATTGTTGGACAGCACCACGACCACCCGGCCTTTCAGGGTCGGGTTGAAGAGCGTCTCGCAGCTCACATAGCAGTTATTGATATCAACATGCGCAAACATGGCCGTACCTTCCTGTTTTTTGTGCGGGCTGCAATAACGGGTTCAGGGTCAGCATGACCACCCCCCAGCATTCCCATTGGTCTCCTGCAATAATGATCGTCTCTGCCGGGGTATTGGCCCTCAGTATCAGTTTGTCGCGTTCCGGGCAATACTCCCGAACATAAAAATCACCCTCATGAAAAAACACGACGATACAGCCCGGCACCGGCGGCAGTGAACGGTCGATTACCAGGATATGGTCCTCCAGGATATGATACGCAGTCATTGCTTCGCTTCCCATTCGCATATAATAAGTATTGTCCGGATCGATCACGATAATATCGGTCACATCAAGCGTCGGCTCCTCGTGCGTCAGCATCGGCAGGCGAAAGCCCAGCACATCTCTCTTGGTCGCCTGTTTCCTTAGTCTCAGCATCTCACAAATGTAGGGGTCAGGTTTTAATTTTACTAATATTTTTAGCATTCGGTTATTCGCATAGGCTATTGACCAGGAGGCAGCGAGCCCGCCGTGACTTGCTGCACGGTCTCTTTGAAGTTGGACATGTTGAAGTGCGCCCCTGCTTTTTGCTCTTGACCAATTTAATTTTTCATCAGGGGTACGGGAAAAACCCGGCTATGATCCTTCGGACGCCACGGCCGGCAACGGCAGCCGGCAGGGCGGCCGCTTTTTCCCGCCTCGAGATCCGAGCCCTCCCGCAGTACACCAAAGACTTTGCAAGGGATAGCCATTCCGGACTTGATAAGGCGCGTTCATTTAGCCTTTGCTTGAGGCAAATTTATACCTCTTCGGCAAGCAAGGCCGGGCTTCGTGACCGAAAAAATCTCCACACCTCCGCTGCGCTCCGGGTCGTATTTTTTCTATGTCAGCCTTGCATGCCAGCCCCCCGCGCAAATTTTCTGCCTCTATCAAAGGCCAAATGAGGTTTTCCGCCGAATGGCCATAACAGAATGTTTAACGCAAAAATTTAAAAAAATGGAAATCACAGGAAGATTGGTAGCAAACGCTACCGTGAGAGCAGTAAGCGAGGACAAAAAAGTAACCGGGTTCAGGGTAGCGGTTAACCGCAATTATCAGTCAAAAGGCGAGCGGAAGCAGGAAACCGCCTTTGTTGATTGCACCTACTGGCGTGGGGATGGGGTTGCGCCGTACTTAAAAAAAGGCATGTTGGTTCAGCTTTCGGGCTTTATGACCGCCGAGCCGTGGGTAAGCCGTGACGGTGAGCCGATGGCAAGCCTGAAATTCAGAACCGATAACATCGACATGCTGACCAAATCGGCGCAGTAATCACCATTAATCAGGGAAAAGGATATGAGTGTAAGGACAGAGTGTTGGGATATCGCCCACGATTGGGCGAACCGGCAAGACGGAACAGGGATTGGCGCAGGTGGAAATATGCTCTATGGGGGTGGTTGTATCTATTCTTATGGTGAGCATTTTATCATTGCTAAGCATGTTAAAAATGAGACGGGGGAAAGGGCGGTATTATTTACCGAACGAACCTACAGCCAAACTACCGCTAAACATATTGCCATCGTACGCAACGCATCAAGCCATCTGAATATTATTTATGTGGCTGACCCTGCCTTAACCAAAGAGGAATTATTTGAGGATTGGAAAGAGCGTATTGTTACCATAGGCGAAAAGCTGGCACAGGCAAAACGCCCTCAAAAACATGCGGCTGAAATTGCCGGGTTATTCAGTGAAGCCACACGCTATGCAAACTTTTTTGGCTACGCTATACCTGAACCGTTGGCACAGGTTGGTAACATTCGAAACAGTGCGCAATTCGCCGCTTACCTCGAAATGGACAGGGCAGAAAAAGCGGCCGAACTGGCCAAGCAAAAAAAGCGTTCACAAAAGCTACAAAAAGCCAAATTAAAGGCATGGCGGGCATTTGAAACCAACAATTACATCGGTTCTGATGGTTGGGATTATTTGCGGTGCAATGTGAATACCTGTGAGGTAGAAACGACCCAAAGTGTAACCTTTTCCCTGTTTGAGGGCAAAGCCTTGTTTGCCCAAATCACCGCCACACTCGCCAAAGGCGGCTGTAAGGATTGCGGTCAAAAATTCTTAGGGGAATACCCCATAATCGAAATCAATAAAGACCATATCCGCATCGGCTGTCATAAGGTAGCCATCAAGGAAATTAACCGATTTGCAAACCAACAGGGATGGCTATAGGCCATCCCATTAAAAAAAGCATCATTCAACCATTATGAAAACACAACACAGCTATACAGTTCCCTGCGGCTTGCTTTTGCTTGGCATTTGCTTATTTATCCGCTACCGCATCGGTAAACGCAGGTTCAACCGCAGGGGCGTGGCAGGGTTACAGCAATTCAGCAGTTACCGCAGGTTTATCCTAACCACCACCATAGAGCAAATATTTATGATAGCAGCTAACCTGTGCGGACTGGCAGGTTTGGTTTTACTGGCTGTCTCTGGCATTAACCATTTTAAATTTTAACAACATGAAAACGAATTTTTTTGAACAGATAGCAGGGTTACAGATTAACGGTAACCTGCTGTTAAATATCCACCATGATGATAAAGGTTTGTTTACCGTTTCTGCGGTTATCAAAAAGCCAAGTTTAAGCGCAGTCAATACCATACCGCCTATGCTTTGGAACGGTACGGGTGCGGAACTGGATGAAATCTTTTTTACGCAGTTCGCCCCGCCCGCTAAAGCTACGATAGGATTGATTAACAATTTGGAAACCTACCAAAAGGAACTGGACAAAGCCAAAAAGAACGGCAAGAACGATAAGGATAAGGCAGGCAAAACCGCCGTCGCAACCGAGCCGGAAGATGATAAAGACGATGAACCGGATTTATTCAGCGCACCTGCCGATGATACCGAAGCCAAAGCCGAGAAGAAACGCCTGTTTGATGAAGCGATGGATAAATCAAAGGAACTGGCCAAGCAAATGAAATATACCGAAGCGTTGGCGCAACTTCCTGACCCTGCCGATTATCCCGATAAAGCGGAACTGATTGAAAGCAGGCGCAAAGAGATTGAAGCCGGAAAAGAGATATACGACAAGTTAGCTAACCAATTCAAAGATTAAGCCATCGTCATGAAAACACTGATTTTACCGAGGATATTCCTGCACAAGGAGAACGGGCAGGAAATCCGATTGACCGACCCCAACGACAATTTCACCATCACCGATGTACAGAACTTTTTCGCCGGAACGTACCCCGTATTGACGAATGCAAAAGTTATCGGGCCGGAAATCATCAACGATGAAGCGGTTTACCGCTTTGAAAGCACGATGGGAACGAAAGGATAGCCATGAAAAAGCAAGTAATTAACCGGGTAATCAAAATCAACACCAAAAGATAGGTAACCAGGCGGGTTTCGGGAGGTTTATCATTCAATATTGCGTGAAAATGAGCCCGATAACGTTTGTAAAGGTCTTTGGAAATATTTACCGTATCATCGATCCTTCCCCAGAGATGGACCTGCTCACAAAATGAGTTGTAAAAATAAAAATGATCAAAGTTTTCGCTTTGAATGTCCATTACGTTACCATAAATAAATTTTACATTATCCAATCTGGTAAATGCTCTTAACCGATCAGCCTCTTTAACAAGATATTCCCGGTGTTCTATACCGTAAAAGGTCGCTTCGGGATGAAGGCTTCCGGCGGCGATACAAAACTTGCCTGCCCCACTGCCGATATCGAGTATGCGCGCTCCGGGCGAAGCAAGAAAATCAGCTGCTGCTTTAGCCACATTCAAAGGCGACCAGTGGACAGCTGATAAGGCATTAACGATTGGCGGGTACATTTTATCGAAAACATTATCTGTACGTATACGAGTTGCTTTGGAGCCTATGCTCCGTGGACGGGTAATATCAATGGTCATTACTGTCAGATTTGATGAAAGGCACAATTTACATTTACTGTTTGGCAAGATTAAAATTGTTGTAGCGAAAGGTTCGCGTTGCCAACTTGCGGCTCCAGAAAGGAACAGCAAAAGATATTTATGGTGCGGACTTTAGGCATCAACAAATATGCGGCAATTCGTCGACCATAAGGGGGAAAGAGATCAGTCAGAGAACTGATTTTTATCAGTTTTTTATATTAACGATAGTTAGCCCGCTTGACGAGCAATTTGATATCTTTTATCATGATCTTTCTGCCTTCGGTATCCAGAATACCTTCTGTTTTAAATTCTTTTAGCAAGCGAATGACGTTTTCCTGGGCAATGCCCGCGATGTTGGCCAGGTCGGAACGAGAGATATTTAAGATGACTTCCTGATCCGTAAAATGGGCGCTTTTATATTTCTCCCGGAGAACGATAAGTGCTATAGCCAGGCGTTCCGGGCCGGTGCGCTGTGCAAACACCGAGATACTGTTCGATAGCACGGTAAATTCATGGCTCAGGGCTTTCAAGAGTTTTTGCATGAAACGAGGCGAGCCTGATAAAGCAGCGAAGAAATCTTCCTTTGGAATAAAGGAAACTAAACTTTCTTCCAGGGCCGCAGCAGAATCGGGGTAACGCTCTTCGGAAAGTACCGCGTGATAACCGATGAGTTCACCCTGGTCAGCTACATAGATGATCTGCTCTTTGCCAATCTGATCTACTTTATACTTTTTGACCTTACCGCTCCTGATCAAAAAAATACCGGACGGAACTGAACCCTCACGGAAAATAACATCACCTTTTTGGTAACGATTTTCCGATTGGTGGCTGATTAATCTATTATATTCTTCTTCCGAAAGAACGCTTAATACGGATTGTGTCGTAAAATTCCAGCGATCAATCGGGAAAATTCCCGATATACTCATATTGCAAAGTTACGATAATATTAAAAACTGATAAAAATCAGATTCTGTATTGATGTAATTCCAATAAATAGCCGGTATTACCCCGGTACATTTGTATGTGATTACTGCATTTCCCCATTCACCCTTTCCGCCGGAGCCGGAGGATAATAAATCATTAAAAGCACCTTATAAAAGAAGAAATCCTATGGATTGTTTTTTTCGCACGGATGCTGATTTTGACTGGATTTATCCCGAACATTTTCAACTGATGTCGCAAAAGCAGTGGACGCCACTTCAGGTGGCAAAATCAGCCGCAGGTTATCTAAACGTTAAGGGGGCGAAGATTTTGGATATCGGTAGCGGAATTGGAAAATTTTGCCTTACGGCTGCACATTTGTATCCTGACTCTCATTTCTTCGGGGTAGAACAAAGGCATGAATTGGTGCATTATGCCAAAATTGCCAAGAATTACCTGCGGTTAGAAAATATCAGCTTTATTCATGCTAACATCACTCAAGTAAATTTTAAAGAGTTTGATCATTTTTATTTCTATAATTCATTTTATGAAAATATTGACAGGGAGAATGCCATCGACGATTCGATAGAGACTTCCTATAGTCTTTATGATTATTACACCCAGTATCTGCAATCCGTTTTGAAGGATAAACCATCCGGTACCAGGGTAGTCACCTATCAAAGCCTGGGTGAGATATTACCCGATGGATATAAACAGATAGAATCATCCCATTTTACCTTACTTCGGTTATGGATCAAAGAATAAATGAAATTTTTAAGCCTGAAAACCTATTTTAAACATAACGCGCTTCCACAAATGTACAGTGATACGATAAATATTTCCTATTTCCGCAAAGATGCGGCTTTTGATACTTTATACCCCCAGCACATTCGTGAATTATCACAAATGCACTGGACTGCTTTGGATATTGCGCTCGAAGCGAGTAATTTTCTGGCCTCACCTGGTGCAAGAATATTGGATATCGGGAGCGGAGTTGGCAAATTTTGCATCGCGGCCGGGGTCTATCATCCGGACAGTCATTTTTTTGGTGTTGAGCAGCGAAAAGAATTGTTTACCTATGCCAAAGCTGCACAAGAAGAGGTCAGTGTAGAAAATGTTCATTTCAGTTATGGTAACCTGACGGAATTGAATTATGAGAACTATGATCATTTTTATTTTTACAATTCCTTTTACGAAAATATTGAACCGGGCAGCCGTATCGATTATTCAGTAAAAACGTCTTTCGAACTTTATAATCGATATACAGAGTTCATTCACGAAATGCTGAGCAGCCGTCCGGCAGGAACAAAGCTGGCCGCATATCATGCGCCGGACAAACAAATCCCGGCATCTTATAAATTAACAGATAATTCTTACAGCAGGTTCCTGAAGTTGTGGGTAAAAGAATAGTGAGTTGGTTTCAGGCCCTGCTGTAAGTATATAATATAAAGCCGCATCGGCTGATCATAGCTATGCAGATTAACCAATTAAATGGATAAAACACCGAAATCGTGGGCGATGCTGCATGCCAAATGCCCACGTTGCAGACGTGGGAATATGTTCGAGGGGGGTATGTACAGTTTCAGCTCTAACCGGGTCAATATCAATTGCCCAAATTGCAGAATGATCTTCGAGATCGAGCCGGGTTATTTTTATGCGGCAATGTATGTAAGTTATGCCCTTAATATTATGGAGGGTGGTTTAATTTGTTATTTGACCTATTTGATCACCGGCAATAGTGATTCTCCCTGGCTGTATGTATCTACGATCATGATCGGGTTATTCGCCCTTTCACCGATTAATTTTAGATATTCCAGAGTGTTTCTTCTGTATTGGCTGTCGCCCAAAGTCCATTATCACCCGGATTTGGATAGACCGCGAACAAAAGACCATGACCGTTAAAAGTATATTGAATTATAAGAAATTATGAATTTATTAGAGAAAACATTATCAAAATTAGGGCCCCTGGGTTCGCACGCGCATTATGCCCACGGGTACTTCGCCTATCCTAAACTGGAAGGCGAACTGGGCACTAAAATGTTTTTTAACGGTAAAGAAAAGCTGGTATGGAGCTTAAATAATTACCTGGGTCTTGCCAGTCATCCGGAAGTGCGTAAAGCGGATGAGGAAGGGACAAAACAATATGGACTGGCCTATCCGATGGGTGCCCGTATGATGACTGGAAACTCTGCTTTACATGAATTATTGGAGAAAAATTTGAGTGAGTTCGTACATAAACAGGATACTTTTCTGCTTAATTATGGTTATCAGGGAATGGTTTCAATAATAGACAGCTTGGTAGACCGTCACGATGTGATCGTCTACGATTCAGAATCTCACGCCTGCATTATTGATGGCTGTCGCTTACATCCCGGTAAACGATTTGTATTTAAGCATAATGACATGGCTGATTTTAAAAAGCAGCTGGACAGAGCAGAGAAACTGACCGCAATTAGTAACGGTGGCATCCTGGTGATTACTGAAGGGGTATTCGGCATGCGCGGTGATCAGGGCAAACTCAAAGAGATCGCTTTGTTAAAAAAGTCTCACGATTTTACCCTAATGGTTGACGACGCGCACGGTATCGGCGTAATGGGTAAGACAGGTGCGGGGACTGGCGAAGAACAAGACGTACAAGAATTTATCGATCTGTATTTCGGAACGTTCGCTAAATCATTTGCCGCGATTGGGGCGTTCGTATCCGGCAAAAAAGAGGTCATTCAATATCTGCGGTACAATATGCGTTCACAAATTTATGCAAAAGCATTGCCTATGCCTATAGTTTACGGGCTATGTCAGCGCCTGCAAATAATTAGGGAGCACCCTGAGCTGCGCATTAAGTTATGGCAAAACACGCGTGAATTGCAGGAGGGATTGACGGAAGCAGGCCTGGATATCGGCAATACGGAGTCGCCTGTAACACCCGTTTATTTGCAGGGATCGATTAAAGCGGCAACAAGACTGGTGGAAGACCTTCGGGAAAATTATGACATATTTTGTTCAATGGTGGTTTATCCGGTAGTTCCGCAGGGAGTAATCATTTTGCGGCTCATACCCACTGCCGTTCACACGTTCCAACAGGTATACAAAACCATTAATGCTTTTAAAGAAATCCGTGAAAATTTAATTGGGGGTGTTTATGACCGTTCTGAAAAACCGATACAGGTGATAAATCAAATTTTAACTAGTAACCTATGCCAGTAGAACTGCCTTTTTCCCTCGCTTACCTGGGACTTAAAAATAAGGACATCCGCAGAAATCTTCCGGTTTCTGAACTGGTAAGGCAAACCCTTAGCACCAAGCAAGGGTTTATGGCCGATTCCGGCGCGGTAATGTGTGATACAGGGGTTTTCACAGGCCGGGCACCCAAAGATAAATTCATCGTAAATGATGAAACAACCGAATACCTGGTATGGTGGGGCGAGGTTAACCAATCCTTCTCAAAATCGGGTTTTGAGCAACTTTATCAAAAAGTCCTCGTTTACCTGGCGAACAAAACATTATATATCAATGACGGTTACGCCTGCGCGGCAGACGCTTACCGCATTAATTTAAGGGTAATAACTGAATATCCCTGGCAAGCTTTATTCGCCAATAACCTGTTTTTAAGATTAAAAGAAAGCGAATTAGCAGATTTTAACGAAGACTGGCTGATCATTTCAGTACCAGGATTTTTTGCGACCCCTCATCAGGATGGCACCAATTCATCTAATTTCACCATCATCAATTTTGAAAAGAAGGTAATTCTGATCGGCGGAACCGCTTATACCGGCGAAATTAAGAAAGCAGTTTTCACAGTACTGAATTACCTGTTACCTCAAAAAAGGGTGTTACCAATGCATTGCAGCGCCAATATCGGCCTTGATGGTCAGACCGCACTTTTCTTCGGATTGTCAGGTACTGGTAAAACTACGCTTTCTGCGGATGCGGAGCGTCAACTGATCGGCGACGATGAACATGGCTGGGACGATAACCAAATTTTTAATTTTGAAGGGGGGTGTTATGCCAAGTGCGTCAACCTGACCAGGGCAAAAGAGCCCCAAATTTACAAGGCGATCAAATATGGGACCTTACTGGAAAACACCAGTTTCTTCCCCGAGAGTAATCAGGTGAACTTTGCCGATATTACAGAAACCGAAAATACCAGGGCAGCTTACCCCATCCATAATATGGATAATGTTGCTGTTCCATCTATCGGAAAAAGCCCTAAAAATATTTTCTTTTTGACCAATGATGCTTTTGGCGTACTGCCGCCTATATCAAAGTTGACGGCAGATCAGGCCATATATCATTTTATTTCCGGATACACTGCAAAAGTCGCCGGCACAGAAGTTGGGATCAAACAACCAATCACTACTTTTTCGGCTTGCTATGCAAAACCATTCCTCCCATTGCACCCGATGACGTATGCACTTATGCTGGGCAAAAAACTTAAAAAAGAAAAAATCAACGTTTGGCTGGTCAATACGGGCTGGACAGGCGGGAACTACGGCACTGGTCAGCGCATAGCGCTGGCATACACCCGCGCGCTGATCAAAGCGGCATTATCGGGTGATCTTAATACAGTAGAATATGGTATAGATATTACCTTCGGGTTGTCCTTTCCAAAAACTTGTCCTAATGTGCCACAAGAAATGCTCAATCCTGAAACCAATTGGGCTGATAATTCACAATACCGGGTAACTGCTAAAATTCTTGCGTTGGCATTCACCAAAAATTTCAATCAATATAAGAATTACGCAGCTGAAACGATTGTACAGGCAGGCCCGCGGGTTAGTATATAAACCATTTATAATAATTAAAAAAATCATTTAACGATATGAATTTTCCAGCAGAACTACTTTACACAAAAGATCATGAATGGATCAGCTTTGAGGACGGTTATGCCCTGGTAGGCATCACTGATTTTGCGCAAAAAGAATTAGGCGATATTGTGTACCTGGACATTCCCTCACTTAATACAATGGTGAATAAAGAAGATGTATTCGGCACAGTGGAGGCCGTAAAAACTGTTTCCGATCTATTTATGCCCATTACTGGCCAAATCCTGGAAGTAAACCCTGTGATCGATAAAAACCCGGAATTGATTAACCAGGAACCTTACGCGACCTGGCTGGTTAAAGTAGCGCCGCCAGATGACGCAACCGATAAATCAGCGTTGCTTAGTGCGGAAGAATATAAAGAAATCATCGGTCATTAAGAAGCCCCAAGCGATGAAAAATCCTGATTTAAGATCAACTGGCGAAAACCATAACTATCGGTTAGCGCCTTTTGCGGCACCAAAAAAGCTATTCGAAATTTTATTTGAGCCGAATAATGCTGTGCCAATTAAAAATCAGGGCGGGGTATTTAACGCATCACGCCGGGGAACGCTTATTATAGAGGGGCAAGATCGGCTGAATTGATCATGCAATTAATAGGCATATGTTCTGAGGCCATTCAGATGCAGAGGGTTTTGAGTTATACCCGCCGGAAGAGTTACCGGAACGACGGCATTCTAACTTCAAAAAGGATCATATAAAAGACAATAGCAAAACCAAGTATGCAGAAGAAACTACAGGAGAAGATAGCGCAGTTCACTGATGCGAAAACGATAAAGGAAACAGGCTTATACCCTTATTTCCGTTCAATAGCATCTGCGCAAAACACGGAGGTCATCATACATGGCAAGCCTGTACTCATGTTTGGTTCCAATTCTTACCTGGGCTTAACTGACCACCCTTACATTAAAGAAGCGGCGATTAGCGCGCTCAAAAAATATGGCACCGGGTGTGCGGGGTCACGTTTCTTAAATGGTACGCTGGACATTCACATTGAACTGGAGCGGCGACTTGCACAGTTTGTAGGAAAGGAGGCGGCCGTATTATTTAGTACTGGATTCCAGGTTAACATCGGGGTATTATCATGTCTGACCGGCAGGAACGATTTTATATTGCTGGACGAGATGGATCATGCTTCTATTATTGATGGTTGTCGCCTTTCTTTTTCCAAAGTAATTAAATATGGTCATAATAACATGACCGATCTGGAACATAAGCTATGCACCTTGCCTGAAAATGCTGTAAAACTTATTGTTGTCGATGGTATCTTCAGTATGGAAGGGGATTTCGTAGACTTGCCGCCTATTGTACTTTTGGCAGAGAAGTATGGTGCAAACATCATGATCGATGATGCACATGCTCTTGGCGTTATCGGTAAAAATGGTTCAGGAACTGCTTCACACTTCAACCTAACCAGTAAAGTTGACTTAATCTCAGGGACATTTAGCAAATCGTTCGCTTCACTTGGTGGGTTTGTAGCTTCGGATCATGAAACAATAGATTATATCAAACATCGCGCCCGATCATTGATTTTTAGTGCGAGTATGCCTCCTGCTACGGTAGCGAGTACATTGGCGGCTTTAGACCTGATGGTCAATGAACCGGAACACATCAAGAAGCTTTGGGATAATACGCACTATGCAGCCAGGTTAATGCTGGCCGAGGGCTTCGACTTGGGTATCTCCGAAAGCCCGATTCTGCCGATCTACATCCGGAACAACGAGAAAACTTTTTTGACTACGAAATTCCTCCATGATGCGGGCGTTTTCGTAAATCCTATAGTATCGCCTGCTGTTCCCGCGGATTCATCACTTATTCGTTTTTCGTTGATGGCAACGCATACCTTTGCACAGATTGACGAAGCGGTAGATAAAATCGCTAAAGCCTTTCAAAAATTTGGAGTTACAGCTTTAAAAGAAGTACCGGTAAAATCGTCAACTGTAGTTTAACAAAATTGATTAATGATGGCCAACGCAAAAATAACCGCCATTGGTTCGTACGTACCGCCGGAAGTAATATCCAACTCATGGTTTAAAGACAAAATTGATACTCAAGAAGAATGGATTTTTACCCGGACGGGCATTAAAGAACGCCGATTTGCTGCCCCCAATCAATTTACCAGTGATCTGGCGGTCAAAGCTGTGATAAACTTGCTTGCCCAATATCCTGGAACTCTGATAAAAGAAGTTGATTTTATCGTTGTAGCAACCACCACTGCTGATCAGGCGATGCCCAATATGGCCAGCCGTGTTCAGCATTATCTTCAAATTCCGCAAGCAGGCAGCATTGACGTTGCAGCAGCCTGCGCAGGTTTTGTTTATGGCATTATTTTAGCAAACGGGTTGATTGCTGCGGGCAGCCACCGTAGGGTGCTGGTAATAGGTGCAGAAACGCTATCCAAGTTCACTGACTACACAGACAGGAGTTCCTGTATATTATTCGGCGACGGAGCAGGCGCAGTAATCGTTGAAGCTACTGAAAAACCAGGCATTTTTAAGAGTGTGAATGGAACAGATGGAAGCCATGGGCAAGATCTCTATCTGAGCCAGAACTGAGAGCAGATCAATGGGGAGCCAGTCACAGCAAACGGCATGATCCATCAGAATGGTAAGGCGGTGTTCAAATGGGCGGTACAGCAAATGAGCCAAAAGGTTCTTGAACTATTGGAAATAAATAGAATGCTGGCCAGCGAGTTGGATTGGATAATTTTACATAGCGCTAACCTTCGAATTATTGAAGCAGTGGCCGAAGCAACAGGTTTTCCACTAAGTCGCATGCTCACCAGCATTGAATCATTTGGTAACACATCCTCCGCTTCAATACCCTTGGCCTGGGATATGGCCGCCCAATCAGGTAAGTTAAGACAGGGAAATAAAGTATTATTGCTTGGTTTCGGTGGCGGGTTAACTTATGCAGGTGTAATTATAGAGGTATAATAATTGTGAAGACGATTTAAAAATTATGCTTTTTGATATGAAAATGTCCGTTGATAGCTTTTCCGATAAGTTGAATAAGTTCCGTGTCAAAAGTCACATCATTTCCTTGATGGCTTTCTACCCAAACATCAGCATTATCCAGGTGAACTTTACAGTTTACACCTTCTAAAAGAATTTCAAAAGACAGATCTCTTTTACATGGTGGGGTTAATACATAATACATATAAGCCCGCTGATTGTATTTGATCCATAAAGGCAAGCCGATCATCGATCTGATTAATAAATAATTTTATAAGATCCAGGCATAAATTTAAGCTAAATCTTCAACAAAAAGATGATTAAATAACCGGCTTGACCTGTTGATCAATTTAATATCAAATTTGCGTTCAGCGTCTATATAAAGTATCAGGACCGGTTGGGTTGCGATAAAGGGCGAGGTGTGTTTAAAACGTAATAAAATAGTCTCTTTATCGCAATTTACCCCGGCTTTTAGTCGGGCAGCTTTGATGAAATCTTCAGCGATTGTGTGCAATAATTGCATGTTTTCATCGCTGTCTTCAGTGTTGAACTGATACCCTGCCTGTTTCAGGTCATAACCCATATTAAAAGTATCCTTCATCTTACTGCTGTCGTCTTCACTTTATTAACAAAAGTAAGTTATTTAGCAACATACAGGACAGTAAAATATCAGGAAGAATACTGATTTTTATCATACAAGTTCACTTTCCCTGACGTAAAGAATCACTTAATTTTGTGGCATGGAAAAACAAAAAACAGATTATTCTTTTTGGACAAAGTACAAAAAGTTTGCTGGTAATGAGATCCTGTTATACCTGGTGATGGTTATCGGCATTATTGCCGGAATTATTATTTTCAGCTACATCAAAGGATAGCGAATCGGCCGTGCTGACTTAATGCGTTATATCGCTATTTAGATTTGCTTAACCGGAACATAAGGAGGTTGCTCATTGCCTGTGCTGTCTCTTTTGCGTCAGCAGCTGTTTCACCCTCAAAATACCGATCGATCACCTGTTCGAATAATTGTAACCACCGATTAAATTGGACCTGAGTAAGTGTTAGCGGTGCGTAATGAGCAAATGGATTACCCGTATAACCCGAAGTTTTAAGGAGCGCTGCTTCCCAATAAGCGCAGATACCATTAAAATGTGCAACATCGCTCAAGTCAATCTTACCGCTAAAAGGAGGGCCTGTAATCGGGTCGCTAATTACGGCATAATGGAAAAGCCGGATCATGTAGCGGATATCAGCCAGGTTATTTATGCCACGTTTATCCATCATATCTTTAATAATTTTACACTCACGACAGGCTGAGAATTTTGCGGCATTGTTCGGCACTTAACTTTAGGCAATTTAGTGGGCGTTGATTAATAAAAATCTCAAAAAAGACAGCTAAAAAACTGATTTTTATCATAAAGATTTTTTGGGGTAAGCTGAAGTCCATATTTTAGGGTTTGCAGACAAAAGGATAAGCTACCTGCAAAGTCAGCATTCCTGCAATTTTTTTTAATTATTCATTATGATGTCTAAAATCCTGGCAACAATAGCTATCGGTTTTTTTTATTACGCACGTTCTTCTATTGTTTGGATCTTTTTCACGTAAGAAGATATTATAATTCGCACATTGCGCTCTGGCTGACAGGGCTGGTTGTGTTTGCTTATAGCTGCTATATATCATGATTCCGGTCAAGCTGGTTTTATTGATTACTTTGACACTTTCTACCACAGGATCATGATCCTTGTTTTCACATTGTTGCTATCGATGGCCGCTCATGCCCTTGTGCGGCTCCTTGTGCCGCCGCTGGTACGTCGCCTTTAATAATCAGAGTGAATTTAGTGATGGGTGTTTTTAATAGTTCCCTTTACCGAATACAAGCCTGCGCGGTAATACTGTTTTGCTTTGATACGTAGAATATCATATGTTAAGGCAAATATTAAGATTATTACCGGAACAAAAAAGCAATAGAAGGAAAAGCGCTGAAATAGATAAGCGCCGCTCACCGCGCCCGCCATAAAGAAAAAAATAATAGAAAAATGAAGTTTTATCTTCTGTTTAACGATCGATTTTTCTTTCGCTTCTGTTCGAAACAACTGTGCCAGTTCGATGCCCAGATCTGTAAAAGTCCCTGTAAGATGCGTAGTTCGGACCGCTGCTCCTGATACAACCGTTACCAGTGCGTTTTGTAAACCCATCGCAAATAAAAGACTGCCCGCAAAAAACTCTTTCGAAATTAAAGTGCCGTTGTAATTGTGCCCGGTTAAGGCTGTAACTGTTAAGATCACAATCTCCACCATTACCGGCAGTAGATAAGAAAAACGTTGATTTCGCCCGATCAAAGAAATAACCAGGCTTGAAAAAAAAGCCCCTGAAAAAAAAAGACACATCCATAAGGCGATCACCTGTGCGGTTTTCCAGTCCTGGAGAGCTATCCTTTCCGCGAAAAGGGCCGCATGGCCGGTAACATTCGTTGTTAATACCGAAAAACCTAAAAATCCCTCTGCATTAACTAAGCCTGCGGTCAAGCCCAAAAGGACTGTTAACCTTAAATTGTGGCGTGCAGTACGTTTCGATCCGAGGTGTCTTAACATTTAAATTTATTTGTCAAACCGTTAATTATAATAGGGTATATATAAGTTCTATTATTCTATATCTCCAGCAGGAAAATGAAATTCCTATAAGTTTTTGATTTAAAATCACCCGGGAAATAGTCAAATTCACAGGAATTTCCTTGTCAGACTTGGAAATTAATAGTGTATCCTTAAGTTCGGCTCGAATACCGATCAGAATAAATCGAACTTGTTCTAAAATATGCAACTGAAGTTCTTTATGAAAAACAGACATAACATGAGCACCTGTAATTTCTTCTTTGTTAAATTTAAAAAATACTATTGCTGTGGGATTGCAGGCATTAATGGCACCGTTCAAGTCACAGGCAAATATAGGTTAGGAAGGTGTATTGAGTATATTTTCTTTAAATTCAATGCCCATTTAATCCATTACTAACTTTTTACAAAGTTATATTAAAAAATTAAGGGTCAAAAGTGCGAATAAGGTATTAAAATACCGTTTGGGAAATCATAAGTATTTTCATTTAGAACATGTCTTATTTTTGAATTCCATCAGTTTAATTAGCAGGAGATTGCTCTATTTCAATTACATAACCTTTGTGTCCGTTAATTATAGTTCTCATCATAATATCAGGCTGAAAATTACTTCAATCCACTATTTTAAAGGTACTGGAAAATATTTTCATTACTAATATACGCAGTTATAATGTAACCAATCGAAGTCCAAGTATTGCAAACCCATATTTTTTAAATCAAAATGCTTCTAAAAGTTTAGTTAAAAACAGGCTATGATCCTTCGGACGCCTCGGCCGGCAATGGCAGCCGGTAGGGCGGTCTGCTTTTGCCTGTATTTAGATCCGGGCCTCCCCCGTATCACACGAAAGACGGTTCAACGGATAGCCTATCCGGACTTTTTTAAGGGTCTTCATTGAGCCTTTGCTTGAGGTAAATTTATACCTCTTTGGCGTACACCAATCAGAATTTGTAGATCAGATCTACGATTCACGGGAAAAACAGAGTAAAAGCGATTTGTCTGCGCTGGCCGACAGGCTTCGGCAAAATTCGGATAAGGTAAACGACGGTTCTTTTAAACCTACCATTCAGCAATGCAGCAAAGGGGGAACCTTATGGTCGCCGTTAACGAGCTTATCGCTAAAAACCATATCCTGATGTCTGTAATTGCGGCTCATTGTAAGGATGACTTTTTTGTCTGGGTAAACACCGATCATGCCAGCCAGATCATGACAGCATCAACTACCTGGTATTGGTGCTGCCCCACCAAGCCTGTTTTTGTGGGTTCCAGAAAGATCGCTTTTGCGAGTGAACTTGACGGTTACAATCCGGAGATATTTGACCGCCTGTTCGACTCGGAAATTATGATCACCCATATCGGTGAGGCCGCGCTAGGTGAGCCTACTGAAAAATATATCCTGAAGCGCCATGTAGAAAGCGGCAGCGGCCAGATCAAAAACTTAAAATTCAGATACTGGGGCATTCAAAATAAAAGCGTGACCGCAGGGCTTGAATGGCTGGCCGAGCAGGCCGATATCGACCTGATGGTGCTGATCCACCGTAAGCGCAATATCTTCCAAAAACTGTTTCAAAAAAAGTGTGACCAAGAAGCTGGCCAACCAGTTAAGAAAACCGATACTGGTTTTTCCGGCCAATTTGAAACGAACGCCGGCACAGATAGCTTAACACCATTTTAAGCCGTTTTGCAAAAATGCCTGAAGCTATGCGCTCCGGGCATTTTTTATTTGACGACGGTCACTATTAAGGAAAAAAACATCCCTTTTGGCGTGATTCCTATCACTTATCGAAGCCCCTTCAGGTCATTCCTCACCCCGGCAGAGCGGGCTACTTTTGAGTCGTAATTAAAACAATATATTATGAATCACTTCTATAAAAAAATATTGTCCGCCCTGGTGTTCGCAGCGATCATCATCGGCGCAGCCGTCCAGCAACTGCGGGCGCAGACCTTCAAATTAATCCCTGAGAAAGATGCCACCATCAAGGTGCTCGGTTCATCGAATGTACATGACTGGACGTTAGTTTCATCATCCATGGAAAGCCAGGGTGAATTCAAGATCGAAGAAAACCAGCTTCGTAGTATTGCTGCCTTCACGTTTTCCCTAAACGCCAAAAGCCTGAAGAGCGAACATGAGTCAATGGACGGTCGGACCTACAAAACCATGAAGGCCGACCAATATCCAAAGGTTACTTATAAGCTCACCTCGGCCACCATAAACGCAGCTTCAAAGAATAAATACCAGGTGAAGGCGACGGGCGACCTGGCCATCGCAGGCGTTACACAAACCATTGTAATGAACATCCTCGCAACGGTCAATCCCGATAATACGATCACTGTTACCGGTTCCGAAAACCTGAAGCTGACCGACTTTAAGATTGAGCCGCCAAGATTTATGCTGGGCGCCATGAAGGTCAAAAACGACCTGACCATACAATTCAACCTGACCTATAAAAACAATCAGCTATTAACTAAAACCTTATAAATAAGCACTGTTATGAAAACAAAATATTTAACCCTAATTGCTGCTGTTACCCTTTCAGCGATGAGCTTTGCTCCCCTTGTTACCCATGCTCAGGATGGACAAATTCAATTTTACCGCCCCAACAATAAAAGTGGCATCAATGTATTTGAAACCAGTAAAAAGGATACCGTCAAATTCACGGGACTAAAAGTAAAGATCGGAGGTGGGTTTACCCTGGCTTATCAAACCCTGAAAGCCTCAAACACAGCGACCCCGGTAATTAAAACAGTGGGAACCTCAACTGGTGACGTAAACAGCATCACACCGTTATATAACGGTTTTAACCTGCCGATGGCCAACCTGATCTTTGACGTACAGTTAGCGGACGGTGTCCGGTTGAACCTAACCTCTTACCTGTCTGCCAGACACCACGAGGATACCTGGGTAAAGGGCGGTTATTTACAGATCGATAAAATGCCATTCTTACATAGCCCGCTGATTGATGATATCATGAAAAGTGTGACCATCGTGGTGGGACAATCTGATGTGGACTACGGCGACCAGCATTTCCGCAGATCAGATGGCGGTAATACGATATATAACCCGTTTATCGAAAATTATGTAATGGATGAATTCGCTACCGAGATCGGTATGCATGTCTATTATAAATGCCAAAAAACCGGGTTGTTCGCCATGGGCGGGATCACCGACGGCGAACTGAATGCGGTGACCATCGCCCCAACCAAAGTCGATGCGGCAACAGGTCAGGTCAATAAATTTCCGCCGGCATTTTTGGGTAAACTGGGTTACGACAAACAATTGACCACGGATTTCAGATTACGAATCTCCGGTTCATTTTACACTGTAAGCAGTGCGAACAGTAACACGCTGTTTGGCGGCGATCGTTCCGGATCAAATTACTTTAATGTAATGTCCAACCCGATCACTGCGGCAGGGACTACCTTGACCCAGGCAGTAGATTACAATGCTTTTTCCGGCAGGTTCAATCCCGGCTTCAGCGAGGAGAACCACAGCTTTATGGGTAACCTGTTCCTGAAATACAAAGGCCTTGAATTTTTCGGTACGATCGAAAACGCCAAAGGACGTGCAATCACCGAAACCACCAACCGGAGCGCAAAACAATATGCGGGCGACCTGGTGTACCGCTTCCCTGCTGAAACTGAGAATTTCTGGATAGGTTACCGCTACGATACCGTGAACGCAACCATTACCGGTAACAGCACCGATGTAACTGTTAACCGCTCTGCAGCCTCTGCCGGCTGGTTCCTGACCAGAAATATCATGATGAAAGGTGAGTATGTCAGTCAGCAATATAAAGGCTATGATGCGACCAATTTGTTCAATGGCGGCAAATTCAGCGGGCTGGTCATTCAGGCGGCGATCTCCTTTTAACCAAAACTTTTAATTCAAGCCCCCTTAAGCCATTTATGGGGGCTTGTTTCATCCATTAACAAAATGAAAAAGACCCTGCTTTCCGGGCTGATCGCCGGCTGTATATTGTTTGTGGTAAGCTATGGCAGCCTTTACCTGGCCGTAAAATATTTCCCATCGCTTTTTACGGATTATTTTAATCCCCTGTTCAATTCCGACGGTAGCCGGGATGTGCTTTTTTACTTGCATGCATTCGTCTTCAGCTTTGCACTTTCCTGGTTTTGGGACCGCTTTAAAGGGATGTTCAGAGGGTACTTTATTTTAAGAGGTGTCGAATTCGGACTGGTCTACGCCTTCATTGCGCTGCTGCCGGTCATGTGGATATCCTTTAGTGCGCTGGACATCACCGTCGCCATGGTTACCAGCTGGTTCTTTTACGGGCTGGTTCAGGCTTCCCTTGCCGGAATGGTCTTTGCTAAAATTAATCCCTGATCAATATAACCGTTATGCGCTTCGCTAATTTAGGATGGCTGATCGTCCTGTTGCTGCTGACCGGATTTACAGGTATACACAAACCGGCTGAGCCAGGAGATACCGAAAGATGGCTGATCAATAAGTCCAGCAGCTTAACGATCAACGGCAGCACCAACATCAATAAATTCGCTTGCGAAATCCCCGGTTACGGACAAACCGATACGTTGATCCTGTCCAGGGACCGCGGTAATATTACCCTTTCAGGTAGCGTGGTCTTAAAAATCCGGAACTTTGACTGTCATAACGCGATCATGACTAATGACCTGCGCAAAACGCTGAAAGAACCCGTGATGCCCACATTGAGGATCAGTTTTCTCTCCCTGAGTAAAATGCCTGCACTTTCCGCTCATCCGGAAGTGATCACTGGCCTTGTCGATATTGAACTGGCCGGCGTAAAAAAACGCTTTGAGATCACTTACCAGGTATCCGCCGACTCGCCGAATGAATTTCACCTGTTGGGCGCACGTAATGTAACCTTTTCCGATTTTAACCTGATCCCTCCGCGAAAACTAGGTGGCATGATCAAAACTAATGATAAGCTCAGCGTTACTTTTCATCTGGCGATCACCCCCCTCGCCAAAAGTTAACTGCCAACTGACCAACATCACATTTTGGCGTGACCCCGGTCATGCTCTGTGAAGTGAAAAGCTTAAACCTTTGTAGGGACGTTTTCCCGGTCATCCCTGATAGAACGTTGATTAAATCTGATCATTATGTTTTCAAAATCCAGTGAATATGCTATCCGCGCGGCGATCTATATCGCGGCCGAGGGTACACGGGATAAAAAGATAGGGATCGGTGAGATATGCGATCATATCGTTGCCCCGCGGCACTTTACGGCCAAGATCCTGCAGGTGCTGACCAAAAACCACATCATCAGTTCGCAGGCCGGCGTGAATGGCGGGTTTTACCTGGATAATGGGCAGCCGGCGATCTCCCTGATCGAGATCGTTAAGGCAGTTGACGGCGATGGTCTTTTCAAAGGCTGCGGCCTTGGACTGAAGGAGTGCTCTGAAACAGAACCCTGCCCGATCCACCACCAGTTCAAACCGATAAGGAACGCCATCATCAAGATGATGCACGATGCCACGATAGCCGGGATGGCTGCCGAACTGAAAAAGGGAGGCGGTTTTTTAAGAAAGCATTAGTTAGTTCATTGATCAATGAAAGATAAAAAGGTCTTTATATGCCACAAATGATGATAAAAAGGAAACATAACTGGATTACCCTATGCTTATTCAACCTCGCCCTGGTGGCGATGCTGGGTGCCGTTTTACGCAGTAAGATCCTGTTTTCTATACCCTGGCTGGACTTCAAATATATCCTGAACGCACATTCGCATTTTGCTTTCGGCGGCTGGATAACGCTTTGTCTGCTAACCTTATTCACCTATGAACTACTACCTGAAAAATTCAGCAGCCAACGCAAATACAATTGCCTGCTGGGCAGTATATTCTTGTCCGCAGCAGGGATGCTGGTAAGCTTTCCCTTCCAAGGTTATGGATTTTGGTCGATCTCTTTTTCTACCCTTTTTATTTTTGCGACTTACGCCTTTTCCTGGTTCTTTATCCGCGACCTGCGCAGATCAGGGGTTCCGGGATATATTTTTCAACTGGCGGTTATTGCATTGCTGGCCCTGTGTATTTCTTCCGTAGGCCCGTTTACGCTCGCATATATGCTGGCCACCCATTCGGCCAACCTCCTTTTATATAAGGATTCCATTTATACTTACCTGCATCTGCAGTACAATGGCTTTTTTACCCTGGCTATTTTTGCGATATGGTTCGGAAGGATTAGTCATTCCTGGACCGGTAAAACACGGCAACAAGCAGCACGGTTTGCGGGCTTACTGTCGGTTTCGGTATTGCCGACCCTCTTTCTTTCCTATTTATGGCATTACCCGAATATCCTGATCCGCAGTATCGCAGTAAGCGGTTGTATGCTGCTGGTAGCTTGTCTGAACTACTTTATCCCCGTGTTTAAAACCGCCTGGGCAGGCCTGAGATTCGGATCAAAACCATTACGGATATTGACAGGACTGGCAATGACCGCCTTCTTTGCCAAAACTTTGATGCAGGCAGGGATCGTTTACCCTGCCTTGGGCGCGTTGATATTCGATAACCGGCCGGTGATCATCGGTTACCTGCACCTGGTCATGTTGGGGTTCGTTACGCTTTTCCTGCTGGCGCATCTTTTTCTCAACGGGTATTTCAGCCCGGCGAGCAAGCCTACGATATGGGGTATTATCCTATTTACCGCAGCGGTCATGATCAATGAACTGCTCCTGATGACACAAGGACTCGCTGCGATGCTCTCCGCCAGCTGCTCATTCTTTCCGCTTTGGCTGTGGTTGACCGCACTCTTGCTTTTCGGCGGCGCTCTGGTGATCGCCCTCGGGGCAGTCGACTATCGGCGGTCACTGCGCAGAGAGCTTTCTACTGAAACAACAAAATCTTTAACATAAATAATGAATAATATGAACCAGACTGAAGAATTACAACCCGAAGTATTAGATGTGACCATCATTGAACCACGCTTAAAACACCCGACCATATTTGCCCGTTTTGACGCGCTTTTACCGGGCGCTGCGCTGATCATCCACAATGATCATGATCCCAAACCGCTTTATTACCAGCTATTAGGTGAACGGGGCAACTGTTTTACCTGGAATTATTTGGAGAACGGGCCGCAAACATGGGAAGTGGAAATTCGTAAGAACGAGACGGGTGAACAGGCCCAGACCCTGGGGGAGATCGTTGCCAAAGATTTACGTAAAGCCGAAGTGTTTAAAAAGTTGGGGTTGGATTTTTGCTGCGGTGGCAAAAAAACTTTGGAAGCTGCCTGCCGGGAGAAAGGACTTGATGTTTTAACGGTCCGCGCAGAACTGGAAAAACCACAAACTGTTCCGGCCGCTGCACAGCATGATTTTGGCTCGTGGAGCCTGGCCTTCCTGGCGGACTATGTCGTCAACGTTCATCATGCCTACGTGAAGACCAACCTGCCGATGTTACTGGAGCTCAGCGAAAAGGTGGCTAAACGTCATGGTGGCGCTCATCAGGAGCTGATTACCGTCTATAATAAAGTAACAGCGATGGGCAGCGAACTATTGCTGCACCTGAAGAAAGAGGAAACCATCCTGTTCCCTTACATCAAACAGCTGGAGGCCCGGGCCAATGGGCAGGATGTGCCATTAACCTTTTCCTCTGTGAAGGAACCTGTTGCCGTTATGGAAAACGACCATGACATCGTCGGACGCCTGGCGGAGGATATCAAGGCCCTGACTAATAATTATACCCTCCCGGAAAATGCCTGCAACAGCTATGGCTTGTTGTTTAAAAAGCTGGAAGAGTTCGAAAATGATCTGCACATGCATATCCACCTCGAAAATAATATTCTGTTCCCCAAAGCGATCGCGCTGGAACAGGCAGGAAGCTAATTTAGAACCGCCGGACCGGCTTGATCAGTCCGGCTTACCCAATATTTATGACCATAAATAACGATTCCAAGATCAGTGAGATCATCAAGGCTGACAGCCGTGCTGTCGATGTCCTGGTGACGCTTAACCCTTTCTTTAAAAAGCTCAAAAACCCGATCCTGCGAAAAGTATTAGGTGCCCGGGCGACCGTGGCTGACGCCGCAAAGATCGGCAATTGTTCCAGTGAGCTCATTTTGTCTACGCTGGGCGGTATCGGCTTTGAGGTGGATCTCACCGGAGAAATTGCCGGTGCAAAACTGGAAACGATCGGCGAATATTCCACGCGGGAATACGATCAGGTGTTTGACGCGCGCCCGCTGCTGGCCACAGGAAACGATCCTTTCCAGCAGATCATGGAACAGCTCAAAAGTATTCGTGCCGGGCAAACCCTGCTGCTAATCAATTCTTTTGAGCCGGCGCCGCTGATCAAAATTTTAGCGTCCCGCCGATATGTGATATCTGTACTGCGAAAAGCCCCGGATCTGGTAGAAACTTATATAACTGCGGGCGACGAAATTGGCGACGAACCTGGGGAGCGACAGACAGGTGGGGACTTTGGCGCTTTGCTGGAAACTTTTGCCGGAAGGCTGGAGACGATCGATGTGCGGGGGCTGGAAATGCCCCGCCCGATGATCACGATCCTGGAACAACTGGAAAAGTTAGCGGAAGGCCAAGCCCTGTACGTTCATCATAAAAAGATTCCGGTTTATTTGCTGCCGGAATTAACAGAACGTCATTTTAAATTTTCCTGGCAAGCCGCCGGAGAAGGCATTGACCTCATCATTTATCCCGGACAATAATGGAAATGCCAGCCCACCAGGTACCGCGCAAACGAGCGATCCTGCCCTATTATTTAGCGGCGGTAATTTCACTGCTTATGATTTCCGTACTGACCCTGTTTTCGATCAGTGATTTTCGTGGTCATTTCTTTCAGCCGCATATACTGGCTATTACACACCTGACCGTTTTTGGCTGGGCAACGATGATGATCATAGGGGCAAGTAACCAGTTGATCCCGGTAGTAGCCGATAAAAAACTGTACAGTGACCGGTTGCCTGTATTATCGTTTTTACTGATCATTATAGGGACCTGTCTGTTGGTGCACGCCTTCTGGATATTTGAACTGGGCGCGATGATCTTTACCGGGGCGGGGCTGATACTCACCGCGCTGATCCTGCATGTGACCAATATTATCTTAACGACACGAAAAGCGGCCACAGCAATCGCCGTTGATTATATTATTACCGCTCATCTTTGGCTGATCATCACCGCGAGCATCGGCCTGCTCCTGCTACTGAACTTCCGGTTTGGGCTGCTGCCGGAAAACCACCTGCATTACCTGCGGATACATGCTTCGGTTGGAATGGCGGGCTGGTTCCTCCTACTGGTGATCGGGGTGAGTTCCCGGCTGGTACCCATGTTCTTATTAAGCCGGAAGGAGGTCAAAAAATACCTGACGGCAGCTTATTACCTAATCAATACCGGGCTGGTGTTTTTACTGGCCGAAGGTATGATCTTCCAAACCGCTAAGGGCCTGCTGCTGGAGGTCGCGCTGGTAGTAGGCGGCATCGCCTGTTACCTGGTTTACCTGGTTCATTGCTACCGGAGCGCCATCCGGAAAAAAATGGATGCCGGTATGAAAATGACCACGGTAGCTATCGCGGCCATCGCTTTGCCTTTCCTGCTGCTACTGGCCACCCTGTTTTGGTATAAGGAAAATCCGATTAATATTATATCCGCCTATGGCTATGCATTCTTCGCTGGTTTTATCACGATCCTGATCATGGGACAAACTTTCAAAACGCTGCCCTTTATTATTTGGATGCACTTGAACAAACCGGACAGGATCGCTGACCTGCAGCCTAAGGATCTGTATGAGGAAAAGTTGGTCACCATTCAACTTTACCTCTATCTCTCCGGGTTTATGCTGTTCCTTTCAGGTATCCTTTTTAAAAGCCAGTGGCTGATGTACCCCGGCAGCGCACTAATGACCTGCGCCGCATTACTGTACGCCGGTCATGTTTTTTACATGGTCAATAAACTCAGGAAATGATCGAGATCGCTATCACCGACCCACAATACCAGGAAAAGCTGCTGCTGATGGAAATGCTTTCCATCGTCAAGGACCCTGAACTGGATCTGAACATCGTTGACCTCGGGCTGATCTATGGGGTTTCCTTTGATCTACAGGAGAAAAAGATCAGCATCCTGATGACGCTTTCTACTCCCGCCTGCCCGGCAGGCGACTATATCCGTTCGGCGGTTGAAATGACCGCGGAGAAGGCCTTTCCCGCTTTTACTATTGCGATAGAGATCACTTTTACGCCAGCTTGGTCAGCCGATATGATCAGTGAAATGGGACGCCAGGAATTAGGTTGGTAAAAAGTTGCACAAACTCATAAAAAAGCCTGCCGGATTCTGGCAGGCTTTTTTGTACTTAGCCGCATTTGGAGGAGCCGCAATCCTTACAGGTCAGACAACCCTCCTGGTAATGAAGATTGGTTGATTGACATGTCCCGCATTGCTGCTTCCGGGCCTGGGTGCCATTAGGGATATATTTCTTCAGTGCCCGGGCCACCCCATTCTTCCAAGTATTGATCGCTTCATCGAGTTGGAGGCTGTTGATCAGGTCCACGATCTTTTCAATGGGCATACCATGCCGCAGCGTGCTGGAAATCAGCTTGGCATAATTCCAGTATTCCGGGTTAAACTTATAAGACAGGCCCTCAATGGTGGTCTTATGTCCGTGACGGTTTTTGTATTGAAAATCATAACGCGACAATCCTTCCGCGTCCCGGCTTTTGACGATGATTCCTTCATTTACCCATTTCGGGATCAACAGGCCGTCTTCATCATCCGCAAGCCCTGTAAAGATCTCGTAAGGTTTTCCTTCAATGAGGCCGATAAAGGCGATCCATTTATCCTTACTGTTCTGAAAGCGGACGATTTCCGCTTCCAGTAGGGCGGGCCGTGTCGTCGGAAAGCTGGCCGACTCCCCGTTTGTTGCTGTTGGGCTATTGGACACCAGCACGCCCGAACGGCAACCGTCCCGGTACACAGTAACGCCCTTGCAGCCCGCTTCCCAGGCCGCCATATACAATTGGCCAACCAGTTCCTCGGAAACGTCCGCGGGCATATTAATAGTCACACTGATCGAATGGTCTACCCATTGCTGTATGGCCCCTTGCATTTCTACTTTTTTAAGGTAGTCCACATCATTCGCGGTAGCTTTATAATAAGGCGACAGGGCTACCAAGCTATCCAGCTCCTGCTGGGAATAATGCTTATCCGTATCATAGCCGTTAACTGTCATCCATTGCCGGAAGCGGTGATGAAAGACTACGTATTCTTCCCAGGAATCGCCAATAGCGTCGACAAAATCCACGCGGGCATCCAAATCGCCCGGATTGACCTTCCGCCGCCGTTTGTAAACCGCCATGAACACCGGTTCGATACCGGAGCTGGTTTGAGACATCAGGCTGGTCGTGCCCGTAGGAGCGATGGTCAGCAAAGCGATATTCCGGCGGCCATGCTCCAGCATTTCGAAATAAAGCTCCGGGTCAGCATCTTTCAGGCGCAGGATAAATGGATTTTCCTTCTCCCGCCCGCTATCGAAAATAGGGAACGCCCCCCTGCACTTGGCCATAACGACGGAAGCCCGGTAAGCTTCAAGCGCCACGGTCCTGTGTACTTCGACAGCAAAAGCCGTTCCTTCCTCACTGCCGTAACGCAATCCCAAAGCGGCCAGCATATCACCTTCGGCTGTAATGCCTATACCTGTACGACGGCCTTCCGTCGCTTTTTTCCGGATATTCAGCCATAGGTTCTTTTCGGTGCGCTTTAGTTCAGCATCCTCCGGATCATGAGCGATCTTTTGCAGAATAGCGTCGACTTTTTCCAGTTCCAGGTCAATGATGTCATCCATTAACCGCTGGGCGGCTTGGATATGTTTGCGGAAAAGTTCCCAGTCAAAACGCGCAACCGGAGTAAAAGGACGGTCAACATAGCTGAACAGATTGATCGCCAGCAGGCGGCAGGAGTCATAAGGACAAAGCGGGATCTCGCCGCAGGGATTGGTCGATACCGTTCCGAAACCCAGGTCTGCATAGCAATCGGGCACGGATTCACGAATGATCGTATCCCAGAACAAAACGCCCGGTTCGGCGGACTGCCAGGCATTGTGGATGATCTTTTCCCAAAGCTGCACCGGGTCAATAGCCTGTTGGTATAGCGGCTGGCCGCTGTCGACCGGGTATTGCTGACGGTAGGGCAGCCCCACTTTAATGGCCTGCATAAAATCATTATCGATACGGACGGAAATATTGGCTCCGGTAACCTTGCCCTGGTCCAGTTTCGCATCGATAAAATCCCCGGCGTCCGGGTGTCGGATAGCGATGGATAACATCAGCGCGCCGCGCCGCCCATCCTGAGCAACCTCCCGGGTGGAGTTGGAGAAGCGTTCCATAAATGGCACGATTCCGGTCGAAGTCAGGGCGGAATTCTTCACCGGAGAGCCCTTTGGCCTGATATTAGACAGGTCATGGCCGACTCCGCCACGTCTTTTCATTAACTGCACCTGCTCCTGGTCGGTTTTCATAATCCCACCGTAAGAATCGGCATCACCGCTGTGACCAATCACGAAGCAATTGGAAAGGGAAGCGATCTGATATGGGTTGCCGATACCCGTCATCGGGCTTCCCTGAGGAATGAGGTACCTGAAATCCCGGATTAACTCATAGATTTCACCGGCGGTCAGCGGTGCGGGATAGTTTTGTTCGATCCGTGCGATCTCGCCGGCGATACGGCGGTGCATGTCATCGGGCGAACTTTCAAAGAGATTACCGAACGAATCTTTGAGGGCATATTTACTTACCCATACCCTGGCCGCCAGCTCATCTCCGTTAAAATAGGCGAGCGATCTTTCGTAAGCTTCTTCGGCAGAATAGGTTTGCGTTTGTTCAGCAGTTTCCATGGTCAGTTGAAATTAGGTATATCAGTTTTTTAGCTTTGGTATCAAGCAGAAAAAGCCGCCCGGTTCGGGCGGCCGTTTTTGTTTATCAGCACCAGCGGGTCATTTATAATTAAAGGTCTTTTTTGTTAAATCTCCGGATGGCATACATTAAGGGTAAAATCACCCACAGGCTCAAACAGGCAATGCTATATAGGCTGCCCACCACAGAACCCATGAATTCTTTAAACAGTGCCCCTGAATAACCCATCATCACTGCTACGTCCAGCTGGAGCAGCACCAGGATACGACCCAAATCGACCGGATTCAGGGAGATTATGCCCAGCAATGGTTTATCGATCGGATAATCGCTGAACGAATAAATAAAGGATAACAGCAATCCGTCAAATAAAAGGGTGAAGAACAAAGCCGTAATGATGGCCGCACCAATCCCTTTGGTCTTGTCTTTAAAGACCACGAAGATCAGCAGGGCCAGGGCCGTAAAAATAAGGGTAAGGAATAAGCCGCTCAGCAGTAACGTGAGTGATGCCAGACTATAATTTAAAAAGATGACCGGTAAGCCGACCCCCAGCAGATAGGCCAGCGATAAGGATAAAGCAACTCCTGTGAACTCGGCAACCAGCATAACACGCCGTTTGATCGGATGCGCCAGCAGCAATTCGGTAAATTCCACAGAATTGAACAGGTAGATCGTTGCGAACAAAACGCTGATAATCGGCACGAACAGCAAAGTGATATTGAGCAAACTCAACAGACCTTTAGATGAATTGCCGCTCATGCTCAACACGCTCACTGACAGAACAGCCAGGATCAGCGTATAAACTAGGATCGTTTTGTTACGAAGCAGGTCAAGCAGTACATATTTAATGATCGTTTTCATACGCCGAAGTGTTGGTTGATAAAATCTTTTTGCATGAGGGTTGCGATCACTTTATTCAGCTTTTGCTCCCCGGTGGCCACCTTGAGTTCCTCCACATCCTTGTAAAAGACGAGCTTGCCGTCCTGCAGGTAAACAACATGGCTGGTAATCTCGTCCAGGTCACTTAATACGTGCGAAGTGATCAGGATCAGTTTGCCTTTATTCCGCTCCTTGACGATCTTATCCTTCAGCAGTTCACTCGCCAAAGGGTCAAGCCCCGCGGTTGGTTCATCCAGGATCAGGATATCCGGCCTGAATAAAAAAGCGAGACAGGCGCTTACCTTCTGACGCGTACCGCCGGAAAGGCTGCGCATCGTTTTATGCTGTATCGCTGGCAAGCCGAAGCTTTCCATTAATTCTTCATCATGATCGCGATGGTCGCTGCGGATTTCCTTCAGCATATTGATCACCTGTTTGATGGTCATATTTTCCGGGTAGCGCCCGATCTGTGGCATATAGCCGATGCGGGACCGGTAGGCAAAATCGGTTTTTACCTGTGCGTCATTAATGGCAATCGACCCGCTTTCCGGTATAACCAGACCGAGGATGGATTTGATCAGCGTCGTTTTACCGGATCCATTCGGCCCCAGGAGCGATACAGTATTGCCGCGCTCCAATTGCAGGCTGAGATTATCCAGCGCTTTGAACCGGCCAAATGATTTACTGAGGTTAGTTATCGTGATCATAATTTTATTTTTTTCATAAGCGGCTCCTCGTCCTTTAGTTTATCGGGAATGACCGTTGGCATCACTTTTTCCACCTGATCCATGATATCGCTCAGCAGGCTGTGATAAAGGATCATCGCAGATGGGATTTTCTCCGTGATTACGGAATATACACTTACCGGATAATAAGGCACATCGCCCACATTGTTGCGGTTCAGGTCATAGCCATCATATTTATCCCAGTAGTTCCGGTTAAAAGTATTGAGCATCATGGTGCCGTTGGTGGCTACATCGAAGGAGTTACCGATAAAATTATTACCGGTAAAATCACCGCCGCTGCAACTGGCCTGTACACGCGCTGCCCAGCCGTTATCCTGAAAAAGGTTGCGTTTTACTTCAATGCGGGTCGTGCTTTCCATATGCAAGCCGACCGTGTTTTTGACGAAACGATTGTGTTCGATATAGCTGTCGGTGATCTCTTTCAATAGCAAACCGTAGGAGGAATCTCCCCAGTTATGGAGAAACAGGTTATCCCGCATGACCACCCCTTTGGAATACATGACGGCTACGCCGGCACCATTATCCTGAAATATGTTTTGGGTATAGGTATCGCGGTGAGAGAACATAAAATGCAGCCCGTACCTTGAATTGCCGAAAGAGCGGTTTTGGCTAATATGGGAATCCGTCACAAACTCAAAATAGATTCCGTCACGTTGCCCATATACCGTGTTTTTCTCGATGGTCAGGTGGTCAGACTTCCAGGCATGGATGCCATTGCCGCCGTTTACCTCGTCGCTGACATCACAGTGGATCAGGTTATTGATAACCCGGCATTGGGAAGCATTCTGAAGGTAAACGCCAAAAGTATTATTTAATAGCCGGTTATTGAAAATGGCAATATTTTTTGCGCCTACGATCTTGATCCCCGCCATATCTGTCATGCTGGCTTTGCCGACATGCTGCAGCTGCAGGCCGCTGATCGACACACCGTCAGCCTTTACCAGGAGTAACTGGTATTTATTTTCTCCGTCAATCTGAGGGTAGCCTGTGCCGATCAGGGCCAGTTTTTTATCAATAATAAGCTCATGTTCCCGGTAAAGCCCGGCTTGAATTATTAAGGTGTCTCCTGGCACAGCCTTTGAAATGGCCCGGTGAAGGCTGTTTGCTCCCGGCACTACGCGAATCTCCGTACAATTGCCTTCCCCAGCGGAAAGCAGCAGTATCCATATCCAAAATATACCGGCAGCGTATTTCATTATTCAAGGTTTGACAAGGTGAGCAATTTGGTTTCCGTTCCAGCATTAGCAGCAGCGGTCTTATTCATATAAGCGGCGAGATTTCCATTCATCGGCGAGTGCAGTTTCTCATTACGGATAAAGACCGCCTGGCGGGCATCTAAAAATTGTCCGCCGGGATGATCAAAATCAGCCACGTAGATTTTCATGCCGGGATCGTTGACATGTTCCTCCTTTAGGTAATTCAGCAGGCAGCCAAAATCATCAAATTTATAGGCACGGCCCTTACTGGTCAACAGTTCTGCGGTGAATCTTTTATCCACAATGGTCATGCGGCAATGCGTGCAGTTGTCATGTCCGTAATTTACCGGCTCAAAGCCGGGCTTGCAGCCTGGCAGCAATAAAACCATCATGGCGGCCCTGCATAGATTTAATAGCTTTTTCATGGGGTTACACTTTTTTTCCATTCGTAAATAGTAGCTGCTACCAAGATAACACCTGCGCAGATGTAACACCAGCCGGCAATGTCAGGCTGCGACAGCACCTCGAAATTCAACAGCTTTTTATAGCCGAACAGTGGGGGTTGATAAGACATCCCCGGAACCTTGATCGGCGCCGCCGGGTCCAGATTGTGGCCGTAATTGTATTCCCATTTATAAAAATCATAAAAGGAAAAGATGGCGATAAAGGTGAATGCCCCGGCCCACAAATAGTAACCAACTTTTTTATTCAGGAAAAGGACCACCATGCCTAACATCATGAAGATCAGCAGCGTAGTCGGCAGAAACACAAACTCCGGAAAATCCCGTTTGTGAATCGTGCTCATACCGATATAATGATTCAAGCCGTTGATAATATCGACATCACCTTTTACGTCATTGATCCAGATCTTCATGGATAAACCGCCTGGGTATTGTGGGGCGCGCAGATCGATTTGCCACATCGGAAATAACCACAGCGACACTAACAGTACGATCACGGCAATGATGCTTATTTTTCCGGATTTAGTTAACTTTTTCATTTTCTGGCCTATAAAAAAGGCAATGCCGCAATGCAGCATTGCTTTCTATCTGTGTTAAATTATTTTGCAGCAGTTTCCGGTGCGATAACGCCTGAACCAAATTTCAGCGGTACGTTGGCACCTTTAGGCGATACCCTTAAATAACCGGACATTTCCTGATGCAGTGCAGAGCAGAAGTCGGTACAATAGAAAGGATAAATACCTTGTTTAACCGGGCTGAATTTGATGCTTTGTGTTTCACCCGGCATGATCAGTAAGTCTACCGAAGGAGAATTCTTGATCGCAAAGCCGTGCGGGATATCCCAATCCTGCTCCAGGTTGGTTACATGGAAATAAACCTCATCACCTACAAATACGCCCTCGATATTATCCGGTGTTAAGTGTGACCGAATGGCGGTCATGTAAACATCTACCCGGTTCCCAGTGCGGACTACCTTGGTCTTTTTCTCACCCATCGATACGAACTCGTTATGGTTTTTATTGATGTCAAAATATTTGACCTGTTTATCCTTAATCATGCTCGCAGGCAAACCCTGGCCATAATGCGGCTCGCCGGTAGTAGGAAAATCCAGTAACAGTTGCATTTTATCTCCCGTAATGTCATATAACTGGGCAGACTGGCACAGCTCCGGACCTGTCGGCAGATAACGGTCTTTGGTGATCTTATCATAAGCCACCAGGTACTTGCCGGATGGCTCGCGGGTGTCACCACCAGGAATCATGATGTGACCCACAGAATAATAGGTCGGTGCACGGTCCAGTACCTGCAGGTCGCTGAGCCGCCATTTTACTACCTCTGAGGAAAGGAACATTGAAGTATAGGCATTGCCTTTACCGTCAAATTCAGTATGCAGCGGGCCTAAACCTGGTTTTTTGACTTCGCCATGCAACGCAGCTTCGTATTTGATCACCGGTATTCCGTAAAAGTCGCCTTCAAAACTTTTGTTTTTAATCGCAGTCTGGATCTTATCAAACGAGAACACCGGGATCAGGGCAGCCAGTTTACCACTGCCAACAATATACTCACCGGTAGGATCAACATCTGCGCCATGCGGAGATTTAGGACAAGGGATCATATAGATCATGTCCGGGCAATCCTTAGGATCTAATGTCAGCACATCTTTTTCCATGACGGTCGAGGCTTTCTGGGTATTTTCATCAAAAGTATTATGGGCGTAAGAAGCCGGCACGATGTGGCCTTTACCACTCTTCGCATATTCTTCGGCTTTTTTCCAGTTCACCGCTACAATAAAGTCTTTATCTTTTTGGGAAGCATTCACTTCCAGCATGGTATAGGCTTGCTCTGTATTGTAGCACGAAAAGAAGAACCAATCATGTGAAGGTCCTTTACCCGCGTGGCTCAGATCCAGGTTCATACCCGGAAGAACGATCTGAAAAGCGATCTTCATATGGCCGCTGTTCTTATCTACACTGATAAAGGAAGCTGTACTTTTAAAGTTCTTTTTAAAGGAACTGATCGGCACATCGGCGTCCCCCAATGGTACGGAGAAACGGGTACCGGCGACAACGTATTCAGTATTTTCAGTAGTGAACGGTGAGGAATGGTTACCGGCACTGTTCGGAATCTGGAGGATTTCCTGGGTACGGAAATTGGTCAGGTCGATCCTGGCTACCCTCGGCGTATTATTTGCATTGGCAAATAACCAGCGACCATCCTGCTTACCGTTAGTCTGCGATAATTCCAGGTGGTGCTGGTCATCCCAGTCCACCTTGCCATTGGTCGTGTTCAGCATAGCTTTGGTTTCCTCGCTGTAACCATAACCGTTCTCAGGAAATACCGAAAATACGGGAATAGTCTTAATTAACCTGCCGGAAGGCAGACCGTAAACGGTCACATTCCCGCTAAAACCACCGGAAACAAAATTATAGAACTCGTCATATTTGCCGGGTGCCACGTAGACTCTGGAAGCCGCATCGCCCGACACTACAGAATCGGCTGTTTTCATTTTACAGCTTTGCAGGGATGCCACCGCGGCAACCGCACAAAGCGTTATCAAGGCTCTTTTCATGATATGCATTGTATTGTTAAATTATTAGGTGAAAGGGTTGCTATTTTTTTCCATCGTTGTTACGCATGAACTCCAGGATATGACGGGCATCGTCATCCGTCAAATGCTGGTTCGGCATGCGGACCATACATTTTTCCAGCAGGGCTTGTGCATTTGGGTCCTTGTCGATCATCTCGTCTGTATTAGTCACGAAATTCATGATCCATTCTGGCTTGCGCCTGTCGGTTACCCCTTTCCAGCCTGGTCCAACCAATTTTTCATCAGTCAGTTTGTGGCAGCTGCTGCACTTTACATCGAATATGGACTTGCCCTGGCTCACCATGTTCTGATCGAGCGGAGACGTCAGTTTAACATCCGTGAATTTTCCCAGGCCTTTTTCATTGGCCGTGGATGCCGCAGCCGGCTTGTCGGCTGCCGGTGCCGCCGGGGCGCCGCTGCCGGTTTCATCAGCTGATGCCCCGTTTCCCGGTCCGCAGCTGAACATGAATAGCGATGTGATCACCGCTATTACTACTGTTGTCAAAGTGAGCTTTCTGTTCATCATTGTCGTTTTATGAATTGTTATTGGTAAAGGCTTCACCTTTTAAGCGGTATCACGCAGCTCATTGCAGAACACGGCGCCTAGCGATCAAGACCCATAAATTATTTAAGACAAAAGTGTCCGTAATTGATCGGTGGGGACATGACGCAACTCAGTTTTAAACATGATCCTTGTCACTTTCCGGGAAAAATGTTTGGAATAATTTTGTGGCAGTTCGGAAACTGTATCAACAAATAGGTGGCGGCCTTCTCCGCATTAGAATGGTAGCATATGAAAAGATTATTATTCACATTAGCATTTGGTAGCTTGCTGACCGGCTGTGGGGATCATCACCAAACGGCGCAAAAGATCATCGACAGCCCGGTGATCGGTACGAAAGAAAAAATGGGTGAGAATCAACCATTAGCCCTGGATTACGGGCAAAAATGGAAGATTGACCAGGCTACGCAAAATAATCTGGTCAACCTGCAAAATACGGTCAGGGCCTTTGATGCTTCGGAAGGTAAGACCATCGAAGATTACCAGGAGGTCCGGCTCGACCTTGCGGACGGTATTACCAAGATGGTGACGGAATGCCGGATGACCGGCCCGGCCCATGAGGCCCTGCACCATTGGCTAAAAACGTTTATGAATGACGTGGCGGCACTAAAGCAGGCGAAAACGCTCACTGAAGCGTCGGACCGGTATAAGACCGCAAAGGATCAGCTGGCACTGCATACTTCCTATTTTGAATAGCAAATGTTATACAAACCTGTCAATAATTGGAAACGACCCCGCCGGATGTTCGTAGCGGTTCCGTTCATTTCCTGCAATTCTTTTTTTTCAACCGCTTCTGGATTTGCAGCAGAAAAGCTTCGCGCATCTCATCGATATAAACCGTCGGATTTGGTCGTCCATAAATCCGGTCATAAGTGTCGCAAAAGATCTCCAGAAAAATGTTAAAACATTTCTCCATAGTTTTTAAAGTACTTCTTTAATTCTTCCTGCCAAAAGCTAGTTGCTTGCCAGCTATAGACAAGTTCGACAACGCACATTGGGCTTGCTTACATTCTGAATCCATTGTACGACCACTTTTTTGCTAACCGGTCATTTGCGTAGTCTCTTTCAAAGGCCCCTGGATCAATTAGATGCCAGCGCCAATTATACGATCTTTTACAGCCCGGATAAGGGAACGACCGTTCAGCGAATCAAATACCAGGATAAATTCGCTTTCGTAGCACAAGTCGATGCTGATATCGATATCAGCAAAAAAGTGTTTCTCAATATTGACCTGAAAAAGATTTTCCTGAATACGACAGCGACCGCGGATGCACCGAACCTTACCCCAGCCAGCGACCCGGAATTAGCCCCTGTCCTACAAAATATTAATGCTGATGTAAAGATCAGGCTCTGGCTGATCGGTATTGATATCGACAGACATTTTTAGTGTGTTGATGTGATGAAAACCCGCCCATTGGCAGCTTTTTTATGAACCGGCAACGACAAATGTGATCAGTGTCACCTTTTTTGCTGACCGGCGTCGTTCCCCAGTGTAAGCGCAATCCAGACCTTTACCGCTGATAGGAAGATGTCCTTATATACTCAATTATGCGCAGAATGTTCCCGTATCTACTTTTACTAAGCCTATTTGCCTGCAAGGACCGGCAGGAAAGGATCCATCCGGTCCTTTCTTCCATCTCCGAATCCGTTTATGCTTCCGGTATTTTAAAAAGTGGAGAACAATACCAGGCTTTTGCTACGGTCAGCGGCGTGATCCGGAAACGGTTCCTGGAAGTCGGCGATACGGTCAGTAAAGGTGCAGCGATACTATTAATCAGCCGGGAAACACAACAGTTAAATAAGGAAAATGCAAAATTGAACGCTGTCTATAACTCGGCAGCAGCAAATCAGGGAAAATTGGAATCCGCCGGTCAGGAAATGGAAACGGCGCACAACAAAATGCTGAACGATTCTGTCCTGCTGGTTCGTCAGCGATTGCTGTGGCAGCAGGATATTGGCACCAAAGTGCAGCTGGAGGATCGGGAATTGGCGGCCAAACAAAGCCGGACAGCATGGTATGCAGCAACTGTCAATGTGAAAGATCTTAAACGACAGATCAATTTCACTGCCGCCCAAAGCAGGAATAACCTGAAGCTGACCCAACAGGTAGAAAAGGAGTTTATCCTGCGGAGCGGTGTTGATGGAAAGGTCTACGCGCTTTACAAGGAGAACGGCGAATCGGTCAATCCCCAAACGCCACTGGCCTTGCTTGGACATGATGCCGGGTTCCTTTTGGAAATGCAGGTTGACGAATATGATATCGCCCGTGTTGCCTTTGGGCAACGGGTCCTGGTGACAATGGATAGCTACAAGGGGATGGTATTTGAGGCCCGGGTGATGAAAATTTACCCGGCCATGAACGACCGCAGTAAGACATTTTTAGTAGAGGCAGCCTTCATCAGGCCACCCGCAAAATTGTTCCCCAATGCGACGCTCGAAGCGAATATTATTATCCGCACCAAAAAGAATGCGCTGCTTATTCCCCGGACCTGTTTGGTCAACGATTCTACTGTTTTGATGGCCGATGATAAAACCCGAATCATCAAAACAGGCTTGAGTGATTACAATCAGGTGGAGGTATTATCCGGACTGGATCAGCATGATGAGCTCAAAAAACCATTGCCGTGAGCCTGAAACTGATCACCGAGATCGCCCGCTCCTTATTGCTGGCACGCTGGCGGCAGACCCTGGTTGCGGCCATCGGCGTGACCTTTAGCATTACCATGTTTATCGCCCTGCTCAGTTTTATGGGTGGACTCAATAAATTGCTGGACGGATTGGTCGTAAACCGGACACCGCACATCCGCTTATATAATGATGTGGAGGCGGCAAAACATCAGCCGGTGGAGTTGTCGCCGGAATTCCGGGGTTATCATCATTTTATCAGTTCAGTCAAACCGGTATCCAAACCGCTGGCAATCCATAACGCACTGCCTGTCATGCATGTATTGGAAAGTGATCCCGGGGTATTAGGCGTTTCGCCCCAGGTGAGCACTCAGGTGTTTTATAATGTCGGGGCCACTCAGTTGAACGGCCTGGTCAGCGGGATCGATGTACTGCAGGAGAACCGCCTGTTCTCTTTCGGTGATTATGTGACCGAAGGCCGGTTTATTGACTTGAAAAATACACCTAACAGCATTTTGCTGGGTAAAGGGGTCGCGATCAAAATGCTGGCGCACATCGGTGATGTCATCCACATCACCACGGTTACCGGTGAGCAGTTCCCGCTAAAGGTCGCCGGCATATACCAGACCGGCCTGCAGCAGGTCGATGATGAACAAAGCTATGTGTCCGTGGCAACAGCCCAAAAGATCATGGGGGAATCCAATAATTATATTACGGATATCGAAGTTAAGCTCAAAGACATCAACCAGGCACCCGGGTTGGCAGCGGCCTACCGGCAGCGCTTTGAAGTGGACGCCATTGATATTCAGACCGCCAATTCCGAATTCGAGACCGGAAACTTTATCCGGACCCTGATCTCTTATTCCGTTGGGGTCACCTTGCTGATCGTTGCCGGTTTTGGGATCTATAACATTTTAAATATGATGATCTATGAAAAGCTGGACACAATTGCCATCCTAAAAGCTGTCGGATTTTCGAGCAGGGATGTGAACCGCATTTTCAATGTCATTGCCTTAAGCATCGGATTATTCGGCGGGGTATTTGGTTTATTGCTGGGCTATGGCCTTTCAGCGATTATCGCCCATATTCCTTTTAATACGACCGCGCTGCCGACGATCAAAACCTATCCGATCGACTTCAACCCAAGGTTTTATCTGATCGGCGGGGTCTTCTCCATGGTTACCACTTACCTGGCCGGTTATTTCCCATCACGCAAAGCCAGCAGGGTCGATCCGGTCATTATCATCAGGGGGAAATAAAATGAACAATACACTTTTACAGGCCAGCGCTATTTCTAAATCCTTTCACGATCCGCAAACCATACAGATCCTGAAGGAGGTCAGTTTTTCACTGGACCGTGGGGAGTTCGTCTCCATTATCGGAAAATCCGGCTGCGGAAAATCAACACTGCTTTATATTCTTTCGACCATGGATACGGATTACGAAGGCGGGTTAAAGATCGAAGGCCGTGAAATGAAAGGACGCGACGAACAGGAACTGGCGGAAGTCCGTAATGAAAAGATTGGCTTCGTATTCCAGTTCCATTACCTGCTGAATGAATTTACTGTACTGCGAAACGTCATGCTGCCGGGGCTTAAACTGGGTAAATTATCCCCCCAGGAGGTGGAACACCGTGCTATAGAAAAACTGAAGATATTAGGTATCGCAGAAGAAGCCTTAAAAAGCCCTAACCAGCTTTCCGGCGGTCAAAAGCAAAGGGTGGCCATCGCCCGGGCACTCATTAACGACCCGGTGATCATCATGGGGGATGAGCCGACCGGGAACCTGGATAAAAAAAATACAGAGATTGTTTTTGATATTTTCCGGGAACTGGCCGAAAGCTATCATCAGACTTTGCTGGTGGTTACTCATGATAACGCCTTTGCTGAGCGTACGCACCGCATCATTACAATGGAAGACGGCATGATCCTTTCGCCCTTAGGCTAAGCAGGCAGGGATGACCAGCAGCGGGATGCCGCTGGTACCGGCTACTTTCTTTGTAGTACTGCCTTTAAATAACCTTTTGATCATTCCCAGGTTATGATGCACCATGGTCAGCAGATCCGCTTTTTCTTCAGTACAAAACCGTAATAGGACATTATCCACGTGATCCCCTTTAATTACCTTGCATTTGACATCGATGTTCCCGGCCATATGACTCAGATCGGACATCATTTGCTGCTCCTCTTTTGCCCAGGCACTGCCATGATCATCTTCATTAAGCACCGTTGTTACCAACAGTTCTGCCCCGGTTTTTACAGTAAGTTTTTTCAGTACCCGCAGGGCGGCAATATCCTGCTCCGGGAATTCCATGTCAGTGGCAAAAACTAGTTTTTTTAAATGCGGCATCGGGCTTTCCAGCGGGACCAGTAACAAGGGGTGCCGGGCGGTATCGATCAACGTGCGCATCTTGTTGCCAAAAAACAATTCAACAAAACCGCTCTCACTATGTGTTCCGGCGACAACCAACGAGATAGCCCCGGTATTATCCAGGTCTGTTAGAACTGTGGCAACATCGCCTGCAGTACTTGCCGTACTTATCCTGGACTTATTGGCTGCGAGTAGCGCAGGCCATTCTTCCTCCAATTGTTGCCGTAATAGTTGTAAGGTTCCGGTGCTTTCCTGCTCCAGCAGATTAAATTCTTCCGTCGGCCAGCCGATCGAATAAGCGCCCGGAAAGGAGGCAGGCTCCAGATAAACATTACATAATAAAAGGGTAGCCCCGGTTTGTGCGGCCAGTGCAGCGGCATAATGACAGGCGTGATTGCCGTGCGGGGAAAAATCAGTTAGGGCGATGATCGTTTTCATATAAACTACATTGATTTACAGGATAAAGGTTGCCAAATTAGCTTTGCCGGAGAATGACCACGATCATGTATTTTCCTGATCCCCATCCTGAATCCGGCTTAAAACCTGCCTTATTTTAGTGCCTGAAAAAATAATGATGAACAGTTTCCTGAAAACCAAAAACAGTTTGAAGGGATACCTGCGTATCCTGGGACCGGGTCTAATCACTGGCGCCGCTGACGATGACCCTTCAGGAATAGCGACCTATTCCCAGACCGGGGCACAGTTCGGCTATCGCCAGTTATGGACCGCCTTATATATGCTGCCATTTATGATCGCCGTCCAGGAGGCCTGTGCACGCATCGGCCTGGTAACCGGGAAAGGACTGGCCGCTGTAGTCCGGGATAATTACAGTAAAAAAATGTTGACGGCCGTTCTGCTGCTGGTGCTGACGGCTAATATTATCAATATAGGCGCCGACATTGGCGCCATGGCAGAAGCCGCACGGCTGATCATCCCGGTTCCCTTTTCTGCTCTAGCGGTCACCTTCGCTGTTATCACCTTGATCTTAGAGGTATTAACCACTTACCATACCTATGCCCGGTTCCTGAAATGGCTGGCTATATCCCTGCTGGCCTACCCGCTGACCTTATTTATTATCCATCAGCCTTGGCAGCAGATTTTAAAGGCTACGGTAACTCCCCACCTGGAATTCAGCTTTGCTTTTCTGTTTATTATTACCGGCGTGATCGGAACGACCATTTCACCTTATATGTTCTTTTGGGAAGCTTCACAGGAAGTGGAGGAAACCAGAGCGCGGTCAATAAAAGATAACTTAAAACCAACAGAAAGTAAACGCATTATTACGAGGATGCGGCTTGATAATGCCTCGGGAATGGTCATTTCTGAATTCGCGACCTGGAGCATCATCGTCGTGGCAGCGACAGTTCTGCACCAAAGCGGGGTTACCAATCTTCGTTCCGCGGCTGACGCGGCCCGGGCGCTTGAACCGCTTGTGCATAGTTTTCCCCATGCCGGTATTTTGGCGCGGTTGATTTTCGCCTTCGGTATTATTGGGCTGGGGCTGTTAGCGGTACCGGTACTTTCCGGCTCCGCGGCTTACGCAGTTTGCGAAGCTTTCCGGTGGACCTCAGGGCTCGATATGAAATGGTACCGGGCGAAAGCTTTCTATACTGTGATCTGCTTTGCTACCCTGATCGGACTCGGCATTAATTTCGTGGGGATCGACCCGGTAAAAGCCCTGGTATTCGCGGCGGTAATGAACGGGATCTCGGCGGTGCCCTTGCTGCTGCTGATCATCCGGATCGGTAGCAATGCCCGCATAATGGGAGATTTTAAAAATGGCCGGCTTTCCAATGCCCTGCTCTGGCTGACCTTTCTGGCGATGGGCGGCGCGGCCATTGCGCTGATCTATACTTTGCTTAAATAATGGGGATCAACGGGAAATACGTGGCCGCTTCTGTTTGATATCGACGGTAGCGGATCGCTTGTTTTTATTGCGCTGATCGACGGTTTTTACACAAGGCTGTGGTGGTGTTTTTTCAGTGGCATAATTGACCGTCAGTTCCCGGTCTCCCCAGACAGTCCCATTTAGTTCCCTGATTGCCGCTTGTGCGGATAGACTATCTTCTACTTCCAGAAAGGCAAAACCCTTACATTTCCTGGTTATCTTGTCAATAACGATCTTGATCGTAACTACCTTGCCGAATGGGTCGAAAAGCTGTACGATCTCCAGTTCCGAAGCCTCGGCAGGAAAACCGCTAACAAAGAGTTTGACCATGGTTAATAATTTAAGAATTCATGGAGCAAAATTATAAAAATTGCCGGTTTAAAACCTGACCAGCATCAAACGGCGTCATGACCGCCATCATGTTTTGAATTAAGGATTTGCCTTTATTTTACTTCCCGAAAATCAATTTAAAAAACCATGAAAAAGATCCTTGTCCTGACCGATCTCGGGCCGACAGCGGCCCATGCCGCCTCCGCTGCGTTGCCACTATGTTGTGCTTTGCATACCAACCTGCTCCTGCTGCATACCTGGACCCCGCAGCCTGTGCTGGAAGAATATCCCAATAACTTCCTGGGGAATTGATAACCTTATTTATGGTGAGCAATCTAAAGGGCAGCTGGAAGGTTTAAAAGAAAACCTGCAGGAAGAACTGGCGACTCTGCCAACACAGGAAAGGTTGCCTTCCGTAGAATGGCGCCATGAAGACGGATCGCTTGCAGATTGCGTGCGCTTGCAACTGCACCACAAAGACATAGAACTGGTGGTGATGGGAAGCCGTACAGGGAGCAAACTCGACCGCCTTCTTTTGGGCAGCGATACCCGGGCGGTGATCAATCACAGCAACCGCCCAGTATTGGTCTTTCCTGAACGTACTAAGATAAGCCCTTTAAAAAAGGTCACATTTGCCAGCGACCTGAATGATGGCGACCTGCGGGCGGTCCACTACCTCACCAGGATCGGGCGGCTGATCGGTTTTGAACTGGAAATCATCCACGTCGTTCTTTACGGTTCGCAGGAAGACGATGCAGCTTCTCGCCAGGAGGAATTTAAAAAGCAGGTTGACAAATTTCGATACCCAAACATCAATTACCATAATATTTATGGCCGGGATATTACTGAAAGGTTAAGCCGTCATTGCCAGGAGAATAACTCGGACCTGCTGGCGCTTTGCCATGATCAGCACAGTTTCTGGAACCGGCTTTTCAAAGGCAGCCAGAGTGTTAAACTCCTAAAAAAACAGGAGCTCCCCGTCCTGGTCATCCCGGCAAACCTTGAAACCGGCGGACTTTAAAAGAGTCGTAAAAAAAGCCGGCGACGAACAACTGGCTGCTTTGGATTGATGGCTGCCCCTAAAATTTACAGTGTAGCACCATATCCAGGAGGGAAAACCAGCAGCGGCAGGTCGATATGTTTGGCCAGCTGCTGCGTATGGCTTCCGGCAAATAGTCGGTGAAGCACGCCGTAATGCTGATGAACCATAGCCACCAGGTCCGTCTGACTATGTTCATAGATCCAGTCAAGTCCATGATCCACATCCATACTTTTAATATGGTGATAATGAATATCCGCGCAGCTTACACGGGCGCAGAGTTCCGACATAAATACATCGGCCCTGAATTTATCTTCCCCCTCTTCGAATTTCTCATCGGAAACATGGCAGATATCGATCTCTGCCTGAAAGACCTTAGCCAGGCCGGCTAATGAATGCAGTACGGGGATATCGCCTTTGTCCAAGCTGGTAGCGAACGCGATCCGCCGGATGGGACGGAAAATAAAATCCTGGGGAACCAGCAAGACCGGGTAAGTGGCCTTATTCACGACATCTTTGGTATGGCTGCCGATAAAAAAACGTTCCAGGTTACCGGCACCGGATAAACCCATAACGACCATGGCTACCGGCTGGCCCTCCATGATTTTTTCCAAAACTTCGGGCAATTCCCCGGCTTCGGATATACAGGTCAGCGGCGGACTGAATAGTTCCGGGAAGATCTGCCCGAGTTCATGCCGTTTTTCTGCCAGCTTTTCGGCTTCGGCCTTTAGCTGATCAGCTACTTCACGTTTTATAGTACCATCGTCGACAATTCGCCATGCCAATTGTGCGGCGCCGGTGGCATGCATGGGGCTTAGCCAGGAATGGCACAAGATAAGGCCATGATTTAGTTCTTGCGCTAAATGCAATGCGTACCGGCCGGCATTATGAGCGGCCGGGGAAAAGTCAGTGGGTATCAGGAGCTTTTTCATATGATTCCTCTTGATTTATTAGACGTAAATTTCGGGACCTTTCAAACCTTAAGCAATGATGACAGATAGCGAACAGACATGATGAAACTCACATTTCGTTCCGCTTCCGGTCATTTTTTTTGGGTACCCCGCAGCTTATGTTTGCCATTCAAATTCGAAACTATGCTGGGGGAACTCGATCAAACACAAATAGAGCAATTGCTCAGGGAACAGGTGACCGGCAGGATCGCCTGCCATGCCGAAGGCAGTACCTATATCGTACCGGTGAATTATGTTTTCGGCGGCTCCTACCTTTATGGACAATCTGCCGAAGGTCAGAAGATTCGGATGATGCGCAACAACCCGTCTGTCTGCTTCGAAGTAGATGAGATCCGTACGATCTTTGATTGGAAAAGCGTCATCATTCAGGGCCGCTTCGAAGAAATAATTGATGTCTCTGAAAAGGAACAGCTTCAGCAAGGTTTGATCCACCGGCTAATGCCCTTGTCCAGAAATCCAAGCGATCACCCGGCTCATGGGATTACTGAAAAGGATAGCGACGTAGGGACCAAAGTCCAGCTCATCGTCTACAAGGTCCATATTGAACAATTGTCCGGTCGTTTTGAACGACCGTGAGCATTATCGGCATTTTTACCTTATGCTGTGAACGAAAAAAAATGACCACTGAAATCACAAAAGCCAACCGTCAGGTCAGTCGCTGGCTGGCGCTGGGCATCGGGATGATTATTATCCAAATCTTATTAGGGGGCATAACGCGTCTTACGGGTTCAGGCCTATCCATTACCGAATGGCAACCTTTTTTAGGTGCTGTACCGCCACTCAGTCATGCCGAATGGGGAAAAAGTTTTGCTTTGTACCGCCAAATTGCCCAATTTAAGAAACTGAACGCTGACCTAACGCTGACCGGTTATCAACACTTGTATTTCTGGGAATGGCTGCACCGCGAATGGGCGCGCCTGATGGCCGTTGTATTTATCCTCCCCTTCGCTTGGCTGATTTACCGCAGAATGATTCGCAGGGAACTATTCTGGCCATTGGCGGGGTTATTCCTGATCGGGACGTTGCAGGCTTTCGCAGGCTGGCTAATGGTCAAAAGCGGTTTAAATGATACCGATATTCGGGTAAATCACATCCGGCTCGCAGTACATTTCCTGCTTGCGCTGACCTTACTGGCAGCCATGGTCTGGTTGTCCCTACGCCTGAGAATCAATTGCACCCAAACCTATAATTACGGTGGCTTGCAGGTGCTCACTATAATAATACTATTGCTGTTACTTAAACAAATGACTTACGGCGCTTTTATGGCAGGAACACACGCGGCCTTATTCGCACCCACCTGGCCAACGATAAACGGACATTTCTTTCCACCCGTCCAGCTCAGGCCCGGTCAGCTCATCATCCAATTCTGCAATGATCCATTGCTAATCCAGTTCGTTCACCGGCTTTATGCCTATCTCATCTTCTGCTGTATGATCTTTTGGTATGCGCTGGCAGGCAAATCGAGCCGGGACCATTTTTTAAATCGCTGGCGAAAATGGCCACTGCTGATTACTGTGGCTCAAATCATTTTGGGGATAGCCTCTTTGCTATCTAGCAGTTCGACGGAGCTGATCTGGTTTGCCTCGATCCACCAGTTGAATGCGATCTTACTGTTTATTTCCCTGCTCACTGCCTTGTATTTCAGCAGGCAGCGAAAGGGATTAGGTTATGCGGTCTAAAAAGTGTTAAACAGCAACCTGGTGAGCTCGCCCTTGAAATAAACATGCTCCCTGCCCGGCATCTTCCAGAGCGCCCGGAATACCGAAGGGAAACGGATATCGCCGCGAAACTTATATTTTTCAGCCGTAGCCACCCAGGGATAGTTCTGATAGGTGCCCCCCTCATTATAATACCGGTCAAGCGTTTCAAACCGCTCCACCAGGCCATCGGGATTAAAGTGAAATATACCTTTTGCCGTAACTCCCTGGAAACTGATGATCCCTTCCACGACCAGGGGAGCGATCTCCCGCCAGGTAATGTACCTGCAAAGCGCATAGGCAGGAATGATCATCATTTCAGCCAGCACGGTCACCAGTTCAGAACGGTCCATCAACGGCCCCGTTCTCTCCGTTAGGCGAAGTTTGTCCAGCAAGCGCACGAGCAGGCCGCCATGCCCATCCCGAAAAATATCGCGCGCCGTAAAAGGCAGAATGCCGAATAAGTGGGCTTCCATCAGAACCAACCTTGCCGGGGATGGTAGAAAATTGATCTGTCTGCAGCTTATTGGTCTCCAGCGACCACCGGGTCGCATTTTCAGTGCGGTTTCCTTCCAGATCATTTGGCAGCAAATCACCGTTTCTTTACCGACATAGCCGCTCTCCAAAACATAGCGCTGAAGGATGGGGGGGAGTTCGGTCAGTAGACGGTCCGCAGGACAGGATTTGCACAGGTTATATTTTTCGCATTCCTCTGCAAGTTCCTGCTCGTACTGTCGGCTAAGCGAATCCAGTAGGGCCGCTTTTATGATCATTTGTTCTCTCCTTCATAAATAACACCCGAGGTCGGCGTTTCCTTTAATTCGATCCGGCTTAATCCAGGTATCTCCGGCCGAATGGCCTGCCAGAACCAGCGTGCAACATTTTCCGCGGTCGGGTTTTTCAGCCCTTGGATCTCGTTGAGCATAACATGGTCCAGTTGTTCGACCAGCGGTTTAACAACGGCTTTCAATTCTTTGAAATCGATTACCCAGCCATCTTCTGTATTGACAGGTCCTGACACATAAATGGTCAAATGATAGGTATGGCCGTGAACCTGACGGCAGCGGTGCCCCTGCGGCACGTTGGGGAGAAAATGGGCGGCATCGAACGTGAATTGCTTAAATATGGTCATAGATTGTTTTTTATTGGTGTAGCCCATCGGCTTTTACCACCTCAAAGTTGCAGTGAAACTCCCTTCAGGGAAATGCGCAGGATCATAAAATTTCCTGATCTCTGCACTGGAATTTTTATAGGCAGGACCAGACGCCCGACCTGGCGCAGGATCACTGGAAAAGGTGACGCGCGTCACTTTTTCCTCCGCGGTCAATGCTCAACTTTACATCAACAAACCAAGCGTACAACAGCATGAAAACAATTGTGATCGCTACTGATTTTTCCGAAGGTTCAAAAGACGCCGCCCGCTACGGTTATCACCTGGCGCGGCAGGTGCGCTCAAATATTTTGCTCTGCCATGCCATTATCATCCCGGCGGAGATCCCGCAGGCCGGCATGGTCTTCTGGCAGGATGAAGAATATGAATTGCTGCTGGAGGACAGCGCATCGGCGCTTCACGAATTTAAAGAGATGCTGGATAGCTCACTGCCGGCAACAGGCTTTCGCCCGGTGATCAGCTGCAAAAGCCAGCCCGGGATCATGGCCGATGTTGTCAAGGCATTGGCGGCTACGCCAGACAATGAACTGATCGTCAGCGGCACTCATCAGGGCAGAGTATTTAATAACCTGCTGTTGGGTAACCATGCCTCCAATATGATTGACAATGCGGATAAGCCGGTGCTAATGGTATCCCCGGGAACAGAATTCCGCCCGATAAAAAAGATCGCTTATGCTACAGAATTCAAAGACCCCGAAAACGATCTTCAACATATTTACCAGCTAGTTTACTGGGCAAAGCAATTGAATGCGGAAGTGCTGCTCGTGCATATCTGCAACGAAAAAAAGGAAAGCCCGGTCTTAAAAGAAATGATAGCCGATTACCTGGTCGGGATCTCCAATAATGCTGACTACCCCAATATCTATTACCGCCTGATCCGCAACGACCGGGTAGATGAAGGTCTGGACTGGATCTGCGATCACGGACAGATCGACATGCTCGCCATGGTCCATCAACACCACAACCTTTTTGGCGAATTATTCGCCCACAGTCATACCAAACAAATGGCGGATCACCTGCAGCTGCCCCTGCTGGTATTTCCCGGGACCAAATCATAAACATTTAAAAAATACAGCCATGAGTAACTTACCACCTGATACCGAACTGGAAACTGAATTGCAGGAATTATATATCCTGGCCCGTCATTGGCAAGATGACATCTCCTTTTTAGCGGATGAAGCCCGTTTCTTCCGAAACATTCTGTTGAAATATGATGCCACAGCGGTGGAAAGTATCGAATCAGTAACGAACTTCCGCCAGAAGATCGAAGGACAGGAAAGCCAGTTGGTGACCCTGAGAAGCGCCGTGCCGGAATTCCTGGCTTTCCTGGAGCCTTATATTGGCGACAATAAAAAGGCCATGGACCTGACGTTCCTGGAACGCTATAATGACCTGCAGAACGGACTGACCGCTTTATTTGCCGGGATCAAAAAGACAAAAAAAGAACTTTTCGCCTATGCCGAAACGGTCATGGCGGGTAACCTAACTACCGTACAATCCTAATCCGATGAAGACAATAGCAGTATTGACTGACCAAAGCGCAGGCTCCCATACCGCCGCGCGTTATGCCCTGCACCTGGCCAAAAAGATGAAAGCTAATGTCCTGTTATTCAATCTTGCACCGGTACCGACAACGGTACTGCAGCTGCAAACCGTTGACGGAGAACCAGAAATGGAGGAGACTCCTGATAAAGGTTTGGCCGCTTACGTGCTTCAATTGGAGCAGGAACTGGTTGCAAGCTCCTTTGCAGGCAACAGGTTGCCGGAGATCAGCTTTGATGCCGGAAGGACCGAATTGGTAGATATCATGACCGCTATAGATTGCCATACTGATATCGCTATGGTGGTAACTGGTGTGCCCGACCAGGAGGAAATGGCCAATTACCTGATTGGCGAGAACTGCAGCCGGATCATTGACTGGGCGCGTATTCCGGTAATGGTCGTGCCCCGTGGTACCGTCCGGATGAATCCGGAAAAGATCACCTACGCTGCCACGCTGAAAGAGGAAGATATCCAGAGCATCGGGGAACTTGGGGAACTGATGGAAGCCTTCGCCGCGGAATTAATGGTCGCCCATTTATGCGGACTAAACCCCGACAAAGAGGTAAAAACTAAGGAAAAGGTATTGCAAACCGCCCTTTACCGTGACCTGAACTGCGGCGGTGTTTATTTCCGCAGCATCGATGACAGCCAGCTGGCCCGCGACTGGAAATGGCTGAAAGCGAACAAGCCTACCGATATTATGGCGCTGATGCTGCGGCCTAAAGAAGAAATGAACAAGTTCTTTAAGCGCGGCCAGAATGCCGAAGTAACTTATCACCTCACTATCCCGGTGATCGTGATGCCGAAACGTCCCTGATTGTTGAATTTGAATCAAAAAAGGCCGCCCCATTTCCGGAAGCGGCCTTTACCTTTTTATTTTATACACATCAAATCTCGATCTGGCTGAGTTCCAGTTCCGACAGCGACAATTCGCTGAACCAGTCCTGGATCAAAGCTGAAGTCTGATCGGCCTGTTTGCTGAACAAATCCCGGTAATAGCTGATGCCTTCCTGCAGCTGCGTTTTAAATTTCGACAGCTGCTTCTGCTTTTTGTCCGTTAGGCCCTTCAGTTGTGCCTGCAGGTCGGTTCGCAGGTAATCGATATACAAATTCAGTTCCTTGATAAACATATGCGGGCGATTGATCTTACCCAAAAGGTCCAGTTCACCGTAAATATGCCGCACCATTTCTTCAAGGGAATAAATGCGCGAAAAATAAGCCAGGTTCGGCCCTGGGCAGATCGCGACAGCTTTATTCTCGCGGGGTTTCAGCAGATCATATTTTAAATAGGCGGAAGCGCAAAGTCCTTCGCATAAACAGATCTTCTCGGTGATCGTCCGGTATTGCTGCTCATATTCCGGTTCGGTCAGTTCCAGCGTATCCAGCTGCTGCAGCTTCAGGTGCTGGTATTCCCGCGAAGCCGTACAAATAGGCTGGTCGGTGAACTCCGTATTGGTACACAGGTATTTTTTAGTACAGGGACTGCCCGGACGTTTATTTTCCAGACGTTTCAGGCGCTGTACCTCGGCAGTACTGTTTTTAAAATTGTTGAACAAGATGCCAAGGGGAGATGCACCACTCAGGTAAAACTCCTTTTCACCGGCATGCTCTAATTGCTGCAGCGTCGATTCGTCGACATTGGTCACTTCCGGTACCAGCAGGAACGGGCTGCCCCAGCCAGTCGCATCCAACTGGTAATGCTGTAGAAGGAAATGGTTCTCCCCCGCAGTGCCGATCCCACCCTGGACGCTCAGTCGTTGTGCAGGTGCAGTAGCAATAGTAATGCCTTTTTCCTGCAATGCGGCTTGATATCCGGTAAACAACTCGCTGACCATTTCCTGCCGCTTTTGTTTGAACTCTTCCAGGATGGGGCCCAGCAAAAATCCTTCGGTTGCAAAAGCATGACCGCCGCAGTTCAGGCCGGACTCGACCCTGAATTCTGAAACCCAGATGCCTTTTTTTGCCAGGAACTTGGCCTGGATAAAAGCGGAACGAAAGTCGCTGACTTTTAAGATCACCTTTTTAGGCAACCGGCCCTCTGCATCCGGCAGGAAGCAGGCAAAAGATTCCAGATAACTATACAAACGCGGGTTCATCCCGGCAGAGAGGATCACGGAAGATGCCAGCCGGCTTACCGCAAAGCCACGGAGCGCCGCCAGTGCATCAGTGAACTGATCGCCCAGTGCTTCGCCACCGGCAGCATAATTCATTTTGTCGACCTTCGACATGATATTGACATCGATGGCGCCGGGAGTCATCTCGCTTTTAAGCAGCTCCAGGAAATAGCGGCGCTGGTCCGGATCCTTAAATTCCTGCATCAATTCGTACCCCTGACGAAGGCGCGCGCCTTCCGGCAGCAGTTCAAAATAACGGCACAGGTCGTTTCCAGGCTCGTAAGGTAATTTCAGCAGCTCAGTGAATTGCCGTTCAACCTGCCGCGCCACCAGGTCAAGGTAGGCGGTGATCCGCCGGGCCCGGGCATCGGGTTCTTTTTTGCCGATTGGCTCGAAAGATTCACCACATTCGGCGGCATGGTAGATACGCATCCTTTCAATCAGCTCGTCGTCGACGATCGACATGACTGAAGAAATGCCATAACGCGCAACCTTTAGCGGGGTATCTATAGAATAGCCCAGTCCTAAGACTGGTATGTGAAATGTATGGCTCATAATCGATGAGATTTTGTGTTAAGATTTATAAAGGCGGTCCGTATTGCAGCTGCCGGAACCGGAGTTCATTTTCATTTTGGATGGCTGCCGGGAAGAGGATATTGTTTTCCAGGTGTAAATGCAGCTGCAGGTCATTTTCGAATTCCTGTAAGATCTTATAGAGGATACGGAAGCCATGCGTAACATAATTCGGTGGCTGGTAGCACTTGGTAAGCTGCCGGATCTTTAAGAAAGCATCATAAACGCGCTCATGGTTGGCTTCCATTAAATGAATGACCGCTGTTATTGAGCCCGTTGCAGGTGCTGCCAGCCTTGTTCCTGATTTCAGCGCATAGGCCATGTCGGTCAAATAAGGAAAAAGAAAGGTTTCTTCCTGTTCCATATTGGCCGTTAATCCTTCTGTAGCTTGCCTGACCAAGGTATTTACCTCTCGAAGTTCGGTATACTTCGTGCCATAGGACCGGGCTATTTTCGCACACATTTCCAGCAGGAATGGTAAGTTGGCCCGCACATAGCCATGGTGCAGGTTGATCAGGTATTTACAAAAAAAGCCGGTATCCCAATGCAGGAAATCCATTTCCGGATAGGCTATTGCCGGAAGCTCTCCCTTTAACTTTAAGTCGACCTTTTCCACATCAAGTTGCAAAAGTTCACAAGCCTCCGTAAGTGTGCGGGCACCTCCACAACTAAAGTCGATGCCCAATTCTTTAAACACGGCAACCTTGCGGGGATCGTTGATAATGATTTGGCCGATGCTGCCTTCCCGATCCTGATGGGTTCGTTTGCCGACCTTGACCCGCCAGACCTCCGGTCCGCTTTCCAGCGGTTTCCAGGTAAAATTCCGGCCCGAATGTTCGAGCAGCCGGAAATATAGGGGTCTGGGATCGCGGTCATGATTCAATACCAGATGCCCGCCCATTGGCAAGCCCCCGAATTTTTCCAGCAGCACATCACCCTTCAGGCTTTCTTCAACAACGGTTATATCTAATATCTCTGGTATGTCCATTCACAGGAGTTAATTGGCAAATTTACCCCGTGTGGATCCCTTAGAAAATGATGAACGTCATTTTTTGCCGCCATCTATATCATTTTTACTGCGCTGGTTTGATGTACATATTTGCAGCGACTGATCTTATAATAACCGGGGGAACAGGTCATTGGCCTGGCCCGGTATTATAGCGGTCGCTTTCCGCTTTTCCAGATCCACCTATTTATTTTTTTAATGCACGCGGGTTAAAGCTAACCGGCTGATTTCAGGCCTTTGGTCACTTTCTTCCTAAAAAGTGACACAGATCATTTTTTGCACCGACGGCGGTCATTCTCCCAGTTCCGGTGAACCTGCATTTTTGAGCCATTAAAATATGAAAATGACCGGAACCAAACCTGCGGTAAAAATCAACTGCTATCACTGTGGTGATATATGTGAAACAAACCTATATCTGGCGGACAACAAGCAGTTCTGCTGCCAGGGCTGTCAGAATGTTTATCAGATCCTCTCGGTTAGCGGCCTATGCAGCTATTACCAGTACAACGATCACCCGGGTGCGACCCGCGGCAAACTGGACAAACGTTTCGAATATCTGGAAGAACCGTCCATTGTCGACGAGCTGCTGGACTTTCATGATGACCGCATATCGATCATTACGTTATATATTCCACATATCCATTGCAGTTCCTGCCTCTGGCTGCTGGAACAGCTGAACCGTTTCGATCCCGGGGTGCATTATGCAAGGGTCGACTTTTTGAAAAAGCAGCTGGTGGTAAGATTCGACCACCAAAAAATTTCGCTTCGCGGCGTGGTCGAGCTGCTTTTTAACATTGGCTATGAACCGCTGATTAGCCTGCAGGATATTATTAAAAAACAGCAAAAGGCAGAAAAGGGGAACCTGGTGCAGCGCATCGCGGTCGCCGGTTTTTGCTTTGGAAATGTCATGCTGCTAAGTTTCCCGGAATACCTGGGCCTCTCGGTCTTTGAACAGACTTTCCGCCACTTCTTTGGCTATATCAATTTGGCTTTTACGCTGCCGGTCGTGTTTTTCAGCGGCCGGGAATATTTTACTTCCGCGTGGAACAATCTGCGTAAAAAAGTATTAAATATTGATTTTCCGCTGGCCCTGGGAATTGCCGTGCTGTTTATCAGGACAGCTGCAGAGGTGCTGACCCAAACCGGTGCCGGTTTTGCCGATACGCTCTGCGGGCTGGTATTCTTTCTCCTGGTGGGCAAATTCGTACAGCAAAAAACCTATCATCATATTTCCTTTGAAAGGGATTATCGTTCTTTCTTTCCTGTGGCAGTACAAACCCTGGAAAACGGCGTGGAAAAGCCGCTGCCCTTGTCGGAGCTGCGCCCGGGTCACCGTATCCTGATCCGCCACAACGAGATCATTCCCGCCGATGCGATCTTGTTAAAGGGTCAGGCGCTGATCGATTTCAGTTTCGTGACCGGTGAGTCCGTTCCGGTAGGTAAGACACTCGGGGAAATCATCTACGCCGGCGGCCGCCAGACCAGTGAATCTGTTGAGCTGGAGGTGATCAAGCCGGTATCCCAAAGCTACCTGACCCAGCTTTGGAACAACGAAGCCTTTACCCGCAAGCAGGATAACCGGATGCGCACCTTTAACGAGACTGTCAGCAAATATTTTACGGTCGTCCTGGTCGTGATCGCCCTGTCAGCCCTGCTGGCCTGGGTATTTACCGATCTGCGTCGCGGAATCGACGCTTTTACCGCCGTGCTCATCGTGGCTTGTCCCTGCGCGCTGGCGCTCAGCACACCTTTTACCATGTCCGCTGCACTCAGCATTTTCGACCGGAATCTTTTTTATTTGAAAAACACGGCTGTGGTCGAGGAGTTGGCCAAGATAGACACTATTGTGCTGGATAAGACCGGCACCATCACCACCGGGAACGGACGGAATGCCGAGCTGCAAAGCCAGCTTAGCGAAGAACAGGTCAGGCTGATCTACAGCGCCTGCGCCAACTCCATGCATCCGCTTTCCCGCATGATTTGCCGGTACTTCGGCGAACAGGAACGTCTGCCGGTGAATGATTATACGGAAGCGCCCGGGCAGGGTATTACCGCCCGGGTAAATGGCCGGGAACTGCGGATCGGGAGCGGCAAGCTGTTGTTCGGCAATTATCACGAAGCTGCCGATATGACCCGTGTTCAACTGATGATCGATGGCCAGTACCTGGGCTACTTTGGATTCAAACATGAATACCGCCAGGGTATGGATCAGGTCAGCGCACTTGAACCCGCTTACCAGCTTTTCCTGCTGTCGGGCGACCAGGACCAGGAAAGAAGCGAACTGCTTCGCTTTTTTCGGGACAGCAACCGCATGCTGTTCGGACAATCGCCCCAGCAAAAGCTTAACTTTATCGCCTCCGTGCAGCAGCTGGGCAAAAAAGTCATGATGCTGGGCGACGGATTGAACGATTCCGGTGCCCTTCGCCAAAGCGACCTGGGTGTGGCGGTCACAGATAACGTGAACAACTTTTCACCAGGCAGCGATGCGATATTAGATGGCCGTTCCTTTGACAAGCTGCCGACGTTCTTACGTTTTTCAAAGGATACGGTGGTCATCATCCATCTATCATTTCTGATCTCGCTGACCTATAATATCATTGGTCTGACCTATGCGGTCACCGGGAAACTTTCGCCACTGATCGCGGCGGTCCTCATGCCGCTGAGTACAGCGACCATTATATCATTTACTACACTGGCTACCCACTTTACGGCCAAAAGGAGAAAACTGTTATGAGCATTATTTACTTCCTGATCGGCTGCAGCGTTTTGCTGGCGTTGCTTTTTCTCGGGGCCTTTTTCTGGGCGCAGCGGACCGGGCAGAATGACGACCTCTATACACCCTCCATGCGGGTCCTGCTGGAAGATGAACAACCGGAAGAAAAAGAAAGTGACCGAAATCACTTTTAAAACCAACTGTCATCATTCTGTCACTCCAGACCCCTTAATAGTTTTACACCCATAAAAAGACAATACTTTATGCAGCCGGAAAAATTTTATTATGACAACAAGATCGTCCGAAATTTTGGTATCGCTACCGTAGTTTGGGGCATTATCGGTATGACCGTGGGGCTGATCGCAGCTATACAGTTATACCACCCAGCAGCCAATATGGGCAACCAGTATACGACTTTTGGGCGTATCAGGCCCCTGCACACCAACGCGGTTATCTTTGCCTTCGTCGGCAACGCGATATTTATGGGCGTTTATTATTCCCTTCAGCGTTTGCTGAAGGCCCGTATGTTCAGTGATGTACTGAGCCAGATTCATTTCTGGGGCTGGCAGCTGATCATTCTTTCCGCCGTAGCTACGCTGCCATTAGGGATCACCACCTCGCACGAATATGCTGAACTGGAATGGCCGATCGATATTGCCATTACAATTATCTGGGTGGTCTTCGGCTGGAATATGTTCGGCACCATTTTTAAACGTCGCGAACGGCACCTGTATGTAGCCATCTGGTTCTATATCGCCACTTTCGTCACCATCGCCGTATTACACATAGTGAACTCATTTGAGCTGCCGGTTAGCTGGTTTAAAAGCTATATGGTATATGCCGGAGTTCAAGACGCCCTGGTACAATGGTGGTATGGACACAATGCCGTGGCGTTCTTTTTGACAACCCCTTACCTGGGTATGATGTATTACTTCCTGCCCAAAATGGCTAACCGCCCGATCTATTCCTATAAACTGAGTATCCTGCACTTCTGGGCGCTGATCTTTATCTATATCTGGGCTGGACCTCACCATTTATTATATACTACTTTACCAGGCTGGGCACAGTCACTGGGTGTGGCCTTTTCCATCATGCTGCTCGCTCCAAGCTGGGGTGGTATGATCAACGGCCTGCTAACCCTGCGCGGAGCCTGGGACAAAGTACGTGACGATGTCGTGCTAAAATTCATGGTGGTAGGTCTGACCGCTTATGGTATGGCAACCTTCGAAGGTCCGATGCTTTCCCTGAAACAGGTAAACGCGATCGGCCACTTTACCGACTGGATCATTGCCCATGTACACGTTGGGGCTTTAGGCTGGAACGGCTTTTTAACATTCGCCATTCTGTACTGGCTGATCCCACGCATATACAAGACGGAACTGTTCTCCAAAAAGCTCGCTGCTTTCCATTTCTGGATCGGCACCCTGGGCATCATTTTCTATGCCGTACCCATGTACTGGGCCGGGTTTACCCAAGGGCTGATGCTTAAAGAATTCACCGCCGAAGGGATGTTAAAATATCCGAATTTTCTGGAAACCACTTTCCGAATTATTCCAATGCACATCATGCGTTCTATTGGCGGCACGCTATACCTAACCGGTGTGATCGCGATGGCTTACAATCTGGTCCGTACCGCATTATCTGGTAAACTGGTAGCCAATGAGGCCGCACAGGCCATGCCGCTGGAACCCATTCAAAAATCGGCGGCTGATCAGGAAACCTGGCACCGTGTGCTGGAACGCCGCCCGATCCAACTGATGATCGCCGCACTGCTGGTGATCCTGGTTGGTACGTTTGTCGAGCTGATGCCGACACTGACCATATCTGCGAACATCCCAACGATCGCCAGTGTCAAACCTTACACGCCTTTGGAACTTGAAGGACGTGATCTTTATATCCGCGAAGGTTGCTCCAACTGTCACTCGCAGACCATCCGTCCATTCCGTTCGGAGACGGAACGCTACGGGGAATACAGCAAGGCAGGTGAATTCGTTTATGACCACCCGTTCCTGTGGGGTTCCAAACGAACCGGTCCCGACCTTGCCCGTATCGGTGGAAAATACGGCAATGCCTGGCATTATAATCACCTGATGGACCCGCGCCTGATGTCACCGGGCAGCATCATGCCTAACTACGACTGGCTGATCTCGCAGAACCTGGATACCAGCCTGACGGCTGCTAAGATCCGCGCGATGCAGAAACTGGGCGTGCCCTACCCGGCAGATTACGATAAGCAGGCAAACAGTGACCTGGATAAACAAGCCAAAGAGATCGCCGAGAACCTGCATGCAGACCATATCAAAGTAAAAAGCACTAAAGAGATCGTCGCCATCATTGCCTACCTGCAGCGTTTGGGAACCGATATCAAAGCCAATAAAACCGCCAATAAGTAAGACTATGTTTAAGCAATTCACCGAACACCTGTCAGGAAACCAGATCTATTTGCTGGCCTCTCTATGGATTTTCCTGGTATTCTTTATCGTCGTAGCCGTTCTCCTGGTCCGTATCAGGAAAGCACACATCGATTATATGGGCGGTCTTCCGCTGGAAGACAACCTGATCAGCTCACCACAAAACAGCCAGCCATGAAAAAGATAAACACCCTGATTTTTATTCTTTGTGCACCCTTGTTGTCCTTAGCCGGTACGGCCACAGAAGGCAGCCTGCTTTCCGGAGAAACCAAAAACCAGGCCGCCTACTGGCTGATCGGTATTATGCTTTTCCTGTTCCTGATTGTGGTGCTGGTCCTGGTCCGCACCATCAAAGTGATGACACGCATTATCTTTAAATACCAGGGCACCAGCGAAGAGGAGATCATCGCCAAAGAGCGGGCTGCTAAGGCACCAAAAAAAGCGCCCAAGCCAAAGAACGAGGTACTGCTGAAACTGATGTCGCTGAAACCCATGTCGGAAGAAAAGTCGTTGCTGATCGAGCATGATTATGACGGCATCCAGGAACTGAATAACCCGACGCCGGCTTGGTTTATGTGGCTCTTTTACGGTACCATCGCCTTTGGCGTATGCTATATCCTGATCTACCATGTGTTCAACCTGGCGCCGCTGCAATACCAGGAATACCGCAACGAAATGGCCCAGGCCGATATTGCCAAGAAAGAGTACCTGAGTAAAGCGGCCAATCGTGTGGACGAGAATACGGTCAAGCTGGTTCATGACCCGGCCGTTATTGCCGCGGGCGGGGCTATTTTTAAAACAACCTGCGCCGCCTGTCATGGTGATCATGCGCAGGGGAACGTAGGGCCTAACCTGACCGACGATTACTGGCTGCATGGCGGAAAGATCAACGAGATTTTCAAGACCATCAAATATGGCGTTGCCGCTAAAGGTATGCCGACCTGGGAAAAACAGCTTTCGCCGAAACAGATCTCCGACGTAGCCAACTTTATCAAATCCATACACGGGACGAACCCGGCTAACCCGAAAGCGCCGCAGGGCGAGAAGGAAGCACCGGACGAACCTCAAAAAATAGCCTCTAAATAATATGATCATGGACGTATCAGCGGATGTACAGGCGGGAAAGAGAAAGTGGATGTATCCGCTGATCCGCCAGGGTCGGTTCTATCGCTGGCGCAGTTACCTGAGCTATGTGTACCTGATCTTCTTTTTTACTGGACCATTTGTCAGGATCGGGGGACAGCCGCTGCTGCTGCTCAACTTTATGGATCGCCAATTCGTGATCTTAGGACAGGCCTTCTGGCCGCAGGACATTTTCCTGTTCGTGCTGGCTTCCCTCATTTTCCTGGTGTGCATCGTCCTGTTCACCATTGCCTTCGGCCGCATCTTTTGCGGCTGGATTTGCCCGCAGACCATTTTTATGGAAATGGTGTTCCGGCGGATCGAAGTCTGGATCGAGGGCGAACCGGCAGCCCGGAAAAAACTGGATGCTGGTCCCTGGACCAAAGAGAAGATCTGGAAGAAATCGCTGAAACATGTGATCTTCGTGTTCATTTCCTTTTTGATCGCCAATACCTTCCTGGCGTACCTGATTGGCAGCCCGGCTTTGTTGAGGATCATGACCGAACCGATAGCGCAGCACCTGACCGGATTTATCAGCATTTGGGTATTTACCTTTGTGTTTTACTTGATTTATAGCCAGGTACGCGAAATCGTCTGTACCATGATCTGTCCTTATGGCCGGCTGCAAAGCGTCCTGATCGACGAACATACGCTGGTTGTGGCCTACGATGAAGTTCGCGGTGAACCCCGTGGAAAGCTACAGAAGAATGCGGACGTACTGAACCTGCACGGTGATTGCGTCGACTGCGGACTTTGCGTCGCAGTTTGCCCGACAGGCATCGATATCCGAAAAGGAACTCAGCTGGAATGTATCAATTGTACCGCTTGTATCGACGCCTGTGATCAGGTGATGGACAAGATCCATAAACCACGCAACCTGATCGGCTATTTTTCCGAGAACATGATCCATGCCAAGGAAAAGCCGTCCTTTACGACCCGTATGAAGGCTTATGCGGCGGTGATCACCGTCCTGTTCTGTGTGCTGGGCTATTTCGTTTTTAGCCGAAGCGATATGGATATGACCGTTTTACGCGGCGCCGGCATGCTTTACCAGGAGCAGCCGGGTGGAATGATCAGCAACATTTATAATGCAGAGATCATTAATAAGACCAATAATGACCGGAAAATCCGAATTGTCGCCGATAACCCGGACATCCGGATCAAGTATATCCAGGCGCCATCGACCGTGGCCAAAGGGGGAATGGTCAAAGCCATGTTCTTTGTAATGATCCCGGCAAGGGATATACATACCGCCAAAACCGATATCCAACTGCAACTGATTTTTAATAACCAGGTCATTCAAACAGTGAAAACTGCTTTTGTGGGACCTCCAAATAATTAAGCTATGAACTGGGGAAAAGGACTGATCGCCGGAATGATCATATTTATACTTTTTATAACGGCCATGGGCGTAAAGATGTTCATGCTACCGGGTGACGATTACGATCATCAGTATTATGAGAAAGGCCTGACCTTTAACCGGGATTATGACCGGGAAAAGCAAGTTACGACCGACCAGGCCGCTCCCGTGATCGAACAAGTTGGTCAAAACCTGGTACTAACCTTTAAAACCCCGCTGACCGGTACGATCCGTTTTGAGCGGCCATCGGATCAGCTTCAGGACCGCTCGTTTCCTCTGCAGCCGGATGCGGATAATAGCGTATTGCTTCCAATAAATAAGCTGGCAACTGGTAAATGGCAGCTGACGCTGAACTGGCAGCATCAGAGCAAGGACTATTTATACCACCAGGAGATCACCATCCGATGAGTACTACAGAAATCGCCTTCTTTATCGGCCTGTTCGGCAGCGTTCATTGTATTGGCATGTGCGGGCCACTGGCTTTTTCCATACCTTCTTTTCATGTTCAGTGGTGGCGGGTGGTCTTGGATAAGGTGATCTACAATTGCGGACGCCTCCTGTCTTATACAGTGCTGGGCCTTTTGATCGGCCTGCTGGGCAGGCAGCTCTGGCTGCTCGGCTTGCAGCAGGGCGTCAGCATTCTGAGCGGACTGCTGATCATGGGTGCGGGATTTTCCCGTATCCTGAAGCTCCGTTTTACGCAAAGCCCCCGCCTGACCAAGGTGCTTCAACCCCTGAATAAATTAATCGCTTATGCTTTGCAGCACCAGGCCGGGCATCTTATCGTAGGTATCCTTAATGGTTTCCTGCCCTGCGGCTTTGTTTATATCGCGCTGGTGGGCGCAGTTAATACCGGAACACCCGGAGACTCTGCCGCCTATATGTTCTGGTTTGGCTTCGGCACTTTTCCGCTGATGCTGGCCGCTACGATCAGTTCCGGATTGGTAGGCCCGGTACTTCGCCGTCGAATCAATAAAGGCATACCGTATTTAATGGTCTGCCTGGGGATCTGGTTCACTCTTAGGGGACTGGCGCTGGACATCCCGTACTTCAGTCCCGCCAAACAGGCAAGCGGCGTGGCGGTCTGCCATTAACCACTCTAATTCAATAGCATATGCTAAGGCATCTAGGCAAAAGGCGCTCCTTCCGGCATAATTTCAAATTAGCGGTCCTGCTCAGCCTGACCGCTGGATTTATCAATGCGGCCGGGTTCATTGCTTTCGGTGTTTTGACGACCAACGTAACCGGGCACGCCGCCCTGTTCGCCGAACAGGCCGCTACCCTGCAGTGGGCCACCGCACAAATGATCGCCCTCTGGATGCTGCTTTTTTTACTTGACGCTTATAGCTTCTCCCTGATCATCTCGGCTATTGGCCGCGACCGCCGGTTCGCTTATGTTGTACCTGTCTTACTGGAAATCACAGTGTTGTCCACCGAAAAGGTATCCGCAGGAATACTGCGTGATAGTTGCGCCGGCAGACTTTTATTCATTATGATGGGCATGCAAAATGCCATGGTTTCACTCGTTTCCGATTCCGTAGTCAGGACCACGCATTTGACCGGCACTTTTACCGATCTTGGGATCGAACTCGCGGACTGGTGCAAAGGTGGTGATCTGCAGAGAATGGCTATTTCGGGGATCAAACTCCGGCTAAGTATTATTTTGTGCTTTCTGACCGGTGCGATCTTTTTCAGAAGGTTCCATTTCCCGGCATTTTATATCCCTGTTTTGTTACTGGCCGGTATGCTTGCCTATGATATTTTAAGTATCCCGGTCCGCCGGAAGCTGCTTCGCTTCAACGAACGGCAGGCCGGCACCGGAAAGTGATTTCAATCATTTTTGATAAGGGATTGGGTCATGGTTCGCCTGGCCGCTACCAGGGATATTTGTTTTATAAAATATCAGATCATGGAACAAACGATAAGCGCCAGCCGCTGGCCGACCCAAAGCGGACAAAAGATTAACCTGCAAAACCTGCACCAAAAATTCAACGCTTTCTGCGACAGCCAGGCCGGTAACCGTACCGCATGGTTCCTGTTTGCACTGGTCTTCCAGGGCGTATTTTTTCTACCGTTACCGGCGGTGCTGATCTATTACTTTGATGCTCCGGTTGCCGTACTGGCCATAACACTCGGGCTGTTCTTTGCCAATATCATCGCCGGAATGGGCGGTGCGGGTATCCGTACCCTGCTCGGCTTTTTTGCCGCCAGCCTGGTGACCAACCTATTAATGTTCATCTTATTTCTCCTCTAAAAACTTATAGTAATGATCCCTAAAACCATGAAAGCTGCAGTGATCCGGGAATTCGGACAACCGCTGCATATTGAAGAAGTACCCGTAAAGATGCCTTCAGACGACCAGATCCTGGTACGTGTTGTGGCCTGTGGTGTTTGCCATACCGACCTGCATGCCTGCAACGGCGACTGGCCGGTAAAACCCCATCTGCCGTTGGTCCCCGGCCATGAAGCCATCGGCTATGTAGAGGCGACCGGCGCGCGTGTGACCAGTGTTAAACAGGGAGATATTGTCGGCGTTCCCTGGCTTTATAGCGCGTGCGGCTGCTGTGAATTTTGCATCACCGGTTGGGAAACCCTTTGCGGGACCCAACAGAACGGTGGTTATAGCGTTGACGGTGGATTTGCGGAATATGTGCTGGCTGACCCGCGTTATGTAGCGCATTTTCCGGCAGGCATTGATTTCGCTGAAATGGCCCCCATTATTTGTGCCGGCGTGACTGTTTATAAAGGCTTAAAAGAAACCGAGGTAAAGCCCGGCGAATGGGTGGCGATTTCCGGCATCGGCGGCTTAGGTCACCTGGCCGTGCAATATGCCAAAGCCATGGGCATGCATGTAGCGGCGATCGATGTATCAGATGATAAGCTGGCGCTGGCCCGCGAACTGGGTGCCGATCTGACCGTTAATGCCCTGAAGGAAGATCCTGGCGCTTACCTGCAAAAACAGGCGGGTGGCATGCACGGGGTACTCGTGACCGCAGTATCACCGATCGCTTTTGAACAGGGCATTTCCGCCCTCCGCCGCAAAGGCACCATAGCCCTCAACGGCCTGCCGAAGGGTAGCTTTGACCTGTCCATCTTCGATACCGTACTCAACCGCTATACAGTGCGCGGCTCGATCGTAGGCACCCGCAAGGATATGCAGGAAGCTGTGGCTTTTGCTGTGGAAGGTAAGGTAAAAGCAACCATTCACAAAGCAAAGCTCGAAGATATCAATGATGTTTTTGACCAGATGAAGGCAGGAAAGATCGATGGCCGGATCGTGCTGGAGATCGGTCAGCCCTGAATTTAATAAATATGGCAAAAGGTATTTTGTTGGTCAACCTGGGGACGCCGGATAGTCCCTCGGTTCGCGATGTCAGGAAATACCTGGCCGAGTTTTTAATGGATCCCCGGGTGATCGACATTGCGCCGCTAGCGCGCCTGTTGCTTGTCCGGGGCATCATTGTGCCCTTTCGCGGTCCGCGGTCCGCTAAACTTTACCGCGATATCTGGGACCAGGACCATGGCTCACCTTTGTTGCACTGGAGCCGCCTGCAGCAAAAGCAGCTGGCGGAGAACCTGGGCTCGGAATACGTGGTCGAGCTGGCCATGCGCTACCAAAATCCCTCACTGGAAAATGCCTTGGAGAACCTCCGCCGGAAAGGCGTGGATTCCATCCGTGTGATACCGATGTTCCCGCAATATGCCTCAGCCACCACCGGTTCCGTCATCGCCCGTGTAATGGAGCTCATACGCCGCTGGCCGGTCATCCTGCCCGTTACGTTTACAGGCGCTTTTTATGATCATCCGTTGTTGGTAAAGGCATTTGCAGCCAAAGCCAGGGCTTATCGTCAGGAGGACCACGATCACGTGCTTTTCAGTTTCCATGGATTACCTCTCCGCCAGCTGCAACAGGCGGACCCTCAAGGTCACCACTGCGGGCAAAAGCCAGGTTGCTGTAATTCCATTGGTCCGGAAAATAAACACTGCTATGCCGCACAATGCCACCGTACGGCTGCACTTGTTGCGGCCGAATTAGGTATTCCCGCTTCAAAATATACGGTTTGCTTTCAGTCCCGCCTGGGTAAAGCCGAATGGATACGCCCTTATGCAACGACGGTGATCAGCGGTTTGGCCGCTGCCCGTACCGAACGCCTGCTGGTGTTTAGCCCGTCTTTTGTAACGGATTGCCTGGAAACGATTGAAGAGATCGGTAAAGAATATTTGGAATACTTCCGCAAGGAAGGCGGAAAGGAATTACAGCTGGTCGAAGGACTAAATGACAGCGCGCTTTTTGCTGACCTACTGACCTTGCTGGCAATAGATCAAGCGGAATTCAGCATGGCGATCTGGGCCTGAGCTCAGATCGCCATGCTGAATAGTTGGGTTGCCGGCTTATCCGCCCAAAGTCGGGCATCAAAGCATAAACAGATATTTCTTAAAAAACGCTTGCCGGTTTCGGTGACCTGCAGGCCACGGTCTGACACGATCACCAGCCCATCGGCTTCCAGCGGCTCCAGCCGCTTTAACGCTTCAGGCAATCCGCCGGCGATTAATTCAGCCTCCCAGCCCGTGTGCTGTTTGCACATGATGTTCAGGATATGCCGGCGGATCTGAAGGTCTTCCTCGCTCAAAGTATGTCCTTTGAAGACTGGTAATTTTCCTTCATTGGTCAGCGTTAAATATTCCTCCAAAGTTTTGACATTCTGAGCAAAGGCGTACCAGCTGTCGCTGATGGACGAAACACCTAAGCCGACTAATAATTGGGTATGCTGTTCGGTATAACCCATAAAATTGCGGTGCAAACGTCCATCCCTTTCGGCGGTGAAAAGTTCATCGGCGGGTAGTGCAAAATGGTCCATGCCGACCTCCTGGTAACCATAGCTGAGTAAAAGGCTGCGCCCAATCTCCTGTAGCTTGCCCTTTTGTTCCGGATTGGGCAGGTCAGCTTCTGAAAACCGACGCTGTCCCGGCTTGATCCAGGGCACATGGGCATAACTGTAAAAGGCAATGCGGTCCGGTTTTAATCCGGCCACAATCTTCATTGTATTGATCAGACCTTCCAAATTCTGGTGCGGCAAGCCGTAGATCAGGTCGTAATTGATGGAGGTATAGCCAATGCTGCGTGCCTGCGTGGTCACCGTCCGTACCTGCTCCACACTTTGGTGCCGATTGATAATGAACTGTACCCGCGGGTCGAAGTCCTGAATGCCGAGGCTCAGCCTGCGGAAGCCCAGATCAAACAACACTTGCAGGTGGTCCGCGGTCGTATTGGCCGGATGGGCCTCAAAGCTGAATTCTGCCTTGCGGTGGATAATCGCATCTTTCAGGATGCCGCTGATCATCAGTCGTAGGTTCTCCGGGCTGAAAAAGGTTGGTGTACCACCTCCCAGATGCAATTCCCGGATGATCGGCGTACCGCCGAAGATTTGAAGATACAGCCCCCATTCTTTCAGAACCGCGGCGATATAAGGCTCTTCTACACCGTGATTTTTAGTGATACGGGTGTTACAGCCACAATAGGTACACAGGCTCTCACAGAAAGGCAGGTGGATATACAGGCTGATGCCCGATCCCTCATTGCTTTCCGAAAAGGAAAGACGCACGGAATCTTCCCATCCCTGGTGAGCAAATGTGCCCAGGTCCCAATAGGGCATGGTCGGGTAACTGGTGTAGCGGGGCACGGGTACATTATATTTATCAGCCAGTGCTTTATAGTTTTGTTCCATGATCAATTTTTTAGTTCGGCTACAGTATTGGACTCATCAGGTGTGGTTTTACAAGTCTGGCCGCAGGCGCAAGCTTTACCCACACATTTATTTTGCTGCCAGAGGTCAAGACTGCGGATCGTCTGGTCAGCGATTTGCTGTAATGCCTCCTTCGTCAGGTAAGCCTGGTGCGGGGTAACCAGCACGTTGGGGTGTTCCAGCAATTTCAACAATAGTGGATCTTTGACCGGATCGTTCCCATGATTTTCAAAGAAAAGGCCTTTTTCAAATTCATATACATCCAGGCCAAGATAACCGACCTTTCTTTCTTCCAGCGCCGCCAGTACGTCTTCGGTATGCAGCAATTGGCCGCGGGAAGTATTGATCAGCATGACGCCAGGCTTCATCTGCCGGAGCGACTCGCTGTTGACCATATACCGGGTTTCTTCCGTCAGCGGGACGTGGATAGAAATGATTTCCGATTGGCGGTATAGCTGTTCCAGGGAAACCGGCTTGACATAACGGAAATTACGCGGAAACTTTTCATCATAAGCGACCAACTGGCAGCCCAGGCCGTGATAGATGGACGCCGCTGCCTGACCCGTACTGCCCATGCCAATGATACCGACGGTCTTGCCGGCAAAATTAAAACCGACGAGGTCGTCATTGCGGAAATCGAAATCATGGGCGTGGTGGTCAGCCTTGACGATCTGGCGGTTCAAGGCAAAGGCCAGGGCCACCGAATGTTCGGCGATCGCCTGTGGCGAATAGGACGGCACGCTGGCCAGCTTGATGCCATAAATCGCAGCCGCCGCCTTGTCAATATGATCGGTACCGGCTGAACGGGTAACGATATAACGTACACCCAGACCGGCGAGCTTCTCCACCACTGGTGCAGAAACGTCATCATTGGTAAACACGATCACGGCATCCTTTCCACTGGCATACAATGCAGTTTCAATGGAAAGGGCGTTGGATATCAGCGTAATATCATGTTTCTTCTGGTTAGCCTTGGCCAGGTATTCTTTTTCAAATGGCTTAATACTGAATGCGACTGCTTTCATCGATTTGTTTATTTCAACAAAACTACCGGAAAGCCGTGCGCCTGGGAATGAGCGGGGTCAACTCAAAATATGATGTGTATCAATTTTTCATTTTTGCCAGTTTTTCCGGTTCCAGGATGGTGATCAGGCTGCCTTTCTTCTCGATCAAACCTTCATCCTTGAAGTCGGACAATGTGCGGCTAACTGTTTCGGTCGCCATACCCGCCATCGCCGCGAGGTCCTCACGGGTGATTTTAAAGCCGTCCCTTTCTCCGGATGGCTGACGATAAAGCCGCAGCATCGCTTCGGCCATCCGCTTGCGCACGGAATGATAGGCCAGCTGCATCAGTTGTTCCTCCTTTTCACGGATATTGTCCGCCAGCAGCTTAATGAATTCGCGCCCCACTTCGGGTGAAGCATGCAGCAATTGCTCCAGTTGGTCGCGCGGGATCATGCATAGGGCGCAGTCTTCCAGCGCGGTAGCGGTATCTGTATATGGCTCGTTGGTCAACATGGCATGAATACCGAGGTATTCATCATTGCTGTAAATGCCCGTCATCAGTTCGCGTCCGTCTTCTGCCAGCCGGATCGTTTTTACCTTGCCGCTCAGTACCAGGTACAAACCCGCGCCTTTATCGCCATCATAATAAATCACCTGGTTTTTTTTGAAAAACCGGCCTTTGCGTTCCTGGATGATCTTTTTCAGCTCCGCTAATCCGTCATTCCTGGAGATCAGATTGCCCAGCGAATCCAAAGAACGGCTGTAGAAATGCTGATGTACTTCTTTTTTCTTCAAACGGCTTTCGATCGCGTTCAGCAGGTCAAGGTCATCAAAGGGTTTGGTCAGGTAATCGTCCGCGCCCATCTCCATACCCTTACGCAGGTCGACGCGTTCGGCTTTGGCGGTCAGAAAAATAAAAGGGATCGCTGCTGTTTCCGGGTTCTTATGCAGGATGTGCAGCACGCCATAGCCGTCCAGCTCCGGCATCATGATGTCGCACAAGATGATATCCGGCAAATGAGTGTTCGCCAGGTCAACACCGGCTTTGCCGTTAGCGGCCTCGTACACTTCGTATCCGGCCAGGCCAAGAATCTCCACGACATTCTCGCGGATATCGTTATTATCTTCAATGATCAGTACTTTCTTTTTCATAACAATGGAATGGTGATCTTAAATAAAGTGCCCTGGTTGACGTCGCTCTTAAAAGCGATCTCGCCATTCATCAGGCGGGTATAGCGGGACACAATATTCAGGCCCAGTCCCGTTCCCGGGATATTGCCGGTATTGTGTGCCCGGAAAAATGCTTCAAACAAATGTTTCTGGTCGGCTTCCGGAATGCCGATCCCATTATCCCGGATGGTGATGACACAGGCTTTGTCGGTGACCTCGGTATTAAATTCTATAAAGGTATTCTCTCCGGAATACTTGATGGCGTTACCGATCAGGTTGATCACGCAGTTCTTGATCAGGTTGGGGTCCAGGTTCACCATGCTAAGCGTCCCGGTGTGCTGGTAAATGATGTTCTGGTTTTGCTTGGCGACCAGCTGTAGCTCCTCGGTCATTTCCTCGGACATTTTGACCAGGTCAAAATCCTGGTTAGTGGCCTCCACCTTCCCCGCTTCCAGTTTCTCAAGAGAGAGAAAGTCATTGAGGATATTGGTCAGGTTGCCGACCGAATTCTTGATCTTAGCGACATGCTTGCTGATATTGGCATTGTCGAATGGCTGTGCGTATTTCTCAATGAGTGATGAGGAAAGCTGGATGGCGCTGAGCGGCGTCCGGAACTCATGCGAGGCCATGGATACAAAGCGGCTTTTTAATTGTCCAAGTTCTTTTTCTTTTTCCAGTGAAGAACTTACTTCTTCTTTGGCTAACTGCAATTCCGAGATCGCATTCTTTAAGTTCTCGGTCCGGTTCTCCACCAGCTCTTCCAGGTGCGCAGCATATTCTTTTAATTGCTCTTCGGCTTCCTTTTCGCGCGACAGATCATGGATAAAACCGGTATATATCTTTCGTCCCGGAAAAGGGACTTCGCTAACGCCGAGGCGAAAAGGAAATACGGAGCCATCTTTGCGCAGGCCCTTTACCTCCCGCCCGATACCGATGATATGTGGTTCCCGTGTGCGCTGAAACCGCTCCAAATAGCCATCGTGCTGTTCACGGTCAGGCGACGGCATCAATACGGAAACATTTTTACCGATAACATCCTCCGGGTTATATTGGAATAGTTTACAGGCTGCCGGATTGATCGATTCGATATGCCCGCGCCCGTCGATGGTAATGATCCCATCGATCGCATTTTCGATGATTGCTTTTAAGAGTGCGGCGCTTTCCATGTAGTGATACGAGCTTAATAATGATATTTACCACAAATATTGGGAATAAGGATCACAAAAAATATAATATAATTCAGTTAAAAATGTGACTTGCATCATTTTTTGAAAGCTTGCCCGGGTTCCCGTCTTTAAAGCTGACCAGCAGCAGGTTTATTACTGACCGTCATCATGTTACATCGCCGATTAAACACCAAGCTTTGTTTTAATTATTCCAGAACCAGCAAGCATGAAAACAATCTTTCTTATCGCAGACCATACGGCAGCCACGGAGAACGCGGCCCGCCAGGCGCTGAACATCGCCCGGCACCTGCATTTAAATATCATCGTCGGGCAAACCCAACCCGTCGGCATAAAGACCAGGGAACTGGCTGTTGTGGATGAAGTTGAAGCTGCGCCCCGGCCAGTGAACGGGATGCCCGAAGTACTGTTCATCGCCTTACAACAGGATATAGGAGCGGACCAGGTCAAGGTCGAGGTGATGGATATTGCTGATTATGATGAGCGCAGGCTGGCAGCAATGATCAACCAGGGGGAGATTTGGCTGGTCGTTAAAGGGATGGCCAATAGCTTTACCGCCGATCCTTCTCCGGGCAAATTCACGGTAGAGCATATTCTTAACCGTACGCGCGTGCCGGTAATGTTCATCCCGGAACAGGCTGTAGTCTGTGATTTCGAGCGGTTGGTCTACATGGCCGATCTGCGGTACTGCCGCTGTCATATCCTCCGCTTTCTCACTGACCTTGCAAAGCCCTACCAGGCGGGCGTTTCGGTGGCCCATATCTCCGCCGAAGGCCTGATGAACATGGCCGATGAATACGCCGAACAGGTATTTAAGGAGGAGGTTTGCCGGCAGGTACATTATGATAAATTATACCTGAACAATATCCATGAAAAAGACTTGGCCCGGGCGCTGGACGTACTGATCAATGGTATGCACAATGACCTGTTGGCACTCATCAATCATCGCTATCATTTTGAACAGATCCTGGGCGGGCATATCGGTGAATTACTGCCGCCTGCGATTACCATTCCCATCATCATATTCCCTTACTAATGGACCAGACTGCAATCAACACCGAGATCAAATTCCTGGCCGGGCCACAGTCGCGCCTGAAGGAATTAAAATTTACTTTCGAAACGATGCTGGACCTGATCCGCGGTTTCCGGGGACTCCATTTTTTAGGGCCCTGCATCACCGTTTTCGGTTCGGCGCGCTATAAAGAAGATCATCCTTATTATGAACTGACCCGTAAAGCGGCCGGCGAATTCGCCAGGCTGGGTTTCACCATCCTCACCGGTGGCGGCCCGGGCCTGATGGAGGCGGCCAACCGAGGGGCCAAAGATGTCGGCGGCAGGTCTGTAGGCTGCAATATCCAACTGCCAGTGGAACAGGCACCCAATCCATACTTGGACAAATGGGTTTATATGAAGCATTTCTTTCTCCGCAAGGTGCTGCTGGTCAAATATTCCTTTGCCTTTATCGTCATGCCCGGCGGCTACGGAACCCTGGATGAGTATTTTGAGGCGCTCACGCTCATTCAGACGCGGAAGATCAAAAACTTTCCGGTCATCATTTTTGGCAAAGCCTATCACGAAGAGTTACTGCAGCATATCCGGGTCATGCAAAAGGATGCTACCATCAGCGATGCGGACACCCGCTTGTTCCTGGTGACCGACGATATCGCGGAGGCCGTCGCCTATATCCGCGAGAAAAGTGTGAAGGAATTCGGCCTCCAACCGGAAGAACGACGTAAACCGCTGCGCTGGCTGTTCGAAACGGACTGACGGCGGAAATGACCAAAATCATATTCCAGGCTGTTTCGCATCAGTAATTGTGAACGGTCCGCATGCTAATTTTGACCTGCACTAATATCCATCAAATGAACGAAATACAATATATCCCCGCAGCTGAGGCCCTAAAATGTGTAACACCCGGTAACCGGGTATTTATTCACGGCAGTGCTGCCACACCGGTTTGTCTGGTGGAGGCGCTGCAGGCCCGTCACCACGAACTCTATAACGTAGAGCTGGTCAGCATTACGACACTGGGAGATGTCAATTTCGACCGCCCCGAACACCGCAAATCCTTTTTCTTTAACTCCCTGTTTGTTTCGGCCGCTACCCGTAAGGTGGTGAACAGCGATGACGGTGATTATGTACCCGTCTTTTTAAGCCAGATCCCGCAGCTGTTCCGCGAAAATATCCTGCCGATCGATGTGGCGCTGATCCAGGTATCACCGCCGGACGCCCACGGTTATTGTTCGTTGGGGACTTCGGTGGATATTGCCCGGGCTGCCGTGGACATGGCGACCTATGTCGTGGCGCAGGTGAACCCTTTAATGCCCCGTACCCACGGTGAAAGCTTTCTGCATATCAGCAAGATCAACGCGATGGTTTGGCAGTCGGCAGAACTCCCCGAGATCAACTATGAAGCGGAAACCAACGCCGTCACCGAAAAGATCGGTTACCACGTGGCCTCGCTGGTAGAAAATGGCGCTACCTTGCAGCTGGGGATCGGCAGTATCCCTGACCAGGTATTAAAGAACCTGACTACGCACCAGCATTTGGGCATCCATACCGAAATGTTCTCGGATGGTATCATACCGCTCATCCAGCGCGGCATTATAGACAACAGTTGTAAAAAAGTCAATGTCGGACGCTCGGTAACTGCCTTTATAACCGGTACACGTAAATTGTACGACTATGTCAACGACAACCCCGGCATCCGCGTCATGGACATCAGCTATGTCAACGACACCAGCGTGATCCGCCAGAACCCGAAAGTTACGGCCATCAATAGCGCCATTGAAATCGACCTCACCGGGCAGGTGTGTTCCGACTCTATTGGTACCTTCCAGTTTTCCGGGATTGGCGGCCAGATGGATTTCATCCGCGGCGCCTCCCTCTCTACCGGCGGAAAGCCGATCATAGCCCTGCCATCACAGACGAACAAAGGTATCAGTAGGATCGTCCCTTTCCTGAAGGAAGGGGCCGGTGTGGTAACAACCCGCGGCCATGTGCATTGGGTAGTAACCGAATACGGCATCATCAATCTCTTTGGAAAGAACCTGAAGCAACGGGCGCAGGCGCTGATCGGGCTGGCGCATCCCGACCATCGCGAAAACCTGGAACGTGCCTATTTTAACCGTTTTGAACATGCCTGAACAGCAACTTCAGGCTGAAAAAGCATGAAAGAACTCAACCTACTCGTCGCGCTGATAAAAACCTTACCGGATCCTGTATTGTTGCTGGATGGCCATGGGCAGATCTTGGCAGCCAATACCCCCGGGGAGGTATTGCTCGGCTATCCGGAACTAGCACTTAAAGGCGTTAAATTGGATGAGCTGGTCATATCAAAAAACGGGCCGCAGCCTGATGTCAATGGCCGGACCGCCTGGCTGAACGGGCAGACAAATGACCTGCAACTTGCTAAAAAGGATGGGTCCCTGTTTTCAGTCAGCATGGCCATTGCCCGGTTGCCCCTGGCCCCGCGTGAATATTATAGCTGTGTTTTGCACGACAACTCCAAACTGGAAAGCTTGGTAGCCGCGCGTACAAAAGGACTGGAGGCTATCGTCAGCGAATTGCAGGAAACCAGCCGGCAAAAAAGCCGCCTCGTTTCCGTGGCCTCCCATGAGTTCCGTACGCCTTTAAGCAATATCCAGCTATCGTCCTCGCTGGTAGCCCATTACTTCGACAGGCTGGATAAAAACAAAATCCTCCACCACCTGCAGAAAATCGATCAGGCGGTCGCCGAAATGACGGGCACACTCAATGATCTGCTGTCCCTGGAAAAAATCGAATCCGGGAAAACGGAAGTACAGCGGGTAAACCTGAACCTGGCAGATTATTGCAAAGTGATTGCCGAGGGATTTAAAGACCAGCTGCAGCCGGGTCAGCAGCTACAGTCTCATTTCAGGGGGCGGTTCAAAAAAGTATATACCGATGAACACCTTCTTCGACACTGCCTGAGTAACCTCCTCAGTAATGCCATCAAATATTCGCCCGAAGGCGGCACGATCCGGTTGGAATCCGGTGCGGGACCCGGTCAATACTGGGTCACTGTAGACGATCAAGGTATCGGGATACCGGAAGCCGACCTGGAACAATTGCTCCAGCCTTTTTTCCGTGCTGGTAATGTGGGTGGGATTCCCGGTACAGGGCTTGGTCTGAGCATTGTCCGGAAATGCGCAGCACTATTAAGCGGGAGCGTAAAGCTCGATAATAAGCCCGGCAAGGGCTGCCAGTTTACTCTTATCTTACCGGTTTCCAAAACTGATGCCACAACCTAAAACTTCCGCTGTAGGTGTCCCGATCAACGAGCCATGTTCCTAAATGACAAGCATCATGAAATAATATGATTTTCGTCATTCGGCGATGGGCGACGTTATCCGAGCTTTAGGGCAGCTAACTCCGCAAAAACTATGGAACAAACTGACAGCATATCCGCAAGGTCCCTGCAATATTTCGTCATCGCCAAACGCTGGCGCGCCGATCTCGATTTTTTTAAGATAGAAAGCAGCTTTCTGCGCCAGCTCCTGGACCGCTATATCAGCCGTTTGCAGGATAGTGATCATATCCGGCAGCTGAACGCCTCCGGTAAACTGTTGGATAAACTGGAATCCCTGGAGGTGGATGACCTGCTGGCCGGTCAGCTGAACCAACTGGAACTGATGGCCGAGGATATCATACCCGAAGATTCAGAATCGCTGGCCGCAACACAGGTAAAACTGGAACATTTTATGAGCAGCCTGGTCAAAGAGTTTCGTGCAGCTAAAGAACAGATTTACCGCCTCGTACTCTCGGTCAGTGCACCGCTGTCGCAGGAAGCTTCGGCTTAAAGAATTTATCCCTAATTAATACCCTAAAAACGCCGGCCCCGTCCGGCGTTTTTGCTTAGGTTGCCGCTGATTCTGTGTTCACCGTCAGCTTATTTCCTGCGCTGCATCATTTTTTTGGCCAGTTATTCACCGGAATTTTACTAAAAATTAAACGGTCATGAAAAATGTGATGCGAACCACCTTCTTTCTTATTGCCTGTCTGCTGATCCTTCATCCGCTGAACAGCAAGGCCGCAGGTTTGCCTGCCGACAGCAGCCTGTCTGCAGAGATCAAAAGCCAGCTGCAAATCGACGCCGTATTGCAAAATCTTTATTATCCGAAGTCAGTAGCGCGCCTTTATGCCGCCAATGCCTTCCGTGCCAGCTGGATCAAACCCCAACCGGGGGATGGCCCGGCCTGGCAGGCGCTGCTGATGATCGACTGCGTGCTGCAATTTGGCCTTTCCCATGCCGATTATCACCCTGATGAACTGACCTATACGAAAATGCATGATATGCTGGATACTCCTGGCAAGGTGAGCCCGGCTTTAGAGGCCCGCTACGACATTTTGCTGACCGATGCGATCCTGAACCTGATGAATAACCTCCATTACGGCAAGCTTAACCCGAACTTTCCGGCCAGCCGAATTGACGCGCAATTGGGTGCTAAGTTTCAGGCAGAGGAAGTGTTGGCAGCGGGACTCGGCCAGAAAGACCTGCTGTCGGTGATCGCTGCAGCACAACCCACTGATAAATTATACCGTTCCATGCAAAGGCGCATGCATATGCTGGAAGGCCAGCTGCAGGGGGATTGTTATGAGATCCCCGAAGCTGAGGTTCGCAAATTGGCCATTAATATGGAACGCCTGCGCTGGGTCAACACCGGTGATAGTGTTTACCTGCAGATCAATATCCCGTCTTATACGCTAATCTATCGTACGCAGGATTCAGCCTACCGCTTTAAGGTTGTAGTGGGTAAGCCCGAAACGCCGACCCCGACCCTGGTCAGTGCCTTAAAATATATGACCACTGCACCGGAATGGAAGGTGCCCGCAAAGATATTTGCCAAAGAATTATTACCGAAAGCCAGAAAAGATACGGCTTACCTGGAGAATAACCATTTTGCGATCTATGACCGCAAGGGGAATTTTGTACAGCCCACTCCCGCCAATCTGGCGCTTGTCAGCAAAACGCCGGCGGTCTATTTTGCCCGACAATCTGCTGGCTGCGACAATGCCCTGGGATTGTTGGTGTTCCGGTTTGCTAACGCCTATGATATCTACCTGCATGACACGCCGGAACAGGGACTGTTCAAACGTAAAGAACGCGCGTTCAGCCATGGCTGCATCCGGGTGGAGCAGGCAGAAAAGCTGGGCAGCTTGCTGCTCAGGCGCGATAACAACGCCGCGCGTATAGGATTACTGCACCGGGACATCACCACCTATACCCGCCAGGACTTCGTTCTGAAAAAACCGGTGACTATCAAGATCACTTACCTGACCTGCATGATGAAGGATGGCGAGTTGCTGGATTTCGGCGATCCCTATCAACTGGACCACAATTTGGAAATGGCCATGTATGGTGTTGACCTACCGCTGACCACCGGCCTGAAAAAATAATAGTATTGAACCGAAACCCATGTTACGCCGACTGACCGCTATAGTCCTCCTGCTTGCGCTGATCAACTGTAGTTTTTCACGCTTCGTGGTATGCACCGGCTTTGGGCTGAACCGTGCTTATATCAGCCAAAAACTCTGCGTCAATAGAACCAGACCCTGGCTTCATTGCAACGGCAAATGCTACCTGATGAAAAAACTTAGGCAGGCAAAAGAAAATGAAAGGAAACAAACAGAAAAGGATAACCTGAGCCGCCTGGAGATCAATTTTTTCCAGGAAGCCCTGGTCTTATCTTTCCTGCAACCAGTAATTCCCAACCAGCAGAAAGCTAAATTTCCAGCCTACAGTTATGGCTATAGCAGCCGCTATACAGAAACCCTCTTCCGCCCACCTAAAACGCTGGCCTAAGCTGCAACTCCCGCAGCGGAGCATCCCCCCTTTAGACATTCTTTTATTCACCGCAGCCGGGCAGGTTCCCTGTTGCTCCGTACCCTTATTTTATGAAAAAGCTATTTTATATATGTAATCTATTAATACTGATATCCGGCCAGTTAATGGCCGCCAAAGCCCTGACCATCCGCGGAAAAATATATGACGCGGTGACCCGGGAACCCATACCTGCTGCCACGCTATCCGACAGCCTTGGACGTGCCGTTGCCTCATCGCCCGACGGCAGTTTCAGTATCATGACCGCCGCCAAACGTCTTAAGGTTACCTCTATCGGCTACCAAACCCGCTGGGTGGAGATCAGCAGTGAAATGCTGACCATTGCCATGCAACCGGCGACCAGCCAACTGGCCCAGGTGGTCGTTAGCGCCAACCGAACCGCTGAAAAAAGAAGCGAAGCGCCTATTGCGATCGCCAGTATATCCAAGCAAGCTATCGAAGATACCAAGGCCCAGCGCATGGACCTGCTGCTCAATAAGATCAGCGGGGTGAATATGGTCAACCTCGGTAACGAACAACATGAAATGAGTATCCGCCAGCCCATGAACACGAATAACCTGTTCCTCTATTTAGAGGATGGTATCCCGATCCGGACCTCGGCAGTATTCAACCACAATGCCTTGCTGGAAATGAATTTGGCCGCAGCCAAAAAGATCGAGCTCATCAAAGGTCCCTCATCGGCCTTATATGGTGCGGAAGCCATCGGCGGGGTAGTGAACCTGATCACCCAGGCCCCACCGGCGATTACCTCCGGCATGATCAGCGCGCAAGTCAATAACCAGGGTTACCAGCGGACCGATGCGCAATTCGGGTCGACCAGCGGCAAGACCGGTTATATCATCAGCGGCTACTATGCGCACCAGGCAAACGGCCCTATAGCGTATAGCGACTTTCATAAGACCGCCGTAACCGGGCGGATGGATTACAAGATCGACGCGAATACCCTGTGGACCAACAGCGTTTCCTATATCAACTATTTCAGCGATATGTACGGCAGTCTGGACAGCACGCACTTCGCCCGCAAAAACTATGCGGCACAGGCCTTTTTTACCTATCGCAAAGTGACCGCGCTGCGCGCACGGTCGACCATCAGTCATAACTGGAGCGAGAGCGGCAGTACCAATGCAACCTTCCTATACCGCGACAATTCGGTCATTCAAAACCCGTCTTATTCCATCGCTACTTACCGTACCGCTGGAAAAAGTACCAACCCCGTATCGCCGGACACTGCGACAGGGAATATTAATAACAATTCTTTTCGCTCTTACGGGATTTATCTGCAGCATGTCCAAAAATTCAAATGGCTGGAAAGCAAGCTAATTATCGGCACCAGCGCGGAACTTGATCCGCAATCCTTTTACCAGCAATTCATTTGGGTGAATAAAAAGATGCAGAACGGCGTAGTCAATTACCCCAGCTATAGCGGCCCAAGCCCGGATTCGGTCATGGCCAATTACCGGACCGTGATCAGCAACTTCGGCTCGTACGCGGATTATGATTTTACCGTGGCACCCGGCCTGCGCATTTCTGCCGCCCTGCGCTATGATGCCTTTCAGTATGCTTTTGTCAATGCTTTACCCGGCTCGAAAGTAACCGGCGGGCCATCGACCATTACCAATTACGGCAAACTGGCCCCCAAGATCGGTTTTACCTACAACGATCATGGTACCGGTTTTTATGGCACTTATAGTGAAGGCTATGTACCGCCGCAGATCACCCAGGTGTTTGGCAAAACGACCAACAATGCATATCTGTTGCCGCAGACCTTTAAAAATTACGAACTCGGCGGCTGGATATCGCTACTGGAAAATAAACTGTACCTCGATTATAGTGCCTACCTGATGAACGGCAGCAACGAGATCATTAACGTCCGTCTACCGGATAATACCGCCCAACCGCAGAATGCCGGCGCGACACGGCACAAAGGGATCGAGTACGGCATCAGCTACCGCCCTTCCGCGGAATGGTACCTGCGTCTCAGTGGCAGCAATGCGCTGCACACGTTTGTGGATTATGTGGCTTCAGGTGTCGATTATAACGGCATGGAAATGGCCGGTGCACCACATTTTACCGGCAACGCCGAAGTACAGTACAAACCGGCATTCTTAAAAGGTTTCCGTATTGGGTTGGAGGAACAGCAGGTAGGCCGTTATTATATGGACAACCTGCAGCAATTACCTTACGCCGGCTTTAAAGTCACCAACCTGCGCGTGGGTTATGAATGGGGCCAGGCCGAAATCTGGGTCAATGCGCTGAATGTGTTCAACAGCTATTACGCGACGCTGGCTTCCGCTACCATCAGCAACAAGGTAGCTTCTTATAGTTATAACCTGGGCGATCCCCGTGCGTTTACGCTTGGTTTGGGCTGGCATTTTGGGAAGAAATGAGTTTTCCCAAAATGCGACTTGTCTGGAGACCTACGTTGAAACTAATCATGGTTAACAGGAACAACTTGGACACCAGATAAAAAATAAGGAGCCGGCGGCTTTCAGGACATTTCAGGGATCAATAGTAATGGCATTGCATGTCCGGAAAGCAGTTGCGCAGTGGTACTGCCATGCAGCCAGTGCCGGCATCTGGAATGCTTTTTATAAACCACTGCCAGGATCGCCGCATGCCTCGATTTACTGAATCTGATAATCGCCGGTGTAGTGTGGTTCGGATAATAATTCTGATACATATAAAACGGTATGCCCAGTTTTTCATCCCCTTCATGAAGGTCGCGGCTGCAAATTCTTCCTAGGCGGGCATGTTAAAGGTGCGTTTGGAAACATGCCCGGCAAACAACGGTCAACCCAGTGCGTCTGCCAGCGGCCTCAAACAGGCAAGCACCCTCGGGTCCTTCCAGGCCAGGTCAATCGCGAAAGCGATATGGGTGAAAGCAGGGTCAGGCGTATAACTGGCGGGGATGACCAGCAACGGACAACTTAACAGATCCTCCGTTTTCGCCAGATGATCCGGCCGACCTATAAAATCGAGGTCCGGCTGATGATCCCTGGCAACGGCCAGCAGGATCTTATTGTTCATAGTTGCCCGCTTTAAACCGCTTTTAAAATTACCCGGGTAGCTGATCGTTTCGATGCTGACCGGCGCCAGGTCGCCTTCGCGCATTTCCAGTTGCTGCAAACGCACTACTTCCTGTTTTAACTGATAATCAGGATTATGCGCCTGCCGGCATTGCCTCTCCAGCGGGAAGGGGGACACATCTTTCACTTTAACGCGGATCGGCTCCTGCCAGACCTGTAGCAGGGTCAGGCGAACCCGTAGCCGGGAAGCTAAATATAAGGCCATCTCTGCCCCGTTACGGGTGGCAGCCGAAAAGTCAGTCAGAACAAGGATTGTACGCATCACAGCAGTTTGATTTGTTCATTAAAGGTCTATTGAAATCCTAATTCAGGCAATGATGGACGTCATGGAGGCACTTGATAGCCGGCAATATTTTAAGTTTATAAATCCTTCCGGGTATAGCAACCCTGTCACCATAGGTGATCACCATCATTTTTAACGGTATTCAACGGTCATTTTTCCTGGCCTGAGCTTGCGTAATTTTGGAGTATAAATCATTAAAGCAATGCTCGGAAAACTTGATCAAACCCAAATGGAAACCCTGCTGCAGCAGCAGGTGACCGGCCACATCGGCTGTCATGCCGACGGCGTAACCTATATTGTACCTGTCAATTATGTCTACAGCGCACCCTACGTTTATTGCCACTCGGCAAAAGGAAAAAAGATAGAGATGATGCGCCGCAATCCGAACGTCTGTTTCCAAGTAGATGAGATCAGATCGATTTTTAACTGGCAAAGCGTGGTGGCCTGGGGCATCTTTGAAGAAGTGACGGATGTAGAAGAATCGGAACGTTTGATGCAGGGACTGATCCACCGCATAATGCCCTTAGCAAATGACCCGGGTGATCACCCCTCTCACGGGATCACCGAGAATGACTACGACATTGGCAATGGGGTGGACCTCATCATCTATAAGATCCATTTAGAAAAAATGACCGGCAGATTTGAACACCACTAAGTTCCTTGCCGTTCAGCAGCTTAATATTATAGTAAAGCCGCTGCCGTGAACCGGTAGCGGCTTTTATTTTTGACTCATGGGATATTCACCTTTTTGGCAATGATCTCCGGCAGATCCTGATAGAGCTTCTGTTCCAGTTGCGCATCCAATTGGTAAACATCGTCAAAAGTGACCAGTCGACCATCCCTGATCAAACAGGTGAGGTAAGTAATCTTGAAGGGAATGGCCCTTTTCAGCTTAATGCTCATTTCCTGTCCCGCATTGACACCCTTACGCAATGCCGGCAGCTGGCTATTACCGGGTTGCAATCGCAGCAATTCTGCGGCGAGATCAGCACCATTCGCGATCCCGATATTGCCTTTGGTTACGGCCCGTTTAGCTTTGCTGTACCATTCCGGGGCATTGAATTCCGCCATACTTACCGGGTATTTGCTCACAAAGACAAATTCTAATTGTGAACGGAGATTAGGTTTCAAATTTAATTGAACCAAAGGCAATTCCTCAGCAACCCGCAGCGCGCGGATAAGCGTTGCCGCCGGATAAGCGTGGATGCCGGTCAGGGTTCCGGCCAGCAGCGGTGTCGGGTGTTTCTTGTTGCCTACGATGACCGGGTAGCGGTAGTTCGTATCTTTCAGGAAAACGCTGAGGGTAAAAGTGGGAATATTGACCTGGATATAGGGACCGTCAGCAATGCCTGCCCAGCGCAGCCGTTCCATGTTGATCGCTACCTTGCGGATCTGCTCTTCAGGTACTTCATAACAGTCGCCGGTATACAGTCCTTTCCATTTATGCATCCAATACTGCAATTGCTGATAAGCTTTAGATTTGGGCTGTACGGCCTCCATCGCCAGTACGATATCCGGTTGTTTCAATACTGCGGTCAGCACCGTATCCAACCGCAGGTCACCCCGCCCGGCATCCACTGCCGCAGCAGTCAGTTCCGGGTTAAGTTTCCCGTAATGCAGGTGGTCAAGCAGGGTGAACATAGCATCGGTCAGCAGGATATCAAAAGCTGCCTTTTTCTCAGGGCGGACTGAAGCTGGCCTTTCCATAATGGGCCGCAGTTCATCATAGGTCAGCTCTGCCGGGTGGTAATCGCTGTGGGACAGTCCATATTGCAGCACGCAATCCAATAGCATCATGGCCTGCCAGGCATGACCGGCTTCCCCGCGCTCCGGCATCAGCCAAACCTGCCGGTAATCCCGGCTCCGGTAAAAACGCTTGACAGTCATCGGAAAATATAAAGACTTATGATTTGGGGCGTTATGCAGCTGGTGGCTGATCGGCCCGGTCAGTTCTTCTTTTTGAACTTGTGCGAACGTAGCCTTGCCTGGTAAACAAAAGAAGCAGGCCAGCGCCAGTATATACCCGGTGCGGCTAAAGCTGGCAGCGATCCGGTTATAACTTAAGTGTTTCATCGTTTTGGTTTTTGATCAAAATTGACCACTTAAACCAGGTTGCGGAATGATGCCGGTCAGGGCCGGCCGTGACCTTATCCCGCTTTACTGTTACAGGGAAGTGCGGGGCGTCACATTCTCCGGTGCCGGCCATCATTTTCCACCGGGCCGTAGCTGATTAATCTTGTCCTATGAAAAATGTAAGTATTAAACACGTCACCTTTGCCCATCAGGCCATCCATCGGGGCTTGGAATTTTATGCGATCGAACTGGTGTTTTTACAGCGCCGGCTCGAAGAAATTGCAGCTGACAACACCGGGCGCAAGGTTTTGGAAAAGGTAGAAACCTTCCAAAACCAGTTTGTCATTCACCGTGACCAGATTGCACAACTGCAGCATCGCGTTTCGGAGAATTATGAGCTTTTACAACACAGCCTCGATCCATCAGGAAATTATGTGAACGAAAAAGTCGTACAGGACAGCGAGAAGATCAGTGATGACTACGCCACCGAGGAACAATTGTTTAAAGACATGCGCCAGGAATTCAACCGCTTTGCAGCAGCCTGGTTGTAGAACAATATTAAAGGGTATGGAAGATCAACAGCAAAATCAGCCGGAAGAGAGCGTTTTTCTACGTTCACTCGGCGCAGCCGGGACCGTTACAGGTTCCAAACATCTACTGATTACTCCGGAAATGACACTAATGGTCGATTGCGGCCTTTTTCAGGGCATCAAGGAACTGCGGGAAAAGAACTGGGAACGCTTACCGGTTGATGCCGCTTCGACCGGCTGCGTGATCCTTACCCATGCCCATTTGGACCATTGCGGCTATCTACCGCTTTTGGTCAGGCAGGGTTTTAATAAAACCATTTATATGACCGGTCCGACCCGCGACCTGACAGAGATCATCCTGCGGGACTGTGCCAAATTGCAGGAAGAAGATGCCGACCGGGCCAATCGTCATGGCTATTCCAAACACCGGCCCGCAGAACCGCTGTACACCACGGCAGATGTAGAAGCCGTCCTGCCCTTATTCAGGGTCTGCGAGATTGGGGTAGCGATCGAAGTACACCCGCGGATTTCCTTTCGGTTTTATCCGTCTGCGCATATTCCGGGAGCATGTTCGGCGGCCATCAGTTGTTATGGCAGGACTTTAGTATTTTCCGGGGATATCGGCCGCCTGAATTCTGAATTATTGCCGGCACCAGCCCCATTACCGCAGGCCGATTTTGTGATCATGGAGTCTACCTACGGCGACCGTCTCCACCAGGGTGGGGACACCGCCGCCGAACTGGCGATGGTCATTAATGATACGGTTTTTGAAAAAGGAAACATGCTGCTCCCGTGCTTTGCCGTGGGCCGGGCGCAGGAGGTCATGCACATGATCTATCGCCTGAAACAAAAAAACCTGATACCCGACCAAATACCGGTTTACCTGGATAGTCCCATGGCGGCCTCAGCCGGCAAAGTATTACTCCACTTCCCGGAATGGTTCACCAGCAGTAAGAAAGAAGTTGCCCGGATGTTCAGCGGCGTAACGATCAATGATGATTACCAGGGGACCGAGCAGATCATTAAACGTCATGGCAGTAAGATCATTTTGGCTGCCAGCGGTATGCTCACCGGCGGCCGCGTATTGACCTACCTGAAAAGTTACCTGCCGGATAAGCACAACACCATACTCCTGATCGGTTTTCAAGCGGAAGGAACCCGCGGACGGGCATTACTGAACCATGCCCACGAACTGAAGGTGCATGGTAAATATTACCCGGTAATAGCGGAAGTGCGCGAGATCGAAGGACTATCGGCACATGCCGACCAGGCGGAACTGCTGCAATGGCTCAGACCGTTTAAAGAGAATCAACCTTTGGTTTTCCTGGTACATGGCGAACCCGGCGCACAGGAAACCCTGCGTGTAAAGATCAAGGATGAACTGGGTTTGAAGGTGCACATCATGAAACCTTTTGAGCCGGTATGGCTGTTCAGGATCAATGGTTAAACCACCTCGAGGTGGCGGCGGATGCAAGCCAGTAAGGTCTGGTCGTCAAAAGGTTTGATCAAATAATCACTGACCCCAAGGTTGCTGGCTTTCTGGATATCGCCCCGTTCGGACTGGGCCGTGGAAAAGACGAATGGCGTGGTTTTGTATTTGGGATCTTGTTTTAGCTGGTTGAAAACTTCATAGCCGCCCATAATGGGCATGACCACGTCGCAAATCACCAGGTCTGGGTTGATCAGCCGGCTGAGAGAAACACCCTGTGCGCCATCTGCGGCCGTATAGACCTCATAACCTTCCAGTTCCAGCAGTTCGCTGGCGCATTCCCGGATGTCGGTATTATCCTCGATCAGTAAGATGACAGGTTTTGCAGGCATAGGGCTTCGGCTCTGAATCAAATAGTTACGACAAGATACAACTTTTGCGAATCCGAATCAAAAAAAAAATTTCCCACTGTTATTGAAAAGCCCGGGTAATTCTTTGTGCAAAAAAAGGCAGCCCTTTGATAGGCTGCCAGACCCTTACGGCCGTTGGTTAGTAGACCAGTTCCGGTTCTTCGACGATCAGCCTGCTGTCCAGGCTGAAGATTCCGGGACCCGCCCAAACGGCGTTCTCGGCTTCCTTCTTTTCGGCAAAGGAGCGAACCTTGCCGGTCAGGGTTGCCTTGTTTCCGGCCACGGTAACCGTGATCTTTTCCGCATCTACCGTCGCGCTGCGGTGGAAAGCTGCGCGGATCTTTTTCTCCAGTTCATGCGCGGTAATTTTTGGTTTCACCGTGATCAGGTTCGCCACCGAACGGACACCGGTCAGGTATTTTACGGCATTGGTCGCGCTATTACGCTCGAACGCCCATTCCACTTCACCTTCCAGTTTGACAAAACCATCCTCCACTTTAACCTGGATGCGGTCGTCCGGAATGGCCGTATGCCATTTTAAGGCGTGGAGTACCGCGGCGGCTATCTCGGTGTCATTTTTGCGGTAGGCAGGAGATAAACCCACCTGGATCTCTTCCGCGACTGCTTTAACCCCAAATACTTTTTTAGCCGCCTGCTCAGCTTCCAGTTTTTTTGCGTAGCTGTCCACCTGCCCGGTCAAAGTAACAATACCGTTCTTCACGGAAACACCGATCTCCGCTGCGCGTAGAAAGGGTTGCCACTGCAGCTCCTCCTGCACGTCTTTTTGAATTTCAAGGTCTGTTTTCATAACATTGGATTTTGTTAATGAATAATGATTTGTTCCTCAAAATAACCCGATATGTCGCTTTTAAGGAATGACCGTGCTCACCTGTAACGATGATGTAAATCAGCTTTTTCTGTTTAATAAAATAAGTTAGGTCCTACCATGATGAGCCTCATGTACCAACCTGATCCTGCTCATGTCGAGGCGGCCGATTTTCGTATACTTTTGTTGCATAGCCGATGGACGGAATTTATTCCGGGTGCGGTAAGACGCGGCGACAACCAGGCAGGTATCGCCGGTAAACGGAGCCGATCTTTCGGCTCCGTTATTTTTTATAGGATTCTTAGCTGATCTTCGTACCGAACAGGTAGCCGACCAGCGCTGTCATGGCCATAGCGACCGTACCCCAGAAACAGATACGCAACACCGCTTTGCCCTTAGGGGTACCACCGGCCTTGGCAGCTACATAAGCCGACAAGGCCAGAAAGAGGATGGCAAATACATATTGAAAATAAACCATCGTTGGAATAGGTGCAAACAGTGCGACCAATAACGGTAACAAACCGCCGGCTATAAAAGAACCCGCTGAGGCTAAGGCCGCGGTCAGCGGTTTCGCCTGTGTAATATCGTTAATTCCCAGTTCATCTCTTGCATGAGAGGCCAGCGCATCATGCGTGGTCAGTTGCAGGGCCACCTGCATGGCCAGCCGTTCATCCAGACCGCGTTTTTGGTAGAGGTCCGCCAGCTCTTGCAGTTCTTCCGCCGGCATGGTCGCCAGCTCTTCTTTTTCA